>CAZHUP010000223.1:0-4478 GCA_964535495.1 uncultured Rhodohalobacter sp.
ATCCAGACATAATTTCTGCTGAAAAAACACGACTACAGATAAATTATAGCTCGATATTTATGAAGGTAGTATACCTCTTGCCCAAACTATCTATATTTAACCGCTAATCCGTACCCTCTTTTCACATTGCCATCCTCATGTAGCAGTTATCCGGATGAAAGACCTTAATCTTCAAAATCCGGTAAACCCAAAAACGCTCCAATATTGACGGCTCCTTCTTCCCAGATTATCGGATTTCCGTATAAATCATGATCGGGAAAGGCCGGGATATCCGCAAAAATACCTTCTCCGGCCTTTGGAAACTCCGGTTGATCAAAGGCGATACCGGCGTTTATTGCGGGGCTTTCCGGCAGCAATTTATAGCTATCTGTATCTCTGCCACCCGCATTAGTAAATAAAGGGTTTCCGATTAGAGTATTGGAACCAGCCTCTATAAAATCCTGGCGGATGTCCCCATCAAACAGATTGTTTGAGACGACAAATTCGGCACCGTCTGTTATTTGCACCACATACTCCGACTTGCCTATTGAGCTGCCGGCAGCAGCCATAACTATATTATTGTACACGTATGTATTATGCCCCCTGAAAAGTAAACCGGTATCTCTATTCTGGCTCAGATAAATGGTATTGTTATAAATGTAGTTCTGATCTGACCTGATCTCGCTGTTAGGCCCTGCATAGTCAGAAACCCACATGGAACGGGCATTTGGGCGGAATCCATCATTTACACTTACATTATACCTATATACCGAATTGATGTTATCTCCCAGAATTTCAGCAAATCCGCCCTCGCTATCTTCACTATAATTAAATTGTACAAATACGTTTTCATTACTATGATCTATATGAATACTATAGGTATCGGCAGGGCCCCTTGCAGATATGACTCTGTTGAATTGCGCAATGATATTTCTACCCGCAAAGAACCATGCTCCGCTTCCTCTGTTGGTCATCCTTGGATCTATACCTGATCCCGGATATTCAAAAGTGTTCCCCTCCATAAGTAAATTGTATGACCTGCCCGGAGTAATTCCTGATCCCCCGGTGTGGTAGGTGTGGTTGTTCCTGAATATGATATCCTTATTCCTGTTTGTCATATCATTTCCAACTCCTTGCATTCCGCCACCATGCTGTGTCCAAATGCCAAACTTTCCTGTACGCGTAATAAAGCAATCTTCTACAATGATGTTTTTTATTTGCCTTAAATTATTTGGGTCGGTATTTCTTTCTGTGCGAAAATATATCCCTGCAACTTGCAAATCATCAAAATCGACCCCTTCTGTTGTAATAGCATACACATCCCTTACCGTCAGGTTGCGAAAGTGAAAGTGCTCCAATACCTCAGTACCATTATTATGGACATAGATACCATATCCCTGTTGCTGATCTTCTCCCTGCCGCATTTCCTGCCTGTCGTTGGTTACCTCTAAATCTTCTAGCTCTATAAAGGATTGGTTTCTGATTAAGATAGATGTGATGTAAGAACCTCCGGGAGTTGGAGCTGAATTGATGATTGGTTTAGGCCCCTCCTCATATTTTCCAAACACGATGGGTGCCTCTTTTGCCCCTGAACTATTTACCACTAACTGACCAATGAACTCATCACCGGCGCGGAACAAAATTCTGTCACCCGGCTCAAAAAATGAGCCGCTCACTTTTTCAAGTGTTTGCCAGGCTTGCCCGGGACTGGTACCGGAATTGGCATCATTACCTTCTGACGAACTCACATAAAATGTTGTACCGCTCAAAAACAGTGACAAAATTGTTATCAAAATCATTTTTCTTATTTTTTAGATGGAATCATTTATTCGAGGTTCGTAAAATAGATTAATGTTGCTTACAATATGGAGAGCTTACTGGGAATTTTACTTCTTATCCGTTATTGCATTTAAAATCATTGTAACTTGTAATGAACGTTTGGTAAATCCCTGAGTATTTCTGCAGCATATTCTGCTGTTATATCGCGCTGTTCGTTTCCAAGCATTTCGTACCCTACACTAAATTTTTTTATTGTAGCTGACCGAAGCAGAGGCGGATAGAAATGCATGTGAAAATGCCATTCAGGATGTGGCTTTCCATCTGTTGGAGCAGGATGAAATCCGGCTGAATAAGGGAAGGATACATTAAATAGGTTGTCGTATTTAGTGGTTATTTTTTTGATGATATCTGCCAGGCCCTCTTTTTCATCCGCTGTCATATCAGTGAACCGGGCAAATGGTCTTCGGCTGATAACAAGGGTCTCATAAGGCCAAAAAGCCCAAAAAGGAACCAGAACTACAAAATGATCATTTTTTGCTACAATACGTTCCTGTTTGTCCAGTTCAAGTTCCAAGTAATCTCCCAGCAGTGTGGAGCCATGTTTTTGATAGTAGGATTGCTGCTGCACCAGTTCTTTGGCCGGCTCTTCCGGGATCGATTCCTGCGCCCAGATCTGTCCATGCGGATGAGGATTACTGCATCCCATCATCTCGCCTTTGTTTTCAAAAATCTGTACGTAGTTAATATAGTCGCGAGAACCCAGCTCTTCATACTCCTTCACCCAAAGGTCTACAACGTTTCGAATTTGAGAATGCTCCATTTCCGGCAGCGTTAAATCATGTCGGGACGTGAAGCATATCACGCGGCAAATTCCCTTCTCCCCTTTGGCAATCAACAGGTTATTTTTGTTCAACTCTTCATCAGGCGTGTCAGGGAGCAGGGCACTAAAATCGTTATCAAATACAAAAGTTGATTCGTACTCCTCGTTCTGAGCATCACCCGCTCGTGAGTTTCCGGGACAGAGATAACAGTTCGGATCATACTCTGGCTTTTCTTCTCCCGGAATATGCTCCTGTTTACCTTGCCAGGGGCGCTTGGTCCGGTGTGGCGATACCTGGACCCATTCACCGGTTAATGGATTATATCTTCTGTGCGGATGATTGGATAGATCTAAAGCCATTGTCTTCTCTATTTTATATTTTTGTCTGGTTCAATTCCTGCTTCAAAATATGAGTTCCATCCGAAATGGTTGTTATGTAAATTCGGGTCGGTTTTCCGGTTCTCTCTTTGTACTGTTTTTTTACAAGTGAAGTAAAGCGATCCACAAATTCTGTTCTCACAAGATTGATGGTACAGCCGCCAAATCCTCCACCCATCATTCTGGACCCGATCACACCATCAACATCTTTGGCGATATCCACAAGGACATCCAGCTCTTTACAGCTCACTTCAAACTCATGCTGCAATCCTTCATGAGACCGATACATCTTCTCACCGAACGCCTCGATGTTATCTTTTTCAAGGTCCACACATGCATCCAACACGCGCCGGTTCTCTTCAATCACAAATTTACATCGCTTGTAAACAACATCATTCATCTGATCTACATACTCTTCCAGCATTTCAATAGTTACATCCCGAAGTTTTTTCACTTGCGGGTGTGATTTTTGAATAATGGAAACTCCCTGCTCACACTGTTCGCGGCGTACATTATACTCCGAGCCGGCCAATTCTCGTCTCACGCCGGTGTCACAAAGCACAATGTTAAAATTTGGATCTCGGAACGGAATTTTCACAAACTCCAGGGTTCTGCAGTCCAGTTTTAAAGCATGAGCCTCTTTACCGTTCAGGCTAGCAAACTGATCCATAATTCCACACTGAACTCCCACAAATTCGTTCTCTGCTTTCTGTGCAATTTGAGCCATCTCCATCGTAGAAATTTCCCAGTCGTTCAATTCAGCCAGTCCATAGAGAGCTCCGCCTTCAAGTGCCGCTGAAGATGAGAGTCCGGCCCCGATCGGCACATTACCGCCAAACACACAGTCGAACCCAACAGTGTTCATTCCATGTTTACGAAGCTGATCAACCACCCCCAGAATATAATCAGGCCAGCCCATTCCCGATTTTTTGAGATTGGGTGATAGCTCTACCTCATATTCTTCATCCATATCCACCGAAATGAGACGTACTCGACCTGTATCATTCAGGCTTATGGCAAGCCATATCGATTTATCTATTGCAGCAGGCAGAACAAAACCATCATTATAGTCGGTATGCTCTCCAATCAGATTCACTCGTCCGGGAGCTTTGATAAGCACAAAATCATCGTGAAAACGATTTCTAAACTCGCTGCTTATTCTTTCAATAAAGTCTGTCATCTTAAAACTTTCAGTCGTTATAAAATTTGTTTACCAAAACACGGCGTACAAAACCGCCACAATAATCAGTATAACATAAGCTCCGATATTGAATGCTGGACCGGTTTTGAACATATCTGCTGTTGTGTGAATCGCTTTCGGGTCTTCATCATATGGATTCGTTGTTAAACTGACTCCTGCAATTATCACGATGGTGATGATCAGTGTGTAGAACATTTGATCGAGAAAAGGCAAACCAAGAGCAGGAATCTTTAACAAGATGGCTACTACAATCGATGATAGCACACCATAAATTGCTCCTTGTGTGGTTGTCTTCTTCCAGAAAAGACCCATTAAAAACAC
>CAZHUP010000224.1:0-4457 GCA_964535495.1 uncultured Rhodohalobacter sp.
CCCTCAAGGGGAGAATTCAATAACATGACAAAATCCAGCAACAAATCGCTTTCAATTAATAAAGGTTCTGATGTGAACGAATCCATCAATCCAAATTATCGGACAAAGAAACTATCTAAAAGATCCTTGAAGGAGTATGTGGAAGGAATAAAGGATGGCGACCGAACCATTTTGTCTCAGGCTATCACACTCATTGAAAGTTCAAAGAAGGAGTATAGAGAGTTCGGGCAAGAGATCTTTGAGAAGTGCTTGCCAGAAACCGGTAATTCAGTCCGGATTGGTGTGACCGGAGTACCCGGTGTTGGGAAAAGCACCTTCATTGAATCTATAGGACAGCAACTAATTAACCAAGGCCACAAACTTGCTGTTTTGACCATCGATCCCAGCAGTAGTCGTTCCAAAGGAAGTATTCTGGGTGATAAAACCCGGATGCAAAAACTTTCCACAGACGATAGGGCTTTTATCCGTCCGTCTCCCACTTCCGGTACTTTAGGCGGTGTTGCACAAAAAACACGGGAAACCATGCTCTTGTGTGAGGCTGCCGGATATGACACCATCTTTATTGAAACGGTTGGTGTAGGTCAATCTGAGACCACCGTACATTCGATGGTTGATTTTTTCCTGCTACTGATGCTTGCCGGAGCCGGCGACGAGCTGCAGGGAATCAAACGTGGAATTATGGAGATGGCAGATCTTATTGCCATCAACAAAGCTGAAGGCGACAATATCAATGCATCAAAGCGTGCTAAACGTGAGTATGAAAATGCCCTGTCTCTATTCCCTCCATCTCCTTCGGGCTGGAAACCTAAAGTGTTGACATGCTCTGCGCTGAAATCTAAAGGGATTGAAGAAATTTGGAAAGAGATTCAAAACTACCTGACTTTAACATCAGAAAGTGGCTTTTTTGAAAAGCGACGAAAGGAACAGGCTGCTTACTGGATGTATGAAACCATCAATCAAGAATTGAAACAAAAATTTTATTCGAATCCCGGAGTAAAAGAAAAGCTCACAAAATTTGAAAAAGATGTTCAGTTGGGCAAACTAAGTTCATTTAAAGCGGCAAAAGAACTTCTTAAATTATTTGATCAATAATCTAAACGATCAATTCATTTCAAGGTCGGCCTTTTCTGAGCTAAACCCCATGCCATCTCCTTTATCTTCTCCTAGAGATTTTTCCATTTCTGCGCGCAATTTTTGAATGGACAAACCACTTGTCAGGGCTCCATTTTTTGCAATAGAAATACGTCCTGTCTCTTCAGACACTACGACCACGAATACGTTATTAGTTTCGCTGATTCCAACTGCAGCCCGATGACGGGTTCCAAAAACAGCTGATATATTGGGGTTTTGAGAGATAGGAAGATAACAGCTTGCTGCTACTATTCGATTATTGCGTATTACAACCGCACCATCATGAAGAGGTGTGTCTTTTTGAAATATGGTTTGCAACAATTGGGCATTAACGCGTGCATCCAGCTTCACCCCCACATCAACCAGATCCTGCAATGATGAGCTCCGGGCAAAGACAATCAGTGCGCCGGTTTTAACCTGTGCCATATTCTTTACCGCGTCAATGACCTCCTCGATAACCGTGTCTGCCCCCGATCTGCCGATAAACCGGTCGAATGTAGTGTTCTGGCCAAGGCTGTAGAGAAGCTTGCGGATCTCGGGCTGGAATATGATAAATACAGCCAGAACACCAACGTCCAAAATACTTCGAAGCATGAAGTTAAGCGTGGTGAAGCCCAACAAACTCACAACACCGTTCAATATGATTACAAAAAGAAGGCCAAGTGCAGCCTGAATCGCAAATGTCCCCCGAATCCACCTATACAGATAGAAGAGCACCAGCGCAATCACCAGTGTCTCCAGCAGGTCTTTAAGACCAAACTCTAAAAATCCTATCGGTATCACAGTTTCAAAATTTGAGGTTTACCTGCTAATTACTTTAGCCGACAATATTGCGTTGTATATTTTAATTGAATCATTTGCTTCCTGTACGTCGTGTACTCTTAAAATCTTAGCTCCATTTATCAAGCTATGATAGTGTACCGCCAGTGTACCCGCCAATCTGCCGTCTGCCGGGCGGTTATCTAAAATTTGACCAATCATTGATTTACGGGATGCACCCATCATTATAGGGTAGCCAAATTTCGTGAAATTATGAAGTCCTGATATGATTTTCAGGTTATGCTGAAGAGTTTTTCCAAACCCTATACCGGGATCAATAATTACGCTTTCTAATCCTTCACTTTTCAGACTATCAATCTGGCGGCTGAAAAAACCTAAAATGTCCGAAACAACATCTTTGTACTCCGGATTATTCTGCATTGTTTTGGGATCACCCTTCGAGTGCATTAACACGTATCCTGCGCTGAATTCCGCACATAACCCCGCAAAACGAGGTTCTTTCTGTAGTCCACTCACATCATTGATGATATGTGCTCCCGCTTCAAGAGCCGGACGGGCAACATCATATTTGGTTGTATCAACAGAAAAGAGAATATTTGGATACTTCTCTACGGCGACCTCTAAAACAGGTAACACTCTTGAAACTTCTTCTTCAACTAAAACCGGATCAGAACCCGGCCGGGTTGATTCTCCTCCAATATCTATAATCGAGACACCTTGATCGATCATCTCGTCAACCCGATGGAGTGCAGCCTCAATTTGATTGTACTCTCCACCGTCCGAAAACGAATCGGGAGTTACATTCAGAATTCCCATCACTTTAGGAGTGCTTAAATCAAGTTCTTTATTCCTGATTTTTAAAATGTGCTGGGTTTCCGCAGTTTTACTCAATGGGTCAAGTGATCTTTAAGAAAGTTTAAGAGGGAGATTCCCGCTATCAAAAATTGAGTTAATCCCAATCTTCCTGAAGGTGCTCAAGCTTATTCTTTTTTTCAGCCCACTCATCTGCATCAGGAAGCGCATCAATTGTTTCGTTAATAATTCGATCTTCCCATTTTTCGGCCAGTCGCTCATTCAGTTCAATATAGTGCTCCCACTCTTCCGGCACTTCGTCATCCGGATAAATTGCTTCTACAGGACACTCCGAAACACAAGCATCACAATCAATGCATTCGAGCGGGTCAATTGTTAAGAAGTTAGGGCCTTCACGAAATGCATCAACGGGACAAACCGCTGCACAATTCGTGTACTTACAGTTAACACATGGTTCTGTTACTACGTATGCCATTTATCTGTCTAGGTATTGTTTGGGGTTCTTACACAATGATCAATTGCGTATGGTATTTCATATTCAGCTTAGATGCAATTCAAAAAATTGTTCTTCAATTATTTAAAACTTCGGAACAAGTGCATAATTACTTACTGTTTCAAAAACTTTTTAACTTCATCAAGGCTTCCATCGTTCTCTGCCGGCTCTATTTGAAGCAGGTGAGAAATCAGCTCGTATATATTAATAGATTCTGCAGGACCTTCAATCTCGTTTATTTTAAAGGCAGGGCCTTTTGCAGCAAAGAATGTAAACATTTCCGGTTCCATATTGTCAAAACCGTGCATCCCGGTAACAACACCCCGATCCTCAAAATAGTCTCTGTTAGTTATCGAGTAGCTCATATCTGCAATCATAATAATTTCAGGAATTCGATAGTGGTTGCTGAAATGAAATCGTTCCGGCATTTCGTCCTTCAAATACACTCTATAATTCTCTTCATTCTCTTTTAGAGCATTGTAGATCTCATCTGTTTTGCCCTCATGCGGCCGAATCATTGCAACCGGCGACCAATCGATGATATCCACATCGTCCAGGTTTATAAGCTCGTCCAAAAAGATCACTTTATCCTCAGACTGTTTAGCCATTCCATGATCTGATACCAGTAAGATGTTCATCTGATCAGCCAATCCAATACCTTCAATTTTTTCCAAGAAATAACCCAAAAGCAGATCCATTTCAATAACCGCCTCATCTACTTCCGGAGCGTCAGGGCCGTAGCGGTGTCCGCGGCTATCTACAAAGCTGAAATAGAGTGTTCCAAAATCTGCCTGCACGTCTCCTGCCGGATCAAACCATGCCGCAATGCTGTCAATGCGTGTACTGTCCGGTATGGAGCCGTCGTAATCCACCCATTTGGTGGACTGCAATCCATCGAAGGTTGCTTCAGACCCCGGCCAGAAGAAGTTCACCGAGGTTTTCCCCTGTTTCTCTGCGGTTACCCAGATTGGCTCGCCTCCCCACCATCGTTCGTCGTGCTGGCCATCGGGAGCTCCATAGCTGAATCGGGCATCGAGTTCATAATCGTAAAAGCTGTTTGAGATAATTCCGTGATTTTCCACATAGAGCCCTGTTGCCAGCGACCAGTGATTGGGAAATGTTTTAGTTGGGAAAACAGGAATCATGTATTCTGCCCGGACACCTTCCGCTAAAAACCGATCAAAATTGGGTGTATCATTGCGTTCGAGGTATTCGTTCATAAAACCGTCAATAGAAATCA
>CAZHUP010000225.1:0-4454 GCA_964535495.1 uncultured Rhodohalobacter sp.
CTTTTGCTGAATTGCTGCAAGCATGAACTTCTATAGACACTTTTTGGCTCAATTCTCCTGTGCCCAAAAGCTTCACCCTTTCCTTATCGTCTACAAGACCAGCACCTACTAAATCTTCGATAGAGATGTTGTCTGAAAAACGACCAGCCTCAATAAAATCAGCTACTGTTTGAACATTTAAAGCCTGGTATTCCTTTCTAAACGGATTTTTAAACCCATATTTTGGAATCCGTCTTTGAAGTGGCATCTGACCACCCTCGAACCACGCTTTTACTTTACTACCACTCCTGGATTTCTGACCATTATGGCCTCGTCCGGACTGTTCACCCGTACCGGAACCTTGTCCTCGTCCAACTCTCTTACGAGTTTTCTGATTGGTTACCGGAGCTTTTAAATTGTGTAATTTCATGATAGAACTCTTTTAAAACGATTGATTATCCTTCAAAGACTTTACTTACGCTAACTCCTCTACGTTGAGCAACTTCAACCGGATCGGTTAATTCTCTAAGCGCTTCATAAGCGGCCTTAACCATATTGTGAGGATTTGAAGATCCCAAAGATTTTGAAAGGATATTGTGAAAGCCGGCAACTTCAAGGATAGACTTTACTGGTCCACCGGCAATTACACCGGTACCTTCTGCTGCTGGTCGCAATAAAACCTTTCCTGCACCATTTTTCCCAACTACTGGATGATGAATACTTCCAGATTTTGTAATAGGAACCTTAATCAGGTTTTTCTTGGCATTGTCAAAGCCTTTTTGAATTGCATCAGCAACTTCATTTGCTTTACCCAATCCATGACCTACAACACCTTCGCCATTTCCTACTACTACAATTGCGTTAAAACTGAATCGACGACCACCTTTTACTACTTTCGAAACTCTGTTTATATGAACGAGTTTCTCTTCAAGATTTAAGTTGGCAGCCGGAATATTATGTTTTCTTCTTACTTTAGGCATAATTAAAATGATTTATAAGTCTAATCCTCCTTCACGGGCACCATCAGCAGCAGCTTTTACAACTCCATGGTATTTATACCCACTTCTGTCAAAAACCACTTTTTTAATTCCCTGGTCTTTAGCAGCTTCAGCAAGAGCTTTACCTACTAAGTTGGCAGCGTCAACACCTGATTTATCTTTTAGTTCTTTCTCTAACTCATCAGATTTTGTTGATACAGCAACCAGTGTAACATTTTCTCTGTCGTTAATAAGCTGCAAGTACACATGCTTGTTACTTTTAAATATACTCAAACGTGGCCGTTCAGCAGTACCGCGAATCGTAGAGCGAATTCTTCTGCGGATCTTATTTCTACGTTCTGTCTTTTTCTTATTCTTCTTCATGGTTCTAAAAGATCTCTAAAATTATTTAGCTGCAGATTTACCGGCTTTTCTACGTACATACTCATCTACGTATCGAATACCTTTTCCTTTATAAGGTTCAGGCTTACGCAGTGATCTGATTTTAGCCGCAACCTGTCCAACCAATTCTTTATTTACTCCACTGATAATAAGCATTGGAGTTTTTTTGGTTTTTGTGTCCACTTCAATGTCAATTCCTTCCGGTGGTACAAAGTGGATTGGATGCGAATAACCAAGATTCAGTTCAAGAACACCGCCAGAAAAGGCAGCACGATAACCTACACCGATTATTTCAAGCTTCTTTTTATAACCTTCGGATACTCCTTTAACCATGTTATCAATCAAAGAGCGGTAGAGTCCGTGTAGCGATTTATGCTCTTTCGAATCACTGCTGCGAGATACAATAATCTCGCTCTCAGTAACTTCTACTTTAATTTCAGGGTGTATGCGCAGTGTTCCGGTTCCCTGATCGCCTTTAACAGTAGCTATGTTATCGGCATCAATAGAAAATTCAACATTTTTCAGTAATGGAACGGGCTGCTTACCTATTCTCGACATAACTTTTCTCTAATTCTTTTATTAGTAAACAGTGCAGAGAATTTCTCCGCCTACATTTAGTTTACGTGCTTCTTTATCTGTCATTACACCTCTGGAAGTTGATACTATCACAACTCCAAGCCCATTATATGACCTCGGTATATTGTCAGATGAACTGTACTTTCTCAATCCCGGTTTGGATACACGTTTCATCTCACGTATTACTGGCTTACCATAAGCATCATACTTCAAAAAGATTCTGATAATGCCTTGTTTGCCATCTTCAATGTCGATGAACTTATTAACGTAACCTTTATCTACGAGAATTTTAGTCATCGCCCGCTTAATCTTTGAAGCGGGGATGTCAACGCGTCTGTGTCCGGCTCGCTGTGCGTTTCTAATGCGTGTTAAAAAATCTGATATTGTGTCGCTTTGCATAATTTATAAATCTCCAGTTTACCAACTTGCTTTTCGAATGCCGGGAATTTTACCATTAAGAGCTAGTTCACGGAACTTAATTCTCGATACACCATACTTGCCTACATAACCTCTTGATCGTCCTGTTATTGAGCAACGATTTCTTACTCTTGTAGGACTTGCATCACGAGGTAGTTTTTGCAACGCTTCGTAGTCGCCTGCTTCTTTAAGCTGACGTCTTTTTTCAGCGTATTTTTCTACTGTTCGTTTACGTTTTTCGTTTCTCGCTATCCAGGATTTCTTAGCCATTGTCTAACTTTTTCTTAGTGTTAAATTATTTTTTGAATGGCATTCCAAAGTGAGTCAAAAGCGTAAGAGCTTCCTCATCACTTTCAGCTGAAGTTACAAAGGTGATATCCATACCGTGAATCATTTTTGCTTTATCAACATCAATTTCAGGGAAAATGGTATGCTCTTTGATACCCATTGTATAATTACCTCTGCCATCAAAACTTTTGTTTGGAACACCTTGAAAGTCTCTGGTTCTGGGCAGCGCCAAGTTAACAAGCCTGTCGAGGAATTCATACATGATTTTCCCTCTCAACGTCACTTTACAGCCGATAGGCATCCCTTCTCTTAATTTGAAGTTCGCAATCGATTTTTTTGCTTTAGTTTTCACAGGTTGTTGTCCTGTAATAGTTGCAATATTTTCGCTGATGACGTCGAGTATTTTGGCATCATTCATGGCATCACCGGCACCCACGTTAATCACAATTTTCTGCAATTTGGGTACACCCATGATATTCTCATACTTAAACTCATCTCTGAGCTTCTGTATAATATCTTCTTTGTATTTTGTATAAAGTCTTGCTTCAGCCATTCTACTAATTATTTATCAATGATTTCGCCACTGGTTTTTGCATATCGAGCCCAACGGCCTCCACCTTCTTCTTCAATTCTTTTACGACCGATTCGTGTCGGTTCATCAGTTGTTGGGTCAATTACCATCACATTAGATAAATGTACAGACGCTTCTCTTTTCAGACGTCCGCCTTGTGGATTATCCTGGGATGGTTTTTCGTGATGCGTTCTCATGTTTATTCCTTCAACCAATACTCGATCGGTTTTGGGATAAACGAAAAGAACACGTCCTCGTTTTCCTTTGTCATTTCCGGCAATAATTAAAACGTTATCGCCTTTTTTAACATGTAATTTTTTCTGCGTGTTATACTTACGTGGCATAACAAATATGGTTTTAAAGTACTTCCGGAGCCAGTGAAACAATTCTCATGAAGTTTCTTTCCCGAAGCTCTCTGGCTACAGGTCCAAAAATCCGAGTTCCCACCGGTTCCTTTTCTTTGTTAATAATTACAGCCGCGTTTTCATCAAATCGAATATAACTTCCATCACGGCGACGAATTTCCTTTTTTGTTCTCACAACTACAGCTTGTACAACTTCCCCCTTTTTAACATTTCCTCCGGGTATCGCTGTTTTTACAGAGCATGAGATCAAATCTCCAATACGTGCATAACGTCTTCTTGAGTCTCCAAGAACCTTAATACACATCACTTTTTTTGCGCCGCTATTATCGGCAACTGTTAATACACTTTGCGTTTGAATCATGAGATCTACCTACAAGATTGAACGTTATTTTGCTCTTTCTACGATATCTATCAAACGCCATGTTTTGCGTTTAGATAGAGGCCGAGTTGACATTATCAATACAGTATCACCAATTTTGGCATCATTATTTTCATCATGAGCCATGTACTTGGTAGTTTTAGTAATAAATTTGCCGTAGATAGGATGTTTAATCTGTCTGTCTACTGCAACTGTAATGCTCTTTTCCATTCGGTCACTTACTACTCGACCGGTTCTGGTTCTTCTTTGAGATCTTTGTGCTTCAGCCATAATTTATTCAGCACCTAATTTTTCATTAATAATCGTATTCAAGCGGGCAATTTCCCGTTTGGTGTTTTTAATTTTGGCCGGGTTTTCAATTTGGCCGGCAATTGCTTTGTTGAATCGAAAGTTTTCCAAAGCTTCGATTTCATCATTCAGCCTGGCCTCCAATTCCGTCATTGTCAAGTCTCGTAATTCGTGTGCTTTCATCTTTGAACCTCTGTCAATTATACACCGTC
>CAZHUP010000226.1:0-4437 GCA_964535495.1 uncultured Rhodohalobacter sp.
ATCGATTAGCCTGGGTGGCGGAATTGGTAGACGCGCCGGATTCAAAATCCGGTGGCAGCGATGTCGTAAGGGTTCGAGTCCCTTCCCAGGTACAACTCTTTTTTATACCTCTCACTTCTTTTAAACTCATAACCAAGCTTCTACTTACAAGAGATGAGAAGCCATCCCGCCAAAGGGTATATAAGATGTGAGAAACGTGAAATCCGTCTCAGGAATTTTTCTCTCATTGATATGATAAAATCTTCTCTTCTAGCAACCCTGTTTGATTGCTTTACACAAAACCAATGATTTAGAAGTATCAGAGTTTGGTAAGGCCAAAAATTTGAGATCAACCACTCTCAAAGATTAATCCCAATTTCTATTGAAAAATCTGTTTCTCATGTTAAATAGATTAAAACCATATGAAATCTTATAAAACATGAAACAGTCTCAGCTCTATTTAGTTTATTGAGACAACAGTAAATTCAAAATAATAGATAATAATGATTAAGTATTTAACTCTTATTGTATTTGGTTTGAGCATGTTGGCATGTCAATCAGATCAAGATCAAACAATGACAGAACAGGCTCCACAGGATGATCTTCAGGGACAATTTGAACAGGAAACACCTCCTCAGATAGAAGTTTCAGATGAAGAACTTGAAACATTCGTCGATATCTCTGCAGTTGCACAACAGGTACAGATGGAGGCGCAGTCTGATATGATTGCAGTTGTTGAAAGCGAGGATTTAAGTGTAGAAACTTATAATGTGATCGCTGAATCCCGATATATGGAACAGCCGGATGAGCAGCTTGATGTCACTCAGGAAGAACTGGACAAGTTCGAATCAGCATCTGAAAGAATAGGTGAAATGGAGCGTGATTTGGATCAAAGTGTGGCGCAGGCAGTGGAACAGGAAGGAATGAGCATGGATCGATTTATGGAAATAAATATGGCTCTTCAGCAGGATCCTTCACTGCAACAGCGTATTCAACAGATGATGATGGATTCACAAATGCAGGAGCAGCAGCAGGCTAATCCGGAAGGATTCTAGTATTATTGCTGTAATAATTAAATTAAAAACGCCTGATGGTAATACATTCAGGCGTTTTTTTATGCGAAAATTTTTGGATCTACTCTTTAAACAATCGAGGGTTCTTCTTAATAAATTTTCTGATCCACTCCTTCATAAAGAAATCTTTTTCGTATTTCAGATACCACCAACCCATCAGACTTATTATAATTGCTCCAATGGCGTTAACAATCATATCCCACATGGTATCCGTTAAACCGGATGGATCTCCCAGCATCGGTTTTTGCATATTCAGTCCAAATATCTGATCCATTGAAAATTCAAATATTTCCCAGACTGTACCGATGGTTACGGCGAATGTGAATGCGAAAAATGCAATAAAGCCGGGCGTAAGATGGATATCAATTCGCTTACTTTCATTTAATATGTAAATCAGCAGAAAACCGAGAATTCCCATCAGTAGTCCTGCTGTGGCGTGAAGAGCAATGTCCCACCACCACACTCGCTGATAAAATTCCTGAACTTCACCGAGGTAGAGTGCAGCAAAAGTGAAAATTACCGCGGTAAGATGAAATTCTGCTGGAATTTCCACCTGAAGATTCTTTCTAAAAAGAATGGGAATGAATAATACGATGAGCAGTAAGCTCACCACAAAAAGTGATAACCACTGTGCTTCAATCAATAAATAGATCCACTCAATCCCGACTACAATGAGCAAAATACGGCCAATCCATAAATGGACTCGCGTAATGCGGTCGGGTTTCTCTTGCCCTGAATATCCGATCATATCAACATAGAGTTAATCATCAGTTCTAAATCTTCTGCGATCTTCCTCATACTGCCACTGCCGATAGTGTTCAGGTGAGTAGTCAAAAACGTGATTTTGGTCTATCCAAACGCTGTCCAAATAGGAGGTGATGAGTGGTCTGACTAAGAATTTATCATCTTGTTCATCAATCACGAATAAGATTTCACTGGTTTCAAATTCTCCGACTATAGATGTGGTGTCTGAAGGTTCACTGTATGCGTATGAATTCTGGATAGTAAAAACCTGTTTGATGTATTCGCTTTGATCCAGATCGAGTTTAACAGGGTAGAGGTTTCGATAAATCAACCCGACAATTACAAGAATGACAAAAAATAGCAGTGACCATTTGATGATGAATTTAAATCCTTGGTTTGGATTATTGGATGATGACTCTTTTTCCATGCTTGTTTAAAATATATGTGTTAAAAAATTTCTACTTAAAGGTAAGACAAAAATTTAAAGAGAATAAAAATGGTTAACCTTGTTTTAGATCAAAATAGATGATGGTTTAATTTCTTAATACATTGATATAAAACAGAATAAAATCAACAGAACATGAGTAAAGGAAAATTGGTAGTCATTGGAGGGGACGCAGCGGGCATGAGTGCTGCATCAAAAGTTAGAAGAGCTCAACCCGAACGGGAAATTGTGGTTTTTGAGAGAGGAAAGCATACATCCTATGCAGCATGCGGAATGCCGTACTTTATCGCGGGGCAGGTTGAAGACTCTGATGATCTGATAGCCCGAACACCGGAAGCTTTCAGGGATGAGCACAATATTGATGTACGAACGCTTCATGAGGTATTGAAGATCGATGTTGATAGCAAACAAGTTGAAGTCAGAAATATAATTGAAGATTCAACATTCTGGGAATCTTTTGAAGAACTGCTGATCGCCACGGGTGCATCACCGATACGCCCTGATTTTGAAGGGATAGAGTCTAAGGGAATATTTGGCTTAAGCACACTTCAGTCTGGAATTGATGTTTTTGAATACATTGAAGAGCAGTCGCCTAAAAAAGCGGTTATAGTTGGTGGAGGGTATATTGGGATTGAGATGGCAGAAGCACTGCTGGACCTCAATATGGAGGTAACACTGTTTGATATGGCTCCGCAGGTGATGACCACAATGGATAAAGATATGGCTGATCTGATTTCTGTGTATATGCGAGATTCAGGTGTTGATCTTTATCTGAACGAAAAACTGGAAAGATTTGAGTCAAAAAAGGGTCGGGTATCTGCGGTTGTAACTGATCAAAGAGAAGTAGATGCTGATCTGGTAATACTGGGAATGGGGGTAAAACCAAATTCAGAATTGGCTGATGGAACACCGATAGAAACCGGTGTGAAAGGAGCGATAAAGGTCAATAAAAAACTACAAACCTCAGTGCCCGGTATTTGGGCCGCCGGAGACTGTGCTGAGTCTTTTCATCTGATTAAAAAAGCGCAGACATGGATCGCGCTCGGAACAGTTGCAAACAAGCATGGCTTGGTAGCCGGGATGAATTTGAGCGGTGATGAGATTGATTTTCCGGGTGTTTGCGGTACGGCAATTACCAAGTTCAAAGATCTCGAAATTTCAAGGACGGGACTATCGGAAAAAGAGTTGGAAGATTCCGGTATAAAATATAAAACTGCTACGATTGAGAGTCGAACCCGTTCCGGATACTATCCGGGAAGTGACAAGATTACCGTGAAGTTAATATCTGAAGAGAAGAGCGGTAAGGTTCTGGGCGGACAGATTGTAGGATTTTCCGGATCAGCAAAGCGAATTGATACCGTTGTAACCGCAATCACCGCGGGAATGACCGCGCAAAATATCGTTGACTTGGATCTCTCTTATGCGCCACCATTTTCTCCGGTTTGGGACCCCGTTCAAACGGCGGCAAGAAGGTTGGTTTGATTTCAATAAGGGAGTTTCATAGAGATAAATTTTTAACGGTTTATCCCTGGAAACCATTCTCGCAGAGTACCGCTGATTTAGTCGGAGATATGCTCGGAGATCTGCGGGGCTTTGCGCAAATCAGCGAGAGACATAGATGTGATCCATTTTTGATCTGCAAAAAATTTAATCAGGTTTACTCGTAATGAGTTTACGATTAGAATGTACTCCAAAACCATGAAACCGCTACCAATAAAACATTGGTTTTTTTGAAGAAACTGCTCTGTTAGAAATCTATTTCTACGTATTTTGATAGTAATCGATCACTGTTTTGACCCATTTATAGTTCTATGGATAAAGCTAAACTGACCGGACTTGTTTTAGGGATTATCGGATTTTGTATTCCTCTCATCATCACTTTTCCAGGGTTATCGTTACCCGGCCACCTCGCTCTCAGTATTTTTCTGATGGCGGCTGTATTTTGGATGTTCGAAACCATACCGATCTACTCAACATCCATTCTGGTGATTTTGCTGGAGGTACTACTTCTTAGTGCTGAAGGACTGATAACTTTTGGACCCGAATCCGGCTACGATCCGGTGCCGTTTAGTCAGTTTGTAGCAACACTTGCCAACCCGATTATTATTCTTTTTCTGGGTGGATTTGTTTTAGCCGATGCTGCGGTTAAATACAACTTTGATAAAAATATGACCCGGATACTGCTGAAGCCTTTTG
>CAZHUP010000227.1:0-4419 GCA_964535495.1 uncultured Rhodohalobacter sp.
CTCGAGTAAGTACAGTTTTTTGGTTTTTGCCACTCTTGATAGTTTGACCCAAATTGGATGCGTCAATCAAAACAATGTCACCATCATTTTGGGAGTCTAAAAATAGTATAGAAACATTAGTGCCTGTATTTGCAAAAATATTACTAGGCATGCTAACTACTCCTGATATGATTTTTCTATCAGCGAGCACTTTCCTTATTTTCTTATCTATTCCCCTGTGTGCTGTTATAAACCCTGTTGGCACAACAACAGCTGCCTTTCCTTTATTGTTGAGAGAGTGAACTATGTGCTGAAGAAACAGTTGATAAATTGCCATTGAGTTTTTCTTCTTCTTTGGAATATTCGGAATTCCGGCAAAGAATCGATCTTTATTTTCCTTCTTGTCTAAATCATTCTGATAATCACTAAAATCCAGTTTGAAAGGTGGATTTGATACTATATAGTCAAACTTTTGAAGTTCCCCGTTTTTCTCTTTGTGGTAGGGGTCAAGAATAGTATTTCCTTTAATGATATGAGGAATGGAATGAACCAGGTCATTCAGTATCAAATTCAAACGCAGGAGGTGAGATGACTTCTGGGAAATATCCTGTGAATAAATGGTGCACTTTTTCTCCCCAATTTCATGCGCCAGATTCATTAACAAAGTGCCCGATCCGGCTGAGGGATCATAGCAGGTAACATTACTCACATCTTCCTGTACCAAGCATTTCGCCATGATCTTGGAAACCGCATGCGGAGTAAAATACTCAGCATACTTTCCGCCGCTGTTCGTGTTATAATCTTTGATCAGGTACTCAAAGATGGTGGCATAGAAATCAAATTTTTCATGAAAAATGTTTTCAAAGCTAAACCCAACCAGCTTATTGATGAGCGCTTTACAAAATTCATCTCTTTTTCCCGTTACGTATTGGCTAAGCTCATCGAACAATACAATCTTTTCACCGTCTTCTGTGACGACCGAAAAAATCTCGCTGTTGATCTTCGCAATATCCAACAATGTTTTATCAAAAAGCTGCGAATAGTTGGCTTCGTTCTGTTTTTCATATAGGTGAGAAATAAAATGGTGAGGCTCAAGAACGGCCGTGTTTTCATCCATACTCATGATGAGCATCTCATACTCATCCTTGCTGAAGGCCTTAAGTTTTTTTTCTATCTCGTCGGCTTCCGCAAGGTTTTTATCCACCTGCTTTACTTCATGAATAAATTTGTCATTCAGAAACTTATACAGAAATACCTGGGTGATAATTTTAAATTCGTTCCCATCGTTGCCTAAGCCATAGTTGGCACAGACACTCTTCAGGTCATCAATTAAGGTTTTCGTCTTTTCTTTAAATTCTAAAGTTGTATTCATGCTACTTCGCCGTAATATTCATTCATGTATTCTTTCACAATCAATCCATTGATTCTTTTAGATGTCTCAGCATCAATAGAAAAATTGTGCTCGTTATTAAATTGGTTGACAATGATACGTCCCATCATCCGCTTTATGTAGTTCTCATTTTCCAGCATGTTTGAGTTTTTCAGAATGTGGTCATCAATTTCATCTTTTAAGCCCTGGAGAACTTCAAAAAGTTTACTTTCTGTTTTTGTAAGTGGATCTTTTTCCATCAATCTCTTATGAAGACGGGCATACTTCTCATCATTTTGATACTTCGCTTTCAGCAGCTGATTTTTACGCTCCAATTCTTTCGCTCGTGAATGGATGTTCTCCAGTTTTTTAATATTGGCTTCCATCTCTTTTTTGGTCACATCACTCAGTTTTTTCTTCTTGAACAAGCGTTCCAGTTCTTCTTTTAATGAGACAAATTCAGGGTCTTTTTGATCAAAGTTGCCCCCTAAAGCTTCCCGAGTTCGCTGCAGTGTATTTTTAAGCTCATCAGCTATAACCAGCTCTTCCTCTTTAACTTTGGAAAAAGTGAATACAACATCTTCCAATGCCACATTGAGCAGGTTAGAAGTATCAACGCTTTTTTCAAGGGCTTCTTTTTGGTTGATTAAAGCCAGATGATTATTGGCTTCCCGTGACAGTATAGTAAGCTTGTGGAAATCCAGTTTTTGTAACAATTCATAATTACCTGACAGCCGAATTAGGTTATATAAACTCTTTGCATTATTCAGGGCTTTGGTGATTTTCAGCATTAACCCGCGATCTTCAATTTCACTGATCTGTTGAGAAAAGATCTCCGCATTTTCAGTATTGAAATGAAACAGCACCTCTTTGATATCTGCAATCTCAGCCTCAATCTCCTCAGGTTTTTTAAACAAATTGGAGTAATGCTCCATCTCATCACCCAATTCAGACTGGAGTTCATCAAAATAAGCTTTGTTGGTTTTGTCAAATTCAGCTTCAATATTTGCAAAGTCTACAACATAGCCATACCGAAAATCCTTATAGGTTCTGTTTACTCGGGTAAGGGCTTGCAATAAATTATGTGCTTTAATCACACGACCGATATAGAGCTTCTTTAGGCGTTTCGCATCAAAACCCGTGAGCAGCATGTTATACACAAATAGCAGGTCTATTTTACCGTCTTTAAAATCTTCGACAATCTCTTTTCTTTCCTGTTTTGTGCCCATGTCGTGCAAAATAACCGCTGCACTCTTTACTTTATTTTTCTCTTTAAACTTATCTCCATAAGTCACAGGCGGTTCAGCTACCCTGGATAAATCTAAAGGGTTCTCCATATGAGTATTATGGAAAATTTCATACATCATTTTGGCCTGATCAGAGCTATCACATATGATCATCCCTCCAATGGTATGATCACCCATTGCAATTCGGGCGTTTTCAAAATCACGTATGACGTAAGACAACATGGGTTCCACAAACTTATAGTGTGAATACACATACTTTCTGTCAGCATCACCTTTCAGAAGCTCGATTTCCTCAAGCGCTTTCTTTAGGGTCATTTTATAAGCGGTTTCAATCTCTTCTCTGATCAAACGAAGAGTGTAACCGTCAGCAATGGATTTGTTGTAATAGTATTTGTGAATATAATCCCCGAATAAACCTCTTGAGTTGTAATCATCACCCAAAAGTGGGGTTCCGGTCAGGCCAATCTTGATAGCATTTGGATCTGATTCCTTCAAATTTGCCAGAAAGCTTCCTTCCGGATTATAACTACGGTGCACTTCATCCAGGAAGTAAATCCTCTGGATATCGATGTTGTAATCCGTATTTCGAGTTACATCAGGATCATCTTTAAATTTGTGGATATTTACGACTGTGATCTCCGGCTTTCCACGATCGTTGTGAATAGCAGATGGCGATTTAATATCCTCTGCAAAATCATCTCTGGATTCAACCCTGTGGACAAACAAACCTCTGCTCTTAAATTCTCTGCTTGCCTGCTCAAGTAAATCCAGTCGATCTACGATGAAATAGAACTTTGGAACCACTCCCTGCTTTTTAAAGTAATCCGTCAGAAACTTTACATTATAGTAAGCAAGAGCTGTTTTTCCACTGCCTTGCGTATGCCAAATGATACCTTTTCTAACTTCTTCATCCAGCTTTTTCTCAATAGCTTTCGTGGCAAACAACTGCGGATACCGCATAATGTGTTTTTCCAGTCCGGCTCGTTCTTTCACATAGGTGATTGCATAATTCAGGATGAAGGCCAAGCGATCTTTTTGAAACAGAGAAGTGCAAATTCGATTGGTTGGCGTATCCGGGTTTTTATTCGTTTTAAACTCTTCCGTATTTTTTATACCGACAAGGTTATTGTCTCTCAGAACATAATTTTCATCTTCGTCCGAAACCATACCAAGTATTGTATCAAGGTCAAACTCTTCCTCCTCTCTGAAATAATTAAAAATTGGACTTTGATATGATGGAGAGGCATAAAAAGCACCTTCAACAGTACTTGGGGAATCGTCATTGTACTCCATATTATTGGAGAAAACCATCAACTGGGTGATGTTGACAAAGTTTCTGAATTTCGTGTTTTTAAAGCGTGACTTAATGCGCTTCTGCTCCGCAATGATTCCTTCCCGATTATTCGGCTTCTTCACCTCAATAAATACCAAAGGCATTCCATTAATCAGGAGAATAATATCCGGCCGGAAGTTATCATCATCTTTTTCGTAGGTAAGCTCAGTGACTACATGAAATGAGTTGTTATCAAAATCATCAAAATCGATCAGCTTAGTCCCGGACCTGTTAACCAACTTCTCATAAAATGCTTTACCCAGATCCTCATTTTCTAAGGATAAAGACACTTCATCGTACACTCTTTTCACATTCTCATCATCCAACTCCGGATTGATCTTTTTAATACTCTCTTTAAATATATCCGTGAAGATATTGGTTTTCTTATCCCAAGCCTGACCAGACAAAGATAGGTAGGAGTACCCAAGCTTCATCAAATGCAGAATTGTTGGGATTTTAACCCTGGAGTCTTCGTTGAATTTCATAAACAA
>CAZHUP010000228.1:0-4414 GCA_964535495.1 uncultured Rhodohalobacter sp.
CTTGTTGACCGGGTAAATTCTTTGGTCATCCAAGTAGTATTTAACTCTGTTACCGAGAATAATGCTGTCCGAAGAACCAATCTCCATCGTATAGTCAAACGTCTGGAAATTCAGTGAACCGTACTGCTCTATGTTAGTAAGTGGAATTATCTTACTTGGGTTTATTACCATCTCTCCGTCTTCTCCGGTAACAGCGGCATTCCAGTTAAAGTCACTTATATACCAATCACTCGAGTTGCCCTTATTTTCGACGTCTTCAAAATTGTCGGTATAAATTTCCAGGGGTTCGAAAGCATCATATATGGACTTATTTCCGTCAAGATATTCCTCTATGTTGCTTTTGTTTAAAGAGGATGTGAAAAGGAGCTCGGTTACCTTTCCGTAGAACGGCCTTACACTAACATTATTTACATCTTCGTAATCAACTTTGTCTGATATGTAGTCCGCGTACTCATTTCCGTTAACAAGAATTCGAACCCTGACCTTGTCTTCGTTGTTCGTGTCATGAGTTAAGAAAAGGACCTCGTATTTCTTGGACGGTACAAATGGTCTGGACACTTTTTCGTCACCGTTATCATAAACAGTCAGTTGTCCGTCCTCAACCTTAATAGAAACCTTGTCGTCGGTTACATCGAAGATTTCCTCATCAGAAGCCTCCGATTTCGAAAAACGAAGTGACAGGCTTCCCAGCCTTCTCTCTACAAGCGGGCTGTAATTCAGAGAACCAGACGTAGGTGCAATTTGGTAACTTTTACCTCCGACAAAGAAAACTTCGTTCTGATACTTCCTACGGAATTCGTCCAGAGCTTCTGCAACGTCAAAAAACTCAGGGGTTTGATAAGCGTCTTCCCTGCTTGAATTCGCCACAGGAATTCTAAGGGTTGTCGTGACACTATCCTCTGAAACTGTGGTGTGGGGAATTTCAAGGAAGTCTCCGTCAACCTCTTCGATAACCACCGGTATTTTAAGCTTCTTCTCTTCTTGCCATGTGTTTTCGATTTCTTGGAAATAAAAATCCATTTCATCCTTAAAACCATGGTAAAGAAAAACGTCAAACTCTATACCGTGCTCGTTTTCGTTCAATTTATCGTTAAGTATTTCTCTTAGCGACCTCGCGATTTCCATAAATCAACGCCTCCTAGTCTCATGTTCAAGCTCTTGTTCAGCCTGTATTGTCTTAGCGGGTTCGTGGGTCTTGTTTCCTTAATCTTACCCTTGTATTTGTTGAGGTTAGATTTAATCTTTGGGGACATTTTACCCGCCATCATCTCTTTCATCATCATGTCAATCTGGCTTGCTGCATTCTGAACGAACCACTGTCCCGGTATCCACCTACCTGATATGTGATGTGTCCACCCCTCGTTTACATAAGGGGTATAGTACGCCGCATTACCGTCATAAATCGTTTGAAAGGAGAATTTACCCTTTTTACGGACGTGAATAGCATTGTGTCTTAAATTACCGCTTTCGTAAGGTGCTGTGCCTTGGGCAATTCTTTTAGCGTACTTGCGCATCCTGGCATATTGAAAAAACATTATGTCACTTCTTTGTTGAGGTGTACTATTCGTGGAAGGTGGGAAGTGTCGTCAGGGAATATGGAGTTCAATATGCCTTGTGGTGACTTGGTATCAAAATCAACGTGCGAAACTTGGAATTCCGAGTTGTCGAAACCAAGCTCTTCAAGACCATCAAGCTTAACAAGGTCGCCCCGTTTAAAAGGCAATGGTGTGGTCGTATAAATCGTCATTTCTTTTGTGTATGAGTTAACCCCACCCATTTCGTTCGGTCTCCCGGAAAGGAACTCATCACCAACAACTTTGTAACGAAAGTGTTCCATCGGTTCATATTTACGCTCGTTTTTGTTCCACTCCTTGTAAATCGCAGGCTTGAATTCTCCGGCCATTACCTGTCTTGTATTGAAGGTGGTTGCCATTATTCTAATCCGTAAGCAATCAGGTCGAAATGACCGGAATACAAGATGCCGGCGTTCTCCAACTCTTCGATAGCGGCCGGTGCTATGTGTGAAGAGTTTCTCATATTCGCCCTGTTCGCCGAGCGTGCACGTTCTACGTCAACACCGTGCATATCTTTCAATACGGGCCCCGCGGAACGAAGCATGTATCTGGCTTGATATAAAAGCGCTCTTTTAATAGGCTTTCTGAAAGGTGGGTAATAGTTCACGACAAACATTTTCTCGTGGACCTTTCCTACGAGAGTGTTACTGGCTATAAACCGGTAGATGTCCTCCGAAACCTCTTGCATTAAGGCTTTGAATTGCTGGTCGTCAGACAACTGATTTTGTATGTGCTTGTCTATAAAAATGTTGTTGAGTAAACCGTCCATTGTGATGCGATAATGTTCCGCCTGCTCATCAAAAACCATTTCCTCGTCACTGTATGGATATTCTTCAGCCATTCTTTATTCTCCTTTCATCTAAATCTATAAAGGGTGCCACACACAGTGGCGGGGCACCCTCTAAGATTTAACGAAATCACTCAATAGTGGTGTCTGTTCCGATTACTTCAAGCTTCTCTTCTTCGAGTGTAACAGGGTTCGAGAAGTCGTTGTCTACCAAGAGGGCGATACCTTCAGGGAAGAATACTTGAACACCCCAGCGATAAAGAGGCTTGAAACGGATGCCTTGACCTTTCGGGTGGGTGTCTACCTGGACACCTCTTGTGAAGTCGATACCGCGTGCGGTCGCTTCGTGAGCCGAAATCATTGCGTAGATACCGTCAAGTTTCCCGCGTTCCAGACCAAGAATATCCTCGACAACGCTCCAAATAGGTTTGGATACGAAGTGAACAGGAATTTGGTCAATCATGCCTTGGAAACCGTCTAGACGTGTGTTTGCGCGTACTTCCGTACCACCGAGTGAGCCGATACGCAGAAGTTCTTGTCCAGTGGTGTTACCCATATCAACAACGGCCTTTTCAACTGTCTTGAGCTCTCTAAGACCCTTGGTGTTGAGGAACGCTACGCGCCCTTGAGGGTCGAAGGTGTCAATAAAGTGGTCTGGTGCGCCGTCGTGAAGAACGAGGTTCGCTTCGATAAACTTGTCAAGCATGCTGTCCTCTGCGTCATCGTACTGAACGAAGAGGCTATCCTCGCCGTTTTCTGTACGTTCAAAGTCGTAATTGAATACAGCTGCAAGCTGTGTTGCGATAGTAGATGCGTTAATCATCTTCACCATAAGCTGATAGATTTTCTCAGCGGTATCATTCGCATAGTCCAGCGGAACCATATCCATAGATACTTGCGCAAGGTCAACGGCTCCGTCAATTACGTGACGAAGTTTGATGCCATAGTGCTGTGTCTTGGGTTGCTCTGGGTCTTTTTGGTTAAAGGAATAACTGTTGTTATCCTCACCTGAACCGAGCGTACGGAAACGTTGCTCGAGGGGTTTACCCATTACAACGCGAATTTCATCCACGCCGATAATTTGTGTTGAATAACGGTCAGTAATACCGTGTCCGTTAGAGTGCAGCAAAGACTGCACGACATTTGGAATAAGTGCTTCATGCATCGCTCGTGCGGTCGTTAGACCATCAATAAACGGTGCACCAAGATTAGTAGTGCTACCATGAGTTCCTTGAATTGCCATGGTTTATCTAGTCTCCTTTTTTATTCTAGTATTTTTTCCCGGATTGAAGTTTCTGAAGTCTTTCTTCGATTTCAGGGGTATCTTCCTGTCCGCCTCCGGGGTTGGCGGCGCCTTGATACCCAAAACTTGTGTTCTTCTCAAGGTTCTCTTTCAGTTCTTCTTGAGATTTTGTGAGTTTCTCAATGTACTCACGGTTTTTCCGGAGTTCTTCTTGTAGTTCGGAAATAACATCGTCTTGCTTACCGGAATTTTCTTTCTTTCCTTCTTCGGTTTCAGGCTCTTTTTTCGAGGTGTCGGGCTTCTGTTCTCCTTTTTCAGGCTCTTCACCCTTGTCCTCTTTGCCTTCACCCTTGTCCTCGGGGTCATCTTTCTTCTGGTCTTCTTCTTTCTCATCATCGTAATAGTGTTGATAGATGAGTTCTTCGAGCTCCTCGTCATCGACCTTTTTCAGGCTCTTAACGAGCTCTTTAGGAATTTGTTTCTTAGCCATCTTAATCCATCTCCTTATATTTTTTCCGGATATATTTTACGCCAATCCCCGTTTTACGGGCGACAGCATCCGGTATATTATTGTTCCTCTTCATTTTGTTCAACCTGGCTTAACGACCTGGAGTAATACTTTTCATCTTCTTTTTCGAGGTCGGTTATTTCTTCCACCTGTTCTTGCGATTTCTCTTCCTCTTTGATTGCATAGTATATTCGTTCCTTCTCTTTGTTGGATTTATCAAAGAATATCATTCCAATAGCCGTCCACAGGTCAACAAGTCGGTGATTTCTCAGAACCGTAACCTGTTGTACTACATTTGCGAA
>CAZHUP010000229.1:0-4401 GCA_964535495.1 uncultured Rhodohalobacter sp.
CATTCAGAGTCGGAATATTAGGTGCTACAGGAGCTGTAGGCCAGAAATTTATACGAATTCTAGAGAATCATCCCTGGTTTAAAATTACAGGTTTAGGGGCTTCGAAACGATCGGCCGGTAAGTCCTATGAGGAAGCTGCGAATTGGATAGAGAGCACGCCAATGCCCGAGAGTATCAAACAGCTTCAGGTTCTTGAATGTAAATCTGAATTGTTTAAGAACGTTGATTTTGTCTTTTCCGGTCTTGATTCATCAGTAGCCACAGAGATCGAAGCTGATTTTGCTAAAGCGGGTATACCGGTAATCAGCAATGCCAAGAATTACAGAACTGATCCCACTGTGCCGCTATTAATACCCGAAGTTAATCCGGATCACATTGAATTGATTCGAGAGCAGCGATTTACAAGCGACGGTACCGGGTGGATAGTAACCAATCCAAATTGTGTAGCTGTGCCCCTTACAACTTCGTTAAAACCGTTGCACGACGCTTTTGGAATAGAATCTGTAATTGTAACATCCATGCAGGCCGTTTCCGGGGCGGGATATCCCGGTGTGCCAAGCTTGGATATCATGGGTAATGTAATACCGTTTATTGGTGGAGAAGAGTCAAAGATTCACCAGGAACCGCTTAAATTACTGGGTGAACTGAAAAACGGCGCTGTGAAATATGCAGATTTCCCGGTTCAGGCAACGGCAACGCGGGTTCCGGTCATAAACGGACACCTGCTTTCAGTAACTGTAGGTTTGAAAGAGAGTGCAGATCTGAATGAGATTCGTCATGCAATGAAGAGCTGGAGAAGCCCTATTCACGAATTGGGTTTACCATCCGCTCCTAAGTTCCCTTTAAAAATTCATGACGATCCGAGATATCCACAGCCACGACTTCATGCCGATAGCGAAGGGGGAATGCAGACGGCAGTAGGTCGAATCAGGACTTCAAATGTATTAGATATGAGCTATATCGCGATGGCTCATAATACCGTGCGTGGAGCTGCCGGTGGGGCGATTCTGAATGGTGAACTTCTTGTGAAGAAAGGGTTCTTGAAGGCGAAGTAAATTGAATTAAAAAGTTAATTTATTTATGCTTTGTGATCTTCTAATTAGACAGGATTACTATGCGTAAATATTTTTCGGTGACACTTTTTTCACTACTCTTCATTTCCGGGGTTAGCTGTTCAACGACAGGTAGTCAGATGAACCATTCGGCATCGGAGTATACTGAAGTTCCTATGCCTAATCAGCTAATCTCGGAAATGTTTCCTGAACCGGATACTTGGGCAAAATACCCCGGTGGGAATGAGGCGCTGCAAACTCACATTCAAATGAATACAAGAATTCCTGAAAAGGCCAGAATTGAGGGATATAATGGACGGCTGATTATCACATATGTGGTTAACACTGAGGGAATTGCCGCACAAGTAGAGACATTGATGAGTCCGCATGAAGCTATATCATCTATGTATGAAAAAATCATTGCAGATATGGAGAGGTGGGAACCTGCAATTTTAAATGGAGAACCGGTTCAACAACAATATGCCATCAGTGCATATTTTGATGACAACAGGAGTAGAGAGTAACTGTAAGAATGCCTCACAAATAAGCTCATTTTCCAGAAAAGATCTGGCCCATTTATAAACGGCCGTTTAAGTAGAGAAGAATTGGGGTGTGGTGAAATACTGCATCGAACGGTGCAGAGGAAATAAAGATAAGGCTGTCTGAATATGTAAAATTCTGTGAAGATTTAATAAAAACGAATTTTATTGGATTGATATTAAATCATTTATTGTAGAAGTATCACTATGAAAAAAAGATACTTTTATATATTACAGACTTTACTAAGCTTATTTCTCCTACACTTTACAACCATCGGGTTACCGGAATCTGAGGCGCAGGATACTCAATTTGATGAGGCCTATGTAGAAGGGAAGGTTCTAAATGAATCTGGTGAGCCGATTCCCGGGGCAACCGTGTCCATTTTGATGGAAAATGGCGAATTGGTTGACGGCACAAGTACCGACTCCAGCGGTGATTTTATAATAGAAGTACGACCGGGATCCTATCTTTTGCGGATTACATTCGTATCCTACACTCCTTACCAAGAGAGGATTGAGCTGACAGACGGTGAAGTCTATGAGTTGGATGAAATCCGGCTGCGGGAAGAGCGTCAGGAATTGGATGAAGTTGTTGTTGAAACACAGGCAGCTGCCGTTGAGATGCGATTCGACCGGAGAATTTACCGAGCCGATGCCGAAGTTGAAGCTATCGGCGGAACCGCAATTGATCTGCTTGACAATATTCCGTCCATCGAGACTGACTTTGAAGGGAATATCAGCCTTCGGGGAAGTGAAAATGTTCGTGTACTGATTAACGGACGTTCATCGGCGTTGCTCAGCGGCGGTACAGATGCACTGGCTTCCATTCCGGCAGATAATATTGAGCGTGTAGAAGTGATTACAAATCCATCGGCAAGATATGCTGCAGAAGGTGACGCGGGAGTGATCAATATCGTATTGAAGAGAAATCGTCTGGCCGGTTTGAACGGATCCGTTTCCGCCCGTACCGGATTGCCTCACGATCATCGCCTCTCAACTAACCTAAATTTGATGTCGAACAACGTGAACTGGTTTACCAGTGTAAGTTTGCGATATCGCGACCGACCTTCCGAAAGAAACCGATTTCAGCGGTTTCAATCACCCGACACATCCTATATGTATACTCAAACTCAGGAGAGATCGAGAGAGGAGCTGCGTGGAGATATCAGAGCCGGTGCAGAAATATTTTTGAGTGAACGGCAATCTCTGACGCCATCCGTCTTTTTCCGGGTGAGAGATCGGGATAATACATCTGACACCTACTATCGTGACATGGAGCTGGATGGATCGCCATTGAGAGAAGTTTTTCGCGAAGATCTGGAAGATGAAGACCGGACCAACTATGAATTTGACCTGGAGTACGATTTTGATATAGGCGGGGAAAGAGAGCGAAGATTGCGTGCTGATTTCCGAATTGATTACGAGCCTGAAACGGAAGCATCCGATTTGAGAGAGATTAATGAGCTGACGGGTGAAAATATCGCCCGGCAAAGAACGGATAACCGGGAAGAGACCACCAATATGCGTTTTCAGGTCGATTACGTTCAAACGCTTGGTGGGAGCTCCGAAATTGAAGCCGGGGTACGATCTACCGCCCGATGGGTGGACAACAGATATTCCGTTGAAGAATTTATTGATGGCCAATGGCAGCCGTTTGATGGCTTTAGTGACGATTTTAACTACCGGGAAAATATCAATGCCCTATACGGTATTGCATCCACACAGTTTGGGAAATTTTCTATTCAGGGTGGTTTACGCCTGGAACAGACACGAATCAGTACAGAATTGACGGAGAGTGGTGACGGGTCTGATCAAAACTATCTGAATCTTTTTCCAAGTGTTTTTATGAACTATGAGTTTAGCGAGAGAAACTCTATTCAGGTAAGTTACAGTCGCCGACTGTCCAGGCCACGATTTAGAAATATTCTTCCATTTTCAAACTTCAGGGATTCCAGAAATATTTTTACCGGTAATCCCAATCTTAATCCTGTGTTTTCTGATTCGTACGAGCTAAGCTATTTGAGATTGTGGGAAACAGGCTCTGTATCAACAAGTGTTTATCACCGATATAGAACCGGGGTTGTAGAACGGATTACAGAACTGGATAATGACGGCGTAACCCGAAGATTTCCGATTAATTTATCAACCCAATCCAATTGGGGTGGTGAGCTGGCGATTTCACAGCAAATTTTTGAATCGCTGCGTCTCAGAACAAGTGCTAACTACTACTTTTCCGATACAGACGGGACCTATCAGGGTGAGGTTTTTGAACGGAGTTCTTCAGTATTTTTTGGAAGAATGAGACTGCAGTGGGAAGTTTTTGACGGATTAAATCTTCAATCCACATTCTACTATCGCGGTCCCCGAAACACCACTCAGGGGCGAAGAGCAGAGTCGTACGGATTACGTGCCGGATTGTCTAAGGATCTGTTTGATGGCAATGCAACAATATCGCTGAGCGGCCGTGACCTGTTAAACACGAGAGGACGTAATACTATTATCGAAGAACCGAATTTCTACAGTGAGGATGAATCAAGATGGAGAACGCGATCTGTAAGGCTCAACTTTATCTGGAGGTTTAATACCCTGAATTAGTTGAAGTAAACAGTAGAAATCGGGCTCAAAATTTGAAATGAAAGTTTTCCCTTTTCAGTCAGATTTTAAAGATGACCTGACAGCGTCATGAAGACTTGTCAGCGTCAGGAATTAATATTGGGTTACTTACGATTGTTTCTCGCAGATTTACGCAGATGGAAGCGCTGATTTTCGCGGGGATAAATCCCGCACTCGTGTGTTAAACCCATGAATGG
>CAZHUP010000230.1:0-4396 GCA_964535495.1 uncultured Rhodohalobacter sp.
AAATATGAAAACCTTTTCCGTGAAATGTCCTCAAGCATTACCAGTTTGCAAAATCCTGATGGACTGTGGCGGTCAAGCCTGCTTTATCCTGAGTTTAATCAGGCCGGTGAATCCAGTGGTACAGCGTTTTTTGCCTATGGACTTGCATGGGGCGTAAATCAAGGTCTACTTTGTGAAGAAACATACATGCCTTATATTCTGAGATCATGGAATGGTTTGGTAAACAATGTACACCCCGACGGTAAGTTGGGATGGACACAGCAAATAGGTTTTGCCCCCGATGAAATTAATGCTGACATGTCGGAAGTGTATGGTGCCGGTGCTTTTTTACTTGCAGGAAGTGAGCTGGTTAAGTATGTTAACCAAAGAGCTAAAACCGGGAAATAAATATTTTATGGAATTAAAACCGCAATTTAATCAATTAAGAGTTAAGTTAGCTTTGGTTTCAATTATTCTTGCGGGATGGTTTTCATGTTCCGAACAGGAATTCAATCAGCCTTATGATCTTACCGTCAGTGAAGGTTTTACCAATCCCATCGGTTTCTATGATGCGAAACCTACTTTTTCCTGGAAACTGCCTGCTTCTATCCAGGAATTATCCCAGTCGGCCTATCGGATAGTGGTTGCCAGCAATCCAAAACTGCTTCCCAATAATGCCGATTTATGGGACTCCGGTAAAGTAACATCTGATCAATCGGTTTTTGTTCCTTACGCTGGCAGCGAATTGAATTCACGCCAAAAAGTATACTGGAAAGTAATGCTTTGGGATCAGAGCGGAGGTCAATTGCAATGGAGCGAAACAGCACATTTTGAACTTGGATTACTCAGTCAGAATGATTGGGATGCACAATGGATTCGCACTCCAGATCCGGAAGTATGGGATACCACTCTTTTTGGCACACTTCTGTTTCGCCCGCAATATCTGCGAAACGAATTCAGCACAGATACTGGTATTCAAAATGCAAGGTTATACATCACTGCACGTGGGGTATTTCAGCCTTTTATCAATGGGCAGAAAATTGGCGATGATGTATTACCCCCCGGATGGACTCCCTATCAGAAACGAGTTGAAACCCTGACCTATGATATTAAAGATGCATTGCAAACCGGGGAGAATGCAATCGGAATCATTTTAGCAGAGGGTTGGTATGCAGGTCGAATAGGACCGAGCCGCAGGTGGGACACACTCACCGCTCCGCCGTGGGCTATCTGCCAGCTTGAGATTGAATACACTAATGGAGAGCGTCAAATAATCACAACCAACAAAAACTGGAAGGGCACTACAAATGGCCCCATCAGAAGCTCGGGTATATACGATGGCGAAATGTATGATGCCCATTTTGAAATGCCCGGATGGTCTTATCCCGGATATGATGATGGGCAGTGGCAGCTGGTGAAAACTGAAAAGCTTGAGGAGCAACCTCAACTCTTGCCCAAAAGGCACTTCACAATGAGGAATAAGAGAGAGTTGATACCTATAGCTATAACAAAACCAACTCAGGCAATCACTTTATTTGATTTGGGGCAAAACATGGTAGGTGTCCCCCGCATAAGGGTTCCGGTGAAAAAGGGCGATACACTGGTAATGCGTACCGGAGAGATGATCAACAAAGATGGCAGTCTTTATACCGGAAATCTAAGAGGCGCCCCTTCAACCAATTATTATATTGCCGGCAGCGATGGATTGGTGAACTGGATACCTTCGTTCACCTATCACGGTTTTCGCTATTTGGAACTCAGTGGTTTCGACCAGAATTCAAAACCTGACAAATCCTGGGTTACCGGTATTGTCCAGTATACCGATTTTGAACAGATTGGCTATTTCAGTTCATCGCACAAAAAGCTGAATCAACTACAGAGCAATATCCTGTGGGGATTAAAAGGCAACTTTATTGATGTTCCCATTGATTGTCCTCAGCGTGCAGAGCGTTTGGGCTGGACGGGCGATGCACAGGTTTTTGCACCTACATCTTTATATTTGGCCGATGTAAATGCTTTTTGGACTGCCTGGCTGCAAAGTATGCGTGAAGAACAGTTTGAAAATGGCGGACTTCCGGTTGTGGTTCCCAATGCAACCGGAAATTTTGCCCAGGCAGGCTGGTCTGATGCTGCCACCATTATACCATGGCAGGTTTATATATACACCGGCAATACACGGGTTCTGGAAGAAAACTATCCAATGATGCAGAGATGGCTGGATTATCATGCATCTCAGGCAGAAAACCACATCAGCCACATGTCGACAGTTGGCGACTGGCTGCAGCCCTACTCCAACCAGCCCGACGAGCGCAGGGGCGACACCCCTCACGCAATTATATCGACTGCTTTTTACGGATATTCGGTACAGTTAACCATGAAGGCGGCAGGTGTTTTGGGTCTCAAAGAAGATAGTGTTAAACTTCGGGATTTGTTAAATTCCATTTGCCGGGCCTATGAGAATGAGTTTTTTGATGCTAACGGAAGAATAAAAGAACCTTATATTGAAACCCAAACCGGTTATTTGTTGAGCATTGGACTGGGACTTCTGTCAGATACAATGGTTCGAAAAGCAGTTCCTCACCTTGTGAATCAGATTAATATAGTCGGAAACCATTTACGGACCGGGTTTCTGGGTACACCCCTTCTGGCCAATGTGCTTGATCAATCAGGTCACATTGATTTATTGTTCGAAATTCTTTTCAATGAAACCTATCCGTCCTGGTTTTATTCCATCAATCAGGGTGCTACTACCATGTGGGAGAGGTGGGATGGATATACCCACGACCGGGGATTTGCACGCAATCAACTCTCTTTTAACCACTATGCATATGGTGCTATTGGTCAATGGATGTATGAACGTATTGCGGGAATAAGCCCAATGAAGCCGGGATATAAAAAAATCCGCATCGCACCGCTACCTGGCGGGCCGCTTACATCTGCCAAAGGGGAATACGATTCTCCATACGGAAAAATAAAATCTCAATGGGAGTTGCAGGACAATGAATTTAATCTTAATGTAACCATTCCTCCCAATACTACTGCACAGGTGATGATTCCTGTAATGGAAAATAAACATATAGTTGTAGATGATGAAAACATAACTGGCCGGAAGGATATTGAAATTTTAAGTATAGACGATAATTATATGACCATAGGAATCATTCCTGGAAGGTATAATATCATTTCAAAATGAACAGGTTAGAAGCAACAGGTTATTGCATGGGATTTTGAAAACCTTGAACATAATTCATACACTTACTCATCATGCTAAAATATTGAAATATGGATAAAAAATCAGAAATAAAAAGAACATCCTATCAAGGGTATAAAGCCTTGATTGGAGGAATTGGTTTCTTGATTTTAATTGGTGTGTTGGCTGCATGCGCTACAATCCCGGATCGGGAAATGAAAACTGTAGTTACCATTGAAGGAGAAAAATTCTTCATTAATGAAGTGCCCACTTACCAGGGGGTATCATGGACTACTTCATACGAAGAAGAATACCCGGTAGAGGGGCTGTTAATGAACTCGCGGATGGTTCAGGGCATTTTTGATGACGTAAACCCCATGACCCGGGGGCAATGGATATATCCTGATACCAGAAAATGGGATCCTGACCGGAACACTGCCGAATTTATGAATGCTATGGCCTCATGGAGAGAAAATGGGCTGCTGGCTTTTACCCTTAATTTGCAGGGCGGTTGCCCATACGGTTATTGTGGCCAGCAACCATGGGATAACTCTGCATTTGCACCTGATGGGTCACTGCGCATGGATTTTATGAACCGGCTCGAACGGGTGCTCAACAGGGCTGATGATTTAGGGATGATAGTTATTCTCGGCTATTTTTACTTTGGGCAGGATGATAAAATAATTGATGAAGTCGCTGTTAAAAACGCTGTTGAGAACGCCACTCGCTGGGTTTTAAACAAAGCGTATAAAAATGTTATCATTGAAATCAACAATGAGTGTAATATTCGCTATGACCATGATATTCTTAAATGTGATCGGGTACATGAACTGATACATCTTGCCCGAAATATAGAAGTTAACGGGCGTTCGCTTTACGTAAGTACCTCTTTGGGTGGTGGTTCTGTACCTCCTGCAGAAATTGTAGCTGCATCTGACTATGTGTTGCTGCACGGTAATGGTGTAAGAAACCCGGAAAGAATGCAGGAGATGATTGAACAAGTCAGGGAAATGGATGCATACAGGCCTATGCCCATCGTAAACAACGAAGACGATAGGCCCTGGCGCGATGACCACCAGGGTTGGGGTGAATCTGGAAATAATTTTGTAACGTCAGTGAAAAATTATGCTTCCTGGGGATACTTTGATTTTCGTATGAGAGATGAACACTACGACTACAACAAGGGCTATCAGAGCATTCCTGCCAACTATCATATAACCACTGACA
>CAZHUP010000231.1:0-4369 GCA_964535495.1 uncultured Rhodohalobacter sp.
AAAAATCAATTTAAGAATTTTTGACAAACATGGTTGACCGTAATTGCGTTCTCTGTTTTCTTAGGTAATAGAGGTTGTCAAAAAAGGTATAATTCATCGAATTTCGCTTAAATAATTTAGATCTATTTTTCTGACTCACCCTGTCATCCCTCTCTAAAAAATAGAGAGGGATTAAATGTCTAAATAATTTAAGCTGATTCATAAAGTGATTTACTTTTTGGGCAGTCTTAGTAGTCGTCAGTCCGAATCCACATTAAACAAATCACCATCAAGATAACGCAGTCCGGTATCGCAGAGTAGTGTTACAACTCGTTTATCCGGACCAAATGCTTTGGCAATTCGTTTGGCCGCGGCCACATTGGCCCCGGAAGTTGGGCCTGCAAACAATCCTTCTCTCTTGGCAAGATCTCTTGCCGTTTCAAAAGCTTCCTCATCAGATACGGCTTCACTCTCATCACTCAGCTCCATTCGAACCGTTTCAGGTATAAACCCAAGGCCGATTCCCTCCAATTTATGCCCTCCTGTAGGTCCGCCCGACAGATTTCGCGAAGCTGCCGGTTCAACCGCTACAATGCGGATATCATTATTCAGCTCTTCTTTAATGTATGATGCCACACCTGTAATACAACCTCCGGTGCCAACTCCCATCACAAAAGCATCGAAGCCGCCAGCCTCTTCGAGTTCGCGTCCCAGACTTCTGTATCCGACAGAATTGGCCGGATTTTCAAATTGGTTTGCCCACCAGGTGTCTTCATCTGCCGCCAGCTCGCGCACCCGCTCAAGGCCACGCTGAACCAGCTCAGGTGTTATTCCCCTGCCATGGCTTTGCATAACTTCCAGGGTAGCTCCAAGAGCCGACATAGTACGGCGTTTTTCTAGGGATATAGCGTCGATGGTTATAAAATGAGTTTTATAGCCTTTAGGTCCGCAAACCATCGCAAGTGAACTACCCGTGCTGCCGCCCGTAGCCTCAACGACTCTCATTCCCGGTTTCAGCTGACCCTTTTTTTCGGCATCCTCAATCATACCAAGAGCCATCCGGTCTTTCATGCTGCCTGTTGGGTTAGCTCCTTCCCACTTCACCCAGATTTCAGCACTGTCCGGTTCAGTCATGTTTCTGAGGCGCACAAGCGGTGTATTGCCAACGGCAGGAAATTGAACATTCTGATTATCGGTCTTCTTCATCTGGTCTGAAATTATATTAAGCGGCCTGATGGCAGCAAGTCCGCTTAACGAGGTTAGCGTATAGAGAAATTTGCGGCGGTTAAACATTTTTGTACGGGTTTTTTAGTTACCATTTTTCACACTAAACAACTACTAAGAAAAATGAGTAATGAATGTTGAAACATTGTTAATTATTGGCTTTGTAATAAATATTTAGAGTCAAATGAATCTCAAAGGATCATCCCCCTCGACACGCAAAAAAGCGTGTCTCCTCCCCCTTCTCCCTCCGCTAAAGCTTCGGAAGACAGGTCGAAGGGGGACTTTCAAAGCTTTATACATTCTTTCGATATTTGCGTAATAACGTGAAAAGTATTTTCCTTAGAACTAATCATCTTCATCAGTTTATGAATGCCAGCGCTTCATGTGTTCGGCATGAGTTTCCAGGTATGCACCTTCTTCATAGTACTTATCATAAAAATCGGTGTCGAGATGATGAGCCTGCACATACCCGGGCATCATGATGGTTGTACGAAGCCCGGGAAACTTTCCATATTTTTTGTAGATGTACCGTGCCACTTCTGTCATGCAGTCCACAAATTCCGGATCGTAGGGCTTAACGCTTGATTTCACTCCGGCTGAATCTTTCCATGGCCCCGGCTTGTCCGGATTATAGGCACCTTTGGAGCCGAATTTTCGATCAACAAATGTTTCTACCGCTGCACGCATGTCAGGCTGATTGGGCGGACAAAGTGCCTCATATACCCCCGGCAGGCCTACTGAATTTGGCGTTACCCAACGGTCATCTCTCTGAAAACGAAACCCAAGGCCTTTGTTTCCTGAATCTGCATTCGCACCCATCACACTCAAGTCATCCACTCCGTTGAAGAAGAGGCCGCCAAGCCCCATAGCCTGTAACATCAGTACTATGTTATGCCCCATAAATGCCAGCTCCATACAAATGCACTCTCTTACTGTTGCGTGAAGTTCAGCAATCGGATATTGTTTGGCAGAATCTAACAGCCCCGACCGGAAAAATGGCTCCAGGTTTCCTGCTGGCTTGCCGGTTTCATGATCAACAACGGTTACCCCGTGGCGTATCATCAGGGCCATTAAGCCAAGACACTCCTCGGCGGCATCTGCCACCGGCATGAAGATCGTTGACCCGGGCTTGTTAGCCCACCAAAGATTGGGAGGCAGCAGATGCGGCGGCTGTGATGGGAGATCAAGACGCTTATTACTGATCTTAACGGTCTGTTTGCGGCAAATTGAAAGAATTTTATCCAATCCCGATTCACTGCCATTCATCTCCCGTACGGCAGACGGCTGCAGATCCCGGGTATTTACAAAGTAGCATCCCTTATCATCCGTGTAAAATAATGCGGTTGTGCCCAGACCCGCCGCTGTTGGTGCAGTGCGACCTGTGTAGCGCAGCGTAAACTCTGCGTGTGAGTTTGGTGTGCGTGGGCCAAAAGGAACTCCAAAATTCCATCCCGAGACACCCGTGGCTGCTGCCACAAGAATCATCTGCTCTTGCTCGCTCAAAGGAAGCGGCTCCTTCTCTGATTTATAAGCCAGCGGTCCGGAAGGAATCTCCATCCCCAACCCAAATCGGCGTGCACGCCGGCCAAAGAGTGAATCTATCAGTGGAAAATTAAGAAGAGATTCTTCCGCAGAACCTTCAATTAATTTAGAAGCGGTTTTTTTATACGATTTCATCAGAGATTAATTTGCTTAAAAGTTGCATTGATAATTTGTTTGTTTTGGCCAACTCTCAAGTGACGCAGATCAGCAATAAACCATTTAACCAAAACACCTGTGTGAAATACTTACGATTTCACACATATAGTTAAAGCCAAATTTTCATATAAACCTAATCATAAAAACTGCTTTTTATCGAAAGCATTTGCCCGTTCTGCTTCTAAGAGGTGAAATCGGAATCAATTATTCTGGAGGTTTTTTGAGGGTAGCTTTATATTTATTCATACAGGGAGGAATCAGAAGTTTCAGCAATAATAAACTGCATGCATTTTGATCTTTTTGAGGCTTGCAGACTGTGTTTGAATTATGTTGATAATCTATAATCACATTTCACACAATTATGAACACTATTCATTCTAAAGTACTATTGCTGCTGCTCTTATCAATTATAATGATTGTTGCTTGTGCATCTGATGATGAATTCATTCAACAAGAGATTTTGTCTGTGAATGGCACAGAATTGTTTGTAAATATAATGGGAGAGGGAGAGCCGTTGATTGTACTTCACGGCGGGCCGGGTTTAAGCCATGATTATTTTTTACCGCATCTTGAGCCTTTATCCAATCATATGAAACTAATACTCTTCGATCAGCGAGGGATGGGACGTTCATCGGTTGATCTTGACTCAACCTCTTTTTCTATGGAGCTGATTATTGAAGATATTGAAGCTCTTCGGCAAAAGCTTGGGTTAAACTCTATACATCTGATGGGTCATTCATGGGGCGGAATTGTAGCCATGCATTACGCAGTAAATTACCCGCAAAATCTGAGCTCTCTCATTTTATGCAATAGCATGCCTGCATCACCAGATTTTGATGAACAGCTTGGGAAAAATTTTCAGCAAACTTTCGAGCGGCAAAATATGGAAGACCTGGAGCCCCTTCAAAAAAAGATCGATGCAGGTAATCGTGATATCGCTGTTCAGGAGAGATATGTACAGCTTCATTTCCGTCCTTCATTTTACGATACATCCGATGTAAATAAGCTTCAGCTGAATCTGTCAGATAGTTTTTTCAAAACAGAAGAGCTGCTACCCTACCTTGCTTCACATGAAGAACCCCGATCACTTATTCCTGAATTAAAAAGTGTTCATGTGCCTGCTTTGATCATTCGGGGTGAAATCGAAGTTATTCCTGTAGAATCGGACCGTAAACTTGAAGAGATTCTGAAAAATGGAAAGCTGATAAGCATCGACAAGGCCGGGCATTTTCCATTTGTTGAAAAGCCTGAAGAATTCAGAGAATTGATTATAAATTTCGTAAAGAGTGAGACCGAGAGTTAACCGGGTATCTGATATTAAAGCAGGCTTTATTTAGCAGATGCCTTTACTTCCTGATTTACGCACTTTGCTTCTTTACTATTTTAAAATATTGAAGATCAATGAGTTACTAGTCTTTAAAAGACATTACAGATATCACGAAAGCAATTTTAAACTGCTGATATTTGA
>CAZHUP010000232.1:0-4291 GCA_964535495.1 uncultured Rhodohalobacter sp.
TAGAACGCCTGCCTGTCACGCAGGAGGTCGAGGGTTCGAGTCCCTTCCGGATCGCCACTTATAAAGCCTTGCAAGTCAAATAGTTACAGACTTGCGGGGCTTTTTTGTTTCACCAATATGCGCACTGGTTATTTGTTCCGGGACAACATAGGGACAACAGCAGGAGATAAAACTATAGCAATAAATCCATTTTAATACCTTATATAGTATAATAAAATAATGATCGACTATTAGTTAACGCCGTTAACTTACAATTTAAGTTAATTTATTTAGTGCGCGTACTTGACTTTACATAATAAATACGATATTATACTTACCCTGAGTGGCTATCTAGTTGCTCAGCCCCGAAAAACTTACCTAAAAAATTGCCGGCTGTTGGATATCTATATAGATAAACCAACGCATATCGCCGAAAAACTTAAGTAAAAAACTTACAGACGTCGGATATCTATAACATTTAGATATTTGAAAAACAGTTTTACCAGCAATTTTATTTATTAAATATGGCAAAAATAAAACTTATCCGTCCAGCTGAGTTAGCTGAGATGATTTCTGTTTCCAGATCCACACTTTGGAGAATGGAGCAGAAGGGAGAATTACCACCTCGCAGGCAAATATCAAAACGATGTGTCGGCTGGTTTGAGTCTGATATAATTCAGTGGTTGCAAAAATTACCTGTTGCAGCTGATACACAATCTTAAGCCGGGATTATAGCTTTATACGAGCTACATATTCATTAATAATTCACCGAAGAACTTACCGAAAAACTTAAAAGCAGTCCCATATCGGGTTCAACCGATTATGACTGCATGTAACCCGAAAAATATTGGCATTTAGCCAAATTAACAGAAATTTGAGCAGGGTCGTGGACTATCTCGACCTTTCTCATAAATTAAATGTTTAAAATTATGAAATTAGATTTGAGTAAAGATAAATCAGTGAATTTAAGGCCGTACACTAGACTTGAGATTGAGGCTGTGTTTGATTCAATTGGCGCAAAAATAACAGGAAAGGTACCCAATGAGGAGGGCTGGATAATTATCAAATCTCCACTTCGGAAAGAAAAAAACGCGTCATTTGGAATTCAGCTGGATACCGGCAACTGGATTGATCATGGAACTGGACACAAAGGAAACGTTGAAGAAGCCATAAAGCAATATTATGGGTTTGATGATTATGAAATGTCTGCCGTATATAGCAAAATCAGGGATGTTGTAAAGCATTACCGAAGGAATGAGAATTCAACAGGTACCAGAGACAATTTTTCACCCTCAACTAACATTCAGCAATCAGCTAGTCCAGAATATGAGAGTAATTCAACTGCAACGTCAGTCCCGGAATTTTGGAAGGAAGATGAAGATTACAACCTAATATTTGATGCGATGCAACGACTAAGACTTTCTCCAGATCATTCCGTGATCGAGCAAACGCGTAAATATGATGGGATCGAGCATAGAACGCTAATCAAATACAAATGTGGCATTCATTATTCTGATGGTTATGATCACTTGTTAATGCCTTATTCAACTGGAGCCCAGCTATACCGGAGGGATGCTCAATTCAACAGAGTTATCAAAAATCTACCTGGTAGTAAGACAAAACTGGTATTTTTTGGTTCTGAGACTGCTAAAGGCACCAACCGGCTACACCTGTGTAAATCGCCACGTGAAACAATGCTGTTAAGTCAATTCGTGGAAGATGATGATTGCATTGGAATTTGCAGTGGAGAGAATACGCTTCTGAGTGATAATCAAAAACACTTTCTTCTGACTCAAATTAATAATGGGTGTAGTGAGATTTATGTCTATTTCGATTGCGATACAGATGACGCAAAAGAAAATGCTTACGATATTGCTAAAAGCATTAAGCGGATTCATGCCGAAACTAAAGTCATTATGGTAAATATTCATGAGATCTCAGGTGGTACCTGTAAGGATCTTGCGGACTGGGTCAGGGACGGGAAGAATCCGGCTGAATTGATGAGTTCGGAATTAGATGAAATACCAACACCAAAAATCTCAGATGTCGAAAAAACTTACTTGAAGGAGACTGCAAGTAGCATTAATGAAAATCCTGGCTTACGTGCTAAAGGGGCAGAAACAAAGAAAACGAAACCTTTTTGGGTACATGATAGATTTAAGAACGTAAAAATCAATCACGCGCGATTTATTGATATGCTGGAATCACATGGCTTCATAAAGGTGTACTTTGGAGATGAGCCGGTAACCGTGCGAATGCAGGAGAATGTGCTTTCTAGGATTAATCAATCCAAGATTAACGATTTTGTCCGTTCGTATATAGAAAGTCTATCTGAGGAAGAACTTGACAGTGACTATCCGGAGGAACTCCGAGAGAAAATACTAAATGCTTTCTTTAATAAGTTCACTGCCTTGACGGCTGATTCCAACCAAAAAATGCTCCGTGGCCGAGCCCCAGAATTTCTTACAGACCAAAAAGAAAAAGGATTCCTATTTTATAAAAATGGTGTAGTTGAGGTAACTGAAAATAGCGCACAGATGCTTGATTATTCTGATTTAGATGGTGTAATCTGGAATGATCAAATAATAGATAGAGAAATTTCTATCTCTCCGAGTGATGCCTCTGAAGCTGTATTTTCAAAATTTGTTGATAAACTGGCTCAAGGAAATAAAGACAGGGAAAAAGCTATAAAGTCCAGTCTTGGCTATTTAATGCATACGTATAAAGACAAACCAAATGCTAAGGCTGTGATTCTTACAGATGAAAAATTAATTGACTCAGTAGATGAGGCTCATGGTGGTACCGGTAAGAGTCTGCTGATTAAATCCTTAAATTTTGTCCGGCAATTTCAATATTTGCAAGGCAAAAATTTTCAGCCATCTCACCGCTTTGCATTTCAAGGTGTGCATATCGGAGATCAAATTATACTAATAGATGACATCAGGCCTGACTTCGACTTTGAAGGTCTGTTTAATGTAATTACTGATGATATGGCCATTGAGCAGAAATACAAGAACCAAATCTCAATTCCCTTTCACCTATCCCCAAAAATCGCAATTACAACAAATACCGCTGTTGGCGGATCCGGCAACAGTTTTAACCGTCGGCAAAATATAGTAGAACTCCCTGATTATTTTGACGGTTCACGAACTGTCGATCAGGAGTTCGGACATACATTTTTTGATGAATGGGATGAAGAGGAATGGAATCGATTTGACAACTTCATGATATCCTGCATGCAGTTTTATTTGCAGAATGGCCTTTCGGATTTCAAAAAAAATTACGAGAAAAAGAAACTGATTACCGAGACTTCGCCTGAAAGCGTTGAATTCTTCGAAAACGAAATTCAATTCGACCGGGAGTATAATAAGAAGGTGCTGTACCTTAAATTTCTCAGATTGTATTCATTAAGCGAGTTTGATTTTAAACAAGTGCGATTTACAAAACATATGAAAAAATGTGGGGATGCACATCCAGAAGTCTCTATTGTTCAGACAGGGCATAGTGGTAGCTATTTGTATATTGAATTCATGTCAAAAAAAAGAGTAATGGATTCCTCAATGAATAAAGAAAAATATTCCTCTAAAAATAGTGAAAAAGATTCAGATGATAACCTAGATAACATTTTTGACTAGTGATATATGGGCGCCGATCAAAAGTCGTGCGTCCAGTATTTCTTATTGCAAACCAATTATTTACGGCGTATAGGATTCTTTGGTTGTGAGAGAGCAGCAATAATTACTAAAGTTGTATCAGATATTCCGGCTGATGTTAAATTAATTTACATAAACCTGAAAAACATTCGTCCGGCGCGGCCATAACTATTCATCTATTGACAATTTTCCCGGTTTACACCAAAGCACCGTACCACCCAGAAAGGCTTAGGAAGCCCCTGGTTACCCCCCTACAAGAGGGATTCCCTATAAGATCCAGGGCACCCCGCTGTCTTTAATATGTTTAAACAGTGTTATGTCGGTTTTTCTGCCAACTTCTCTGTCCGTATCGAAGCACAAAACCCTTAACTACAACTTTTGTAGTTGGCTTGTAGTTATTGTGGTCGCAACAAACTCAGCTTATTTTCTGCCTTTTTACTTTTTTACCTGAATCATCTACATTGAGATGATAAAAACCATCAGTGCAGATAATCATCCAGAATGAACTTTGAATCCCGGACGGTACGCAAAACCATAAACAAGGCTTTTCTGAAGGAACCGGTTGAGCGGACGTCGTTTACCCTGTTTAAAGATGCGCTCCAGAAACTGCTGGGACAGGTGAACGCTGCACAGGTGAAGAACGAGCATGAGGAGCATTT
>CAZHUP010000233.1:0-4264 GCA_964535495.1 uncultured Rhodohalobacter sp.
GGCGGGGGAATGGGCGCTGCGGGGGTTTTTGAAAGGGCTTAGTCGTGAGTCTTGAGAAGGGCAAGAACTAAAAGTCCCCTCTTGAGAGGGGATTTAGGGGTGTGTAAAAGTTAGTTAAGAGCTTGAACAGGGAACACACCCCTCGGCACCATGAATCGCGCTTTACGCTTTCATGATACCTTTTCCCCTCTCAAGAGGGGAGTACCTCGCATCAAAATTATTTTCAAATAAATTAAACCAAAATCATGTTCAAAGAAGACACTTTAAAAGACGAAGTTATCCTCATCACCGGTGGTGGAAGTGGGCTTGGGCTCTCTATGGCGAAAAAATTTGCGGAGCTGGGAGCGGATATCGCTATCTGCGGAAGGACTGAAAAGAAATTGAAAGATGCCACGGAAACACTGAAAGAATACGGGACGGAAGTTCGGTGGTATTCGGTGGATGTTCGGGATTACGAAAAAGTGGGAGAGATGATTACTCAGATCGTTGATGATTTTGGGAAAATGACAGGACTGGTAAACAATGCCGCAGGTAATTTCCTGAGTGCTTCTGAAGATCTCTCACCGGGAGGATTTAAAGCTATTGTGGATATCGTGCTTCATGGCAGTTTTAACTGCACACACCACTTTGGCAACTACCTGATTGATAATGAACAGGAAGGAAACATTCTGAATATTGTTACCACCTACGCCGAGGATGCTGGTTCAGCTTTTGTATTGCCTTCTGCTTGTGGAAAAGCGGGAGTATTAGCAATGACCCGATCTCTGGCTTTTGAGTGGGGTACGTATGGAATACGGGTGAATGCAATTGCACCGGGGCCATTTCCAACCGAAGGAGCGTGGACTCGACTCTTTCCGAATAAAAAATTTGAAAAAAAGTATCTTGAGAAGATTCCGGCAGGAAGATATGGAGAGCATGAAGAGCTGGCTAACCTGGCCTCATTTTTGATGAGCGATATGGCTCCCTACATCACCGGAGAGACCGTGACTATTGATGGAGGGGAAAAACTATCAGGCGGGCAGTTTAATTTTATCGATTCGGTGATGTCGAGAGGGAAGCTGAAAATGGCGTTTAAGATGCTGAAGAAAATGAAATAGCATTGAAAGTACTGACTGTCACAGTTTTCGCATCTGATCATATATTCTATCAACGATTTTTGCTGTTTGGAATGCATCGTAAGCGTTGAACAGTGTATCCCGTTTAAGCTGGATAGATTTAATGAACTGCAGAACTGAAATTTCAGCGGTCGATTTCGGGTCAAATTTCTTTGTCTCCTCCTTTAGATTTCCAAAATCATTTACTCTGTAAAGATGAACAATTTGATGAATGGCATCGCAATCCATAGCGGTATTTTCATCAGATATGGTTCTTTGATGGTGATTTGATCCGCCCAGAGAAGAAAACTGAATGGATGCAACAGATGAGTCTTCATATCGAAACGTAAGATTCAATCCCAATCTTACTTGATTGATCATTAAGGGTTTTGCCTCTATTCGGTGAACATTTCCTCCCAGTTCTTTTATTATCCAGGCAACTTCATCAACCCAGTGATGGTCTATTTCTGTTTGATTTACTGCACCTGATAAAAACTTCACATTCCTTTTAATTTGAATCAGATTCGGTTTTTTGATCTTCTGTTTCATCCATAAAGAAGCTGGAGCCAACGAAGGCCAATGGCTGAATTGAACTCTGACATCAGCTTCCTGCGCAGAGTGGTGTATTTTTTCCAGCGCTTTTTTGTCCAGTGGCAGATGGGAAACCAGGTAGGTGTGAATTCCAAGCTTGATGAGTTTCTCCAGAGTGATGAGTTTCTGATCGGTGTTATCAAGCAAAATTGCGGCATCAACACTATTCCGCGCAGGAATGGATGTTGTTATGACAACTTCTGTTATGACTGATAATTTTCTCAGGTGCTTTTCCCACGCCGAAGCACGGGTTGTTTCACCCAGAATGGCAATTTTCATAATGAACCGCTTTTCATTCAGGTTGTGAAAAGATGGTAAGCGGTAAGTTATAATCCAAAAGGATTTTTAATCCGGCATGATCAGTGCCAGAATGAAATAGAACAGTACCATGGTTCCCACGGATGAGAAGACAAGAATTAGGAAGATAATTCGCACGATGGTTGAATCCCATCCCAGGTAGTCGGCAATTCCGCCACAAACACCTGCAATCATTTTATCGGTACGAGATTTTCTGAGCTTAGCCGGCATGATATTTATCCTTCTAAATGAATTTAGTTGTGAGCTTTACACTTTGGTACGTAATGATAGAGAAAGGGTTTCAAAAAAAGCAGAAATAATTTTTTGAAATAATTGTGGATTTTATAGGTCTACGATTTTCCATTAAGTTTATTAAAATCAAGGTTCTCTAAAAAATACAGGTAGTGTGTATTTAACTTTTACGGGTAATCCATCTAAAACACCCGGTGAAAATTTCATGCGATTTATTGCCCGAATCGCTTCACGATCCGCTGCATAATGGAGGGATTGGACTACTGCAGGTTCGCTCACCTCTCCGAATCGGGTAACTATTAATTCAACCATGACACGTCCCTCAATCCCGTTTAATGCATCCGGGTATCTTACCTCAGACATCACAGCCTGTATTCCGCCTTTAAGTTCCGGCATTTCATCTCTGTCAGTTCCTGTAGGTTTCGGATTTTCGTAATCGGTAGAGTGTTTCTTAAAGTGCTCGCTTCCCAGAGCCCATAAAACCCTGTTGTAGGATTGAGGGTCATTTTTGATTTCAGCCAGGATCGTTCTCTCTTGCGTGCTGTTACTCTCTTCAATCGAAAGAATATCCTCCCAGTGATGGTTATTCAATCGGTACAGAGTCACATCGTATTGATCAGACTCTTCAACTGAAAACCCGCTTATCTGTAAACTATAGTTTTCACTTTCTGAATTGGGTTCCTCGACAGAAACAGTGAGCTGATTCAGGTCGGTAACCGCTACTGTTTTTGAGGATGTACACGATAGTAAAACAAACAGTAACACTATAATGAAAATCATAGCAGAAAGGCGATCAGATGAAAACATGCATGTAAAATTTGGAGATTTATTGATGCAGGTCAATATAGAAAAACCCAAATAATAAAAAAGCGGAACCCCGTGAAGGATTCCGCTTTTGTAAAGAACCGGAAACCGGTTCTTCAATCCGCACGCTATGGCTCAGCGTGTGATACTCAAGGATGCTTTTTCGTAACCGATGTAGGAGAAGATCAGCTCATACTCACCTGAACCATCAACATCGATAGAAAAATTACCATCCATATCAGAAGATGAGCCTACATTGGATCCTGCCAGGGTGATATTTGCACCTGCCAGAGGCTGACGTGTTTCCCCATCCAGTACTTTACCTGTAAGTTTTCCGTCATTATTTCGAACTTCTACAATCATTCTTCTTTCCATCGTTTCAGGAGCTTCTACTTCAGCACTATAACCGGTAACAGATATTTCATCAAGTGAACTTTCGTTTTCTAAAGAAGTCTGTTCAGGTATATTTTCACTACCGGCTAACCGGAAAGAGATGGGCAACGAATACTGAACACTTACAGGTCGACCGCGCTGCATACCCGGTTTGAATTCTGCCTGACTCACAACACGTAGTGCTTCTTCATCAGCTCCTCCGCCAATGCCACGAATAATTTGCGGATCGACTACATTCCCATTTTCATCCACGATAAATTGGACAAAAACACGCCCTTCAATTCCGGCACGGCGAGCCATTTCCGGGTATCGAATTTGTTCTTGTATCGAGGCCAGTCCGCCAATTAGTTCAGGCATCTCTTCAACCACAACGAAGAAGTCATCTTGAGAGGCGGAAGCACTATTTTGGGGTTTCAGCGATTCAGGATCTACGGGATTCATGCCCAGGGCTCTTAACACCGTATTGTAAGATTCGGCATCAATTCTTGTGTTAATTTGAATTGCCCCATGTCTGGCACGATCTCCAAACTGGCTTACAGCATCCTCACCCGGTACGGTTGTGATAGAGTAAATAGGACCTTCAAGAGATCTGAGCTGTTCCAAAGCGTCAGCATGTTTATCTGTTTGGCCTTCTTCACCCAAAATAATAAGTATCTGATGATAGCCTCGATCACCATTCCGATCAGGAAGGGTCATTAGGTCAAGCTCTTCTTCATCAAATATCTGCTGAGTCTGCATATCGGTACAGGCCATGGCAAATGCTGTGGTTAAGAATACAATTCCAAGCAGAAGCAGGCTCGACCACTTCGGAATCTGTTGAGTTTTGGTTTGTT
>CAZHUP010000234.1:0-2898 GCA_964535495.1 uncultured Rhodohalobacter sp.
GGCAGAGCCTTCGACAGAGCTCTGAGTATAGAGCCGGAATCTGAAGAGGCTTACCGTAAAATTATAGAGTCTTACCATCTGATGAATAATCTTTCTGAATTGGCAGACAGATGGAAAATTAAACTGCGCATCGAAAGCCGAAATGAAATGCTGCGGGAGTTTCTGATCGAGATTCTCCATCGAACAGATCGTTTTGAAGAAGCACGTGAAATAATCAACAATTAAGTAATTCTTTCAGATCCCAATCTTAACCTGTCAGGCATCGTATAATTTTTTTGTGAATCTCTCCATTAACTGCGATAATACAGTCACTAAAAAAGGTGTTCATAATCAACTACAGATGTCTAAAAAAGAGGATATCACCCAGCTTCTGAAAAGGGCGGGTGAAGATGAAGATGTATACGATCAGGTATACCCACTTGTGTATCAGCAGCTCAGAAACATTGCCAGCGCCAGAATAAATCGGGAAGGGGAAGATCATACCTACTCGAAAACAGAATTGGTGCATGAGACTTATCTGAAGATGATCAATCAGGCCGATGTGGATTATCAAAACAGAAGTCATTTCCTGGCTATCTGCTCTAGCTGCATGCGGCAAATCTTAATCGACTATGCACGAAAAAAGAAAGCGCAGAAACGCGGACGCGATTTTGAAAAGTACACGTACGTTGATGGGCTGATAGAATCAGAACAGCAGGATCTCCAGGAGCTAATAGACATTGATGATGCAATGAAAAAACTGGAGAAGCTTAATCCCAGACTCAGTGATGTAGTAGAGATGAGGTTTTTTGGGGGGATGAAAGTTGAAGAAGTGGCAGAGGTTTTAGATGTGTCTGAAAGCACTGTACACCGGGATTGGCTAAAAGCAAGAGGGTGGCTTTATCAGGAGTTGAAGGGATTGGAAGGTGAATAGTAATTTTGTTTTATGGCAGACTGGGAAAATGTTGAAAAAGTATTAGATACAATTCTTTCAGAACCCGAAGACATGTGGCTCACCCTGATCGAACAGGAGTGTAAGGGTGATCAAAAGCTCAAAGAGAGAGTTACATCAATACTAAAATCTGTCTCTGAATCTTCTGATTGGTTATCTAAACGAAGTGAATTAATTAATGAAATTGCCGACAACTTCGATACTTCAAATCTGAGCTTAGATCCTTTAAAAAAAGGACAAAAAATAGGGGAGTATCGGATCAAAGAATTGATAGCTGTTGGAGGGATGGGTGCAGTATACCATGCTGAACGTGCTGATGGAGAATTCCAGCAGGATGTGGCCGTCAAAATGATTAAAGACGGAATGTACTCTGAAGTGAACATCGACAGGTTCAGGTACGAAAGAAATGTACTGGCGTCCCTTAATCACCCGGGAATAGCGCGCCTCTACCATGGCGGTGTAACAGATGACGGTAAGCCCTACTTAATCATGGAGTACGTTGATGGAGTTCCTATCGATGTCTACTGCAATGAGCACCGTTTAACAGTTGGTGAGAGGCTTGAGCTATTTAAAAAGGTTCTGGATGCGGTTCAGTATGCACATGAAAATCTGATTATACACAGAGACCTGAAGCCGGATAATATTTTTGTTACCAAGAATGGGGATATTAAAATTCTGGACTATGGCATAGCCAAAATGTTGAACCCGGAATCGGACGGTAAAGTTGATTTAACGCGTACTTTATCAGTTACCCCTCGGTATTCCTCACCAGAACAGTTATCAGAAAAAACTGTTACAACTTCGTCTGATGTTTATTCTCTGGGAGTACTGTTATACTATCTAATTTATGGAAGTTACCCCCTCAACTTTAATAACAAGTCATTTTTTGAAATACAGGAAGCAATACTGTACAAAGAGCCTGAGCTTCCTAAGAAAAAGTTTTCACGTTTAAACGATTCAGTCAAGGCTGAGATTTGTGCAGAAAGGTCTTCAGGTATTAAAAAGTTTCATCGGTTTTTAAGTGATGACCTGTCAGCAATCATATTAAAATCACTTGAGAAAAAACCTGAGAACAGGTACAGAACTGCCTTGAGCTTTAAAAATGATTTAGATTTGTATGAAATCGGTAAACCGGTGTCTGCAAAAACAACGACAATTAAATACCGTTTATCGAAATTATTAAGAAGAAACAGAACAAAATTTACTTTTGCTGCTGTAGTTGCTTTGGCATTTATGGGTTTATCTGCAATCTATGTGAATAATATTAACGAAGAGAAAAGAATTGCCCAGTTAGAAGCAGATAAAGCAACTCAGATCAAAGATTTTATGATCGATATATTTTCTGCGAATAATCCTGATTCGCCCAACTTCGCAAATATTAATCTCACTGTAAGCGATGCAATTACTGCCGGAGTTGATAAAATTGAGAACGAATTTGATGACAATCCGGAAGTATATTTTGAACTGATGTACGCCATAGGAAATACTCTCAGAAACATAGAGGATTACGATCAAGCTTACTTGGTTTACAACAGACTGATGGATAAGACTGAAGAGTACTATGGAAAACAGAGTGCTGAATATGTTTTCGGCCTTGGCCAAATGTCTGATCTCATGAGTAATGCAGATAGCTTGAACGCTTCAAAGGAATTACTGGAAGAGTCATTGATGATTCTTGAAAATCTTTCGGATCGGACTGACAAACAAAGAGCGGATATGCATGGTAGGTATGGGCAGATACTTGCTAAATTTGGAAACTATTATGAAGCCATAGAAGCGTATGAACTTACGGATAGCTTGTATGTAAGTGCTGGTTTATCAAATGGGGAAGGCAGGTATAATATTAAAAGCAGTCTTGCTGACGTGCATATTCAGCTAAGAAATTATTCAGAAGCAGAAGAGTTGCTAATACAGGCCAATGAATTCTATGAAAATCTTTACGACGACTTACATAGAAATATCGTAAC
>CAZHUP010000234.1:2998-4239 GCA_964535495.1 uncultured Rhodohalobacter sp.
ATTATTCAGAGGCCAGGGATCTGTTTAAAACAGTAGTTGAAATAGACAAATCCTTATATGGAGAGACCCATGCAGAAGTTGCCATCGACTTGCACATGCTTGCTGTTGTAAAAAGAGATATGGGTGATTATGAAAATGCCTTTCGAACTTTCAATGAAGCCTCAAAAATATTTAAGGATGAATATCCTGAAACACACTTCAGAGTTGGCAGGCATTATTTACAATTTGGCAAATATCACGAATTGCAAGGAGACATGGATGTTGCAAAACAGAATTATCAGAACGCTTTAAATATATTTTTGGAAAATTTTGACGATCAACATTCATTGGTCATAACAGCTAAAGAGAAAATTGCATCTGTAGAGGCGAGACTTTCAAGTTGAAACTATAATCAGCCTTTCTCTATTAACCTCAGACAGAAATAGTTCTGTCATGAATATCTTTCCTCACTTCTGACAGGTTTATAAAGACTCTGTTTATTATTTACTTATGGTCTCCAAGGCTTCATGAAATTATGACTCTTTTTATCTGAAATTTGAGGTCAATAAGAAACATGATTGGAAAATTGCCCCTTCTTTAAAGCTTGTTTTTATTTCTCCTAATTGCCATTTCATAAATATCCGGATGAGCAGTTGTGGTATGATGCTACTCAAGGCCGACTTTGGTGCCTGAAAATAAATGACAGCTATTCTAATCAGTTTACGCTTATCTACTAAAAGACCAACCGGTATAAGCCGGGTACTCATTCGTAAATCGATATAAAATATTGAGATCAGTGTATTCTCAGGAATATAGTATTACGCAGATTTCAGTCGAATTGGGGAAGATAAGCATGCAATCTATAGACAAAATCCAGCTGGTATGAAAACAACGTTTACTATTGTAGCAACTCTATTGATTTTTATTTTTGCGCCTAATTCTTTTGCGCAAATTACAGTCAATTCAGATATAACAGAGAACACAACGTGGAGTGAAGTTGACTCTCCGGTTTCAGTTCAGAATACAGTAACTGTAGAAAGTGGGGCTACACTTACCATTGAGCCCGGAGTTACTGTGGAAATGAGCAGTGGAGTATCGCTTTTAATCGATGGTGCTTTGGTTGCGGACGGTGTGGAAGGCAATATGATTCTACTTACGTCTGCCGAGGCTACTCCGGCACCGGGAGATTGGGGATCCATAGAGTTCAGAAACAATAGCAATGCTGGATCTGTTTTTGATCATGTGATAGTGGAGTATGGTGC
>CAZHUP010000235.1:0-4227 GCA_964535495.1 uncultured Rhodohalobacter sp.
AGCACTACTGCTACGAAGATGTGATGGCAACCTACATCGTCTGGCTTCGGATGAAATATACGGTTGGCGATATCCCTGAGGATATCTTCTCAAATCTCAATGAACGGGCTCTTAGTAAGCTGAAGGAGATTCAGGCCGGATAATCGACTTCTACGTAAACATGGTATTTCTGTAAGGATTAAACTAGAAATAACTCTCCTTACCATTTCAGCCTTCAACATGCCAAATTGAAAACAAATAGAAATACCATGTCTATGCAACGAATGCACTCATTTCTCGCATCTGGCCTCTCACATCTCACCGAAAAAATCACCACTCCACAGACAGTCTCCCAAAACCACCGTCGAACCGTGTTGTATCTTCTCTCGGCCATCCAATTCCTGATTCCTTATCTCCATCTACGTCGTATGAAACTCCGCCAGTCAGGTATACATTTGGATTAAACCTATAGCCAATGGAAAACGTAATTCGATCATTTCTTTCTCTCACAATCGGATACACTCTTCGGAATGTATAGTCTCGAATACCCGTATTGGGGTCATCCTCTCCCTGTAAGTATCTGTAGTCTGCATGAAACTCCAGACCCAATTGAATACCCTTTTCAGATGAACCGTATAAAACACGGCTCTTCATCTTCAGGCGATACTCCTCAAAATCAAACGGGCGGCGAACATTCTCCAGATAATCCGGCGATATATCATCAGGCACGGCTTCTCCCTGCAGCTGATCGACAATCCGCTCCAGCCACATCCACTGCTCCACACTAAACTTTCGGTAATTTCCGGTAACAAAGAACCCACCTGAATCGCTGTACTGGCGAGTGAAAAAATCATTCTCAAAATCTGATCCCGGCAACGGCTGCCTTCTGAGTTTTGAAAATTTTCTTTGATATGTAAACCCTGCAACCCCAATCGGGTGAAAATACTGAACCAAAGCTCCTACATAGTGAGCCCACTCTTCATCCCCGTAATCATAGTTTTCAAACTCTGTGGAACTAACCTCCCTCTCAGAAAAAGTCTGAATCCCGGCCAACAGCTCAGCTCTGAAATTATTAACCGTTGGGGAGACCAATTTCAGATTAAACAGTAATGGGCGCCGTTCATACTGATAGGTGGTTTTATAGCGATCATTCCATTGATTGGCACTTCCTGCCGCCAGATCCTGAACTACATTTGCGCCCCAATCCAGATAGGTTACTCCGGCTTGAATCATCCCGGATTCAAAATCTCCGTACCTGTAAAACAGAGTCAGGTCCAGGTCCGACTTACTGTTTGTAAGTGTGTGTTCAGCTCCTATTGTATGATCTTGATTCAACCTGTATTCATATCCCAATCGAAACAGGAAGCGGTCGGCCCGCAGCTTCTCTTCATGAGTTCCATCAACTATAAGCGTATGATTCTCATTAAATGAATAGTTGAACTTAATCCTGTTTTCAACAAAAAAATCTGTGGCATTCAAGCTTCCTGCTGATAAACGGTATGCCTGATCAGCCATGAACCAGTTGTAATCATCAGCCATTGTATATCGATAGGTCAACAGATCAATTTCATGCTCAGGGCTCATCAGGTTGATATTTTCCCGAAAAAGTCCGCGATTGTAGAGAGTACCGCCATAATTGTGGCTGCGGTCCAGCATAAAGTTGAGCGTTCTCTGTTCCCACTCCATTAAGGTTACACCACTGTTGGCCTGCCTGGCCGAAACCTCTATCACCGATAGTAGCAAGGTTACTAACAATAAAATAAGTAGTGCAAATGACGGTTTTTTTATGAATCTCATATTCAAAGTGTTACATCTCTCAACTTTGCTTGAAAATACGAAACCTTAATACAGCAAAAAATTTTGATCAAAATTCACCCAATCTTCAGATGGTAGTGATAAAAGATATACTTGTTAAGTCTGACTAGGAAACATCATAAAATCAGAACCGCTGCTCGCCACCTATTTCCTAATTTTAGAAAAATTACTAAACCTATTTTTAGTTGTTTAAATAATCCTCAAAAAAATAACCTCATCATTTAAGAGTCATCCTGTTATTATTAATACCCTTTTACAATTGGAGCTTGCACAAAGCCAACCTGACGAATATTACAAAAGACTGTTATTTCTTGACTTTGCACATTGAGATAATATCTTAAGGAGGAATTAATCGAAATACTGACCTAACATCATCATTCAATGTTTCGATTTGTAAATATTAAACCAAACCTATCAACATGAAGAATAAGTTAAGTTTAATCCTTCCTTTAATGCTCCTCATTTTTATATCCTGTGACCAGGGTAGTCAAATGATAAGTTCAGAAGAAAATCTATCTGAACGTTCTCAGAGTACATATGAAATGTCTACTTCTGCAGATCATGCTCACATTCCCAATAGATTCATTGTCACATTAGAACCTAAGACTGATGCTGCTGAAGTAGCCGCTGAATACGATATTAAACCCGATTTTGTATATCGAACATTGCTTTCGGGTTTTGCGGGTGAAATTTCACAAGCTGCACGAGAAGGGTTGTTAAAAGACCACCGGGTAGTAAGAGTTGAAAAAGATGGAGTTGTAACCACATCATCAACCGTACAGAACAATCCAACCTGGGGACTCGACAGAGTAGACCAGAGAGAGCTACCACTTGATGATCAATATGTCTATAACTCCTCAGGGACCGGAGTGGATGCTTATATAATTGACACAGGTATTCTCTATACGCACGAAGATTTTCAGGGAAGAGTTAGTACAAACTTTTACTTTGATGCCTTTGATGACGGACAAAATGGAAACGACTGTAACGGCCATGGAACACATGTTGCAGGCACAGTGGGTGGAGCTGAATATGGTGTAGCTAAGGATGTAAATCTAATTGCCGTCCGGGTCCTTGACTGTGACGGATCAGGTACATTTAGTGGAGTAATTGCAGGTATGGACTGGGTAGCGGAAAACGCATCAGGGCCATCAGTAGCAAATATGTCACTGGGTGGCGGAAGCAGCGAATCAGTAGATGATGCCGTTGGAAGAATGTATGATGCAGGTGTACCTACAATAGTTGCTGCAGGTAACGGAGACTTTATTGGTCGTGCTCAGGATGCTTGCGGATCATCTCCCGCAGGTGCTGAAAAAGCATATACAATTGGTGCTACAAATGATGACGACAGTAAAACAAGCTGGTCAAATTATGGAGACTGCGTGGATATGTTTGCACCGGGTGCTAGTATTACCTCCGCATGGCATACCAGTGACACAGCTACAAATACCATCAGCGGTACAAGCATGGCTGCCCCGCACGTAGCCGGTGTTGCTGCTTTGTATTTGCAAAATAATACTACTGCAAGTACACAGGAAGTGTATGATGTTATTACTCAGTATAGTACCAAAAATATTGTAACCAATTCAAGTACTGCTAAAAACCATATGGTTTTCAGTCTCCTGGATGGCAGTGATGATGGTTCTGGTGGTGATGACGGTTCAACGAACGAACCTCCAACAGCTTCATTCACTTATGAGTGTACTGATCTGACATGCGATTTTGATGGCAGCAGTTCATCGGATAGCGATGGGACCATTACAAGCTATAGCTGGGACTTTGGTGATGGGAATTCAGGTTCAGGTGTTACAGTCAGTAATACATATAGCGCAGACGGAACATATTCAGTTACTCTTACAGTAACTGATGATGAAGGTGCAACAGACAGCTCAACACAGAGTGTTTCTGTAAGTGATTCTTCCGATGATGGAGGAGATAACGGTGATGTTGGCAATAACGACCCAGTTGTTGACAATTTCTCTGTAAGTTCCCGCACATCCGGACCATGGCTGAGAACAACCACAAACTGGACAGTATCTGACGCAGACGGTGATCTGGACACTGTGGTTATAGAAATGCTGGATGGCAGCAATGTTGTAGATAGCGCAACCTACAATGTCAGTGGTGGAAGTGCCTCAGGTGAAACTGAACTTCGAACCAGAGGAAGTGCTGATTCTGTTACAATTACAGTTACAGACTCTAATGGAAACAGAGCGACCCAGTCGCAAGCCATCTGATTTATTCAATAAGTTCTTACTTCCAAAAGCCATCCATTTATAATGGGTGGCTTTTTTTTGTAAATGCATTTCTGAATTTAATTGATGTTATTCTACCGACTGTATTGATCTTTATTTCGGACAATTTTATCTTCAATAGATCATGAAGCAGACCATCAGCTCCATATTTGTTATTTTCACCCTGCTCCTCTCTATG
>CAZHUP010000236.1:0-4226 GCA_964535495.1 uncultured Rhodohalobacter sp.
ATACCAATTGGATTTTAAGTCCAACGCGTCTACCAATTCCGCCACCGAGGCTAAAACTGTAACTTCTTTATTTTTAACCACTTAGAGCGCACTTTTTCAACTTCGTTGAGAGCGTAGATCGTAGTTCTGTTTCCCAAATTTTGGGCCATTTTACTAACGATTTACTAACTAAAATGCTGCTTCCATTGTGTTAAAGAACGACTCAATTACTCGATTTGTAATTAAGAATTTGAATATAAGGCTTTACGAATTACTTCTACAAAGTTCTTTTCAATTATCATCAAAAATATTCCTATCATTTCACGATTTTTGAAAACAGAAACTTCATTAGAGCAACGTCATTGGCAAGTACAAAGAAGGTCCAGCATTTAAATGAGGATAAGTCAATTCGCAGTGTAAAGCTGCACTTCCATCGCTTCAGCCGATTCCTCCGGTATTTGAAAGAGAATGATGCCATCATCGAATTAAATGTTAAGAGTGATACCTCCAAATCTACATTCAAACAGGTCTATACCGCCAGTAAACGCGACGGGAATCCCTCGATAGAAGACCTGGTTACCGATGCACTCAATATCAGCGGATCTATGGCCCGCGACTATACCAACCGGAAGCTGGGTATAGATGACAAACATTCGGACGTCGATAAAATCTATGCGACCGGAAAAGTAATCGATGCGATTACAATGTATCTGAATAGTGACGGCCATAAAGATGAAGTGACTCAGCGTCTGCTTTCAAAACACCCATTTGCAAATCGGGATGGAAACTGCGTTGATCCCTTGATGGAATACCACAAGTACCTCAACCCATTTGGATGCAGTGATCAGAGGCAGCCTGTCTATTTATCGGATCAATTTAGGGAGTTTCAAACAATGGTTGTTCAGTCACTCAAGCTTCTGCCGTCATGGATGAATGACCTGACGCCGGGGAATCAACTGGATCATCAGTTTAATCCATTGGCCTGCCAGCTCTCCTCCGTTTATGGAAACACACTGACTCCAAATGCAAAGACCGGCACGTTTGGCCTGATTCGAATTTTAAAGAAAATTGAGTCTCTATACTCAGAGTTTAACAAAAGCGAGCTTTCAACACAGTTACTTATACCGGGATACATTGATTTCAGCATTCCATTGAATAAAGATCATGCTCTATCATCCTCAAGATCCGTTTTCGGTGAGAAAATGGATGTTCAGAATGTGAACAATCAAACTCTGGAAGACATATTATTATACAGATATGAGATACTTTGGTCTATTCAGGAAGAGCAGATTCCCCTATCCCAATTTGGAAATTTTATTCATGGTGTACTGCTGCTTACAATGGCTGAATCCGTGTCGTATGACATGCTGATTTATAGTGCAGTAGTGAAAGTTCTTCAGGATGTAAGATTTGTCATTTACTATTCGGATCCGAACTATGGGCCAAATCTTCAACAGGATTCACTTACCCTTTCCGAGGTATCTGAAGTTCTATCTCTTTACAATTTCAGGAATGGTCTTGAAAACAGCATCGAGATCTCCGGCAGTAACCTGTTGAATACCTCTGTTCTCAAATTTCCGGAACCTCATGTTGCCAAAGGTGGATACCCTCCCTTGGTTATTGAGGGATTAGTGAAAAAAGCTTTAAACGATCATTTTGAAGATCGCGTCAAAGCGGACCTGAACTTCCCACTTACCTCCTGGTGATTTATTGAATTCTTTGTGCGGGAGATGTGAAAAAACCATCCTCCGCACCAAGCTTTCAAATTTGTGAGAGTTTTACAGCGAGCCACGCAATACAGCTGGCTTTTAAACTGTAATTCAACTCATAAATTATGCATATCAAACATTACCTAACCTCCGGCGAAGCCGCCGAGTTTCTGTCTCAACAGCTCAAACAAAAGGTTACCTACTACGACCTTGATAATCTTTTGCGAGCTCATGCGATTGACGCTCCCGAAAAAATTGGCGGCCGCAGGGTCTGGTCTGGTGAAGACCTTCAAAGCGCAGCTAAAGCGCTCCGCATTCGCCGGGCAAAACGCCCCTCACTCACCGATAAACGTTCAACCATTAATGGAGGTACCAACAATGAATAGCATGGAATCACTTGTAATGAAAGACAACGGAACAGACCTTGGCAATTGGCTGCAATGTATTACCGATTCAATTCCGAGAACGATCATCGTAAATGTAGACGAGCTCAAGTTGACGGATCTGCAGTTACGCATGGAAAGTGGCCTGACGATTATGGCCAGGCTTATGGCGCATACTATTCAGGATGGCAATAGCCAACCTATATCAGCAGAAAAGCTCAACATGATAAAGTCTATGCTTGATCCATCGATCATCGCAATGGTACCTCATCATATGGTGAAACGAATTTTCAACTTGTCTGATGCGATCCTGAAAGAGTTGAGGCTCGATGAATACGTGGAGTACCAGGAGATATCTACCACATACGTCTACCACTGGGATATGCTTCGATCGGAGTGGATGAGTGGCACTCTAAATCCAATCTGTGAGTAGCATGAATCAATCGAAAAACTACAGTATGGATGAATCAGATTGTACGATAAACCAATCACCGGCAAATCAATCCAGGATTGAGCATCACCAGCCCGATCTCAAAGAAGCGATCTACTACCTGCCACCGAACGTTGATGAGTCGCGCGTCTGCACGGCTTTGAAAACAGTGTATCCGGAGCAGGGCAGAGAGCTGGCGATTGAATGGTATCATAAATCAAAGAACAGTCCTCCGGGGCTGTTCGATGATTTCTGGGATGGCCTTGGCCTAACGTCCTACCAGCTGCATACGCTGGATGACTATTTAAATGACTCGATCTACACTCTGGCAAAACAAGCCGGGTGGATTCCAAAAGCGTTGCGAAAAGGCAAGAACACGAATCGTCCCCCGTCTAAGAAGCTACTGCAAAGTATAGCCAAGCAACTTGACATACCAAATAACTTAGAAGCCAATCTTCAGATGGCAAAAGAGCGGTTTCTACCGAATGAGGAGAAATCCTTTATTCCGGCGTCCATCGTAAATATGTCCGGTGGCTGCTATTACCATCCGTTTAAAAAGAAGAGTGAAATCCCCAAAAATCATCAGGATTATCTGGATTCACTGACTAAAATTGTAGACTGTGAAGTTCGTGTGCTGGAAGCGATCGAGTATGTGACCGAGCAGCAGGGGCGAATGGCAGACGACAAAGAGGTGCGGTATAAACTGGAATTAAATGATAAACATGGAAAGCAGGTGGTGACCGAAGTAACTCACGAGGAGCTGACGACCAAGACCCGCTTTTCCAGTTTCCTGGTCTCCAAAGGATTCATCAAGTTCATCGGCCAGAACCATCACTTTGATATGTTCCACGCCTTTCTGATCAATGAGCAGAAGTATCCCACGCTACGCAACCTGAACTCCTGGGGAGAATACAGCCCCGGAGAGTTCCTGTTTGAAAACGGTCTGTATAGTCTCAAGGAAGGTAAATTTATCCAGGCCGATGAGAACCTTCGCATTCAAACCAAGAACAAGCTGTTGGTGTGCCCAAGTGGCAGCGAGCAGGTGATGCCGCCGGTGCTTTCAGTTCCAAAGGAGGATACATGTCAGCTGCTGACTGAGAAGTTTCTGCTGTGGGAGCAGTTTAACGGGTCGCTCAACGTTCGAACCACGCTGGGCTATGCGGTGGCGTGTGTGTTTAGCCGGGAGATCATTGATAAGCTGGATGGATTTCCGATTCTCTTTAAGTTTGGCGAGCGCGGGACCGGAAAAAGTACCAGCATGGATTGGTTTATGGCGCTGTTTGGCTATCAGAACGGGAACCGGCAATCGGTCTCCAAACAGAATACAGTGAAAAGTGTGATTCGCCGTATGACGCTGCCGCGTTCGTTTCCCTTTTTCTTGGACGACTACCGGAACCACGAGACCAATTCCCAGGCCCCGGACATGACCAGCAACATTCTGAACTGGTACCATCGGATCGGAACGGCCATGGCCAAGAAGAGCACCGATCATCAAACCATCGAGACACCGATGAAAGCATGCGTGGTGATGACCGGAAACGATAAGCCGAATGATGCGGCCGTGCTGAGCCGACTGGTGATTCTGAACTTCAATAAGTTCCTCAAACGCGATGAATTGCAAAAAGTCAGCGAGGTAGCTGAGCACACCGACCGGTTCTCCGAATTCCTGGGGTTGATTCTTCAAAACTATCCATCGGTTCGGAAAACGTTTTTTGCCCGGCTCCA
>CAZHUP010000237.1:0-4218 GCA_964535495.1 uncultured Rhodohalobacter sp.
TGCATAACTCTGCGAAAAATCAGACGCTGTCAGGTTCACCGAACGCTGACAGGTCTTTAACTACAACGAATCCTGCAGCAGGTGCGGAAAATCCTTTTTGAACTTCGCCAGCTTTGGCGCAATCACAACAGAGCAGTAGCCCGCGTTAGGATTGTTGTTAAAATAGTTCTGATGATAATCCTCAGCCGTACTGTAGTTACTAAGCGGCGTAATTTCCGTCACAATCGTATTGTTCCACAAATCCGATGCATCCGTTTTTTTCAGTGACTCTTCCGCAATTTTTTTCTGCTCAAGTGAATTGAAGAAAATTGCTGATCGATATTGAGTCCCCACATCCGCACCCTGACGGTTCAGCGTTGTCGGATCGTGCGTGTGCCAAAACACTTCAAGCAGCTCTTCAAATGAGATCTGATCGGGGTCAAATGTAACTTTTGCCACCTCGGCGTGGCCTGTCTTACCTGATACCACCTCATTATAGGTTGGATTTTCAACATGTCCGCCTGCATATCCCGATTCAACAGCCACCACTCCGGTTACGCGCTGATAAATAGCCTCTACACACCAAAAACAGCCGGCACCAAACACCGCCGTTTCATAATTCTCATTCTGAGCTTCTGCCTTATCAGTCATAGTAAATAGGATCGTAATTAAGATTAGTACAAGTTTCATAAGTCAATTTCAAAGTTTGTTGACAGCTACGTTCTCAACATCACATCACTCCATTTCGTGCCCGCATTCAACGCAAAGCCGCAGAAAACGCTGAGCAAGTTGTTTATCCTTTTCTGTCATCACCAATCCAAGATTCATTTTCCAGGTATAGTTATTTCAAGGTTGAAATTTGGAGCTTAAAAACCTCAGTTCGTTTAATATTTTTTTCAATAACCTAAGAAAGAAGTCTCCCCTAACAAGGGGCACCGAGTGTTAGCGACACGTGAAACGAAATTTAGAGGGGTGTCCATCGAATTTTTACACATTCTGATAAACATCCCCCTAAATATCGCTTCGCGGGATAAAAGAGGAACCCTTTAATAAGGGGGACTTTTACATACAAAATTCAACTATCGAACTCTGCTTAAAAGCTTGCAGCCTGAATTGAATCACAACACACCCTTCAGATACTCCCACAAGTTCTCCGCAATCACTCTGTGTCCCTCCTCAGTCGGATGAATTCCATCCGCTTGATTTAACTCCGGATCACCGGCCACATCTTCTAAAACAAATGGCATAAAAATCACGTCGTTCTCTTCGGCAAGCGTATAAAATATTTGTCGAAAACGACTAGTGTACTGCTCTCCCATATTTGGCGGAGCTTCCATCCCGGTTAAAATAATATCCGCTTGGGGGTACTGCTCTGCAACTTTATCAATGATGCCCTGCAGATTCTGTTTTGTATTCTCGGGATCTATTCCTCTCAAACCGTCGTTTCCGCCCAGCTCCAGAACAAACACATCAACGTGTTGCTGCAATACCCAGTCTATTCTTCTGAGTCCTCCGGCGGATGTCTCCCCGCTTAATCCGGCATTCACCACATTATGATTCATTCCCAATGAATCGATCTTTTGCTGAATAATCGCAGGAAAGGCAAAATCCTCTTCCAAACCATACCCCGCCGCAATACTGTCACCAAAAATTAAAATCTGTTTTTCCTGAGCAAAAGCACTCACAGATAGCGTAAGGCCGCATAAAAATATTGCAACCTTTAATAACCCGATTCGTTTAAAATTCATAACTAAATAAAATACTTTAAGAGGAATGTTTTACGTAGTACAACGTGTTTGTCTGAATGTTTCCTAACCAACTGATTATCAATGAACCACAGTTCCATTCTGTCTGCCGAAAATGTAACAAAAACCTTTAAGAGCGGAGATCATAAACTCACAGTTTTAGATAATGTCTCTTTTGATGTTAAAAAAGGAATCTCATGCGCTATTGTTGGGCCATCCGGAAGTGGTAAAACCACACTTTTAGGTCTATGTGCAGGGCTCGATCGCCCAACCTCCGGCCGGGTAGTTCTGAACGGACAACCCATTTCAAACATGAAGGAGGATGAACTGAATAATGTACGAAACGAACAGATCGGTTTTGTATTTCAATCCTTTCAGCTCATTTCCACACTTACTGCACTCGAAAATGTAATGGTGCCTGTTGAGCTGCGCGGTACTCCCTATCGCGAAGTGGAACAGAAGGCGAAAGAACTACTTACGCAGGTAGGGTTGGAAGAGCGCCTTCACCACTATCCAAATCAGCTTTCAGGTGGAGAACAGCAGCGTGTAGGGCTGGCCCGGGCGTTTATTCACAAACCGGGAATACTTTTTGCCGATGAACCCACGGGTAACCTCGACAGCGAGACCGGGGAACAGATTGAAGATCTTCTTTTTGACCTGAATCAAAAATCGGGGACTACCCTGATTATTGTAACGCATGATCGTGAACTGGCTGAAAAATGCGACCGGATTATTGAACTGAAAAGTGGTGTAATCTACAAGGATACCATTTCTGATGAGATAGAATCAGAGTTTGAATCAGAAGAGATCATTAACGCTGAAATCAAACCGGCCGGATGAAACTGATTCGCGAACTTTTAAATCCATTCAGCTGGAAACTTGCCTGGCGCGATGCGCGTCCGCAGTGGAAAAGCCTCTTTCTATATACATCTGCTGTAATTGCCGGGGTTGCAGCTCTGGTGGCCATACTTTCATTCCGGAATGATGTACTGCTAACGGTTGATGATCAGTCCCGTGAACTCCTGGGAGCAGACCTTGAAGTGCGGATGAATGAGCCCTATCCGGAAGCCATAGAATCATACTTAGATTCAATCGGTGGAAGCACTGCTGAAGCCATTGAGTTCAGTTCCATGGTTATCTATGGGTCAGAAGGCCAAAACAGGCTTTCGCAAATCCGTGCCATAGACGGACCTTACCCCATTTACGGAGAAATTGAGACCATCCCTGCTGATGCTGCAAAACGGTATCAAAATGAAGGAGGCGCACTCGTTGAACAGTCTGCCCTGAAACAGTTCAATCTGCAACCGGGCGACAGCATTCAGGTTGGAAATATCTATCTGCCAATCACCGGTGAGTTAATCTCCGTACCGGGGGAAGCCGCAGCATTTTCGCTGATCGGACCAAGAGTCTATCTCTCCAAAAGCCTCCTGGAAGGATCCCCACTGCTCGATCGGGGCAGCCGGGTTACCTACAAAAGTTATTTTCAGTTTGACGACCCGGAAACAATTGCATCTGCCGTTGAGGGACTGCGAGAATTCCGAAGTGATTATCGTGTACGCTATGATACGGTTGAGTCGCGCAAAGAAGATTTTGACGAAATCATTTCAAACCTGAGCAAGTTTTTAGGACTGATCGCCTTTGTGGCACTTCTCCTGGGCGGACTCGGTGTAGCCAGTGCAGTGCATGTTTACCTGAAAAGAAAGACGTCAATGGTAGCCACCCTTCGCTGTATGGGAATGAGGGCTGAACAGATATTAGCAGCAGTAGCTATTCAGATCTCAATGCTTGGTTTCATCGGGGCAGCCATAGGAACGGGGTTTGGATTGATCCTCCAATTCTATTTACCGACTCTTTTTGCAGATCTGCTCCCTTTTGAAATTGTTCAGGCCATTTCCCTTCAAGCCATAGGACTTGGATTGGTTACGGGAATTGTCATCAGTGTTGTCTTTTCTCTGCTCCCACTGGCCGGAATAAGCACAGTATCCCCAATGATGACGCTCAGAAACAGTGATTATTCACCCATCCGGGCTCTATCATCTAAAGTTAAGGGCATAACAATTGCTGTTACGCTGGCTATTTTAGTAATGATAATCACCTTTCTGACCGAAAGCCTGATGGTTGCCGGAGTTTTTACACTAAGCATGATTATCTTTGTGATTCTGCTTAGGGCCACAGCCTCACTTTTGATGGCCGGTATTAAAGGTCTTCGCCTGAAGTCGTTCACCTATGTATGGCGGCAGGGAACGGCCAATCTTTTCCGTCCCAACAATCAAACCTCCATGCTGATGACCACCCTCGGGATGGGAATGCTGTTGATCGGAACGCTCTACCTGTCACAGGATGCCATCCTTCAGCGGATCGATCTTCAGTTTTCTGATGATATGCCAAACTTGGTGCTGTACGACATTCAGACAGACCAGAATGAGGATATCATTCGAATAGTAGAAGAAAATGAAGGTCGTATTTTGCAAAACGTACCCATTGTATCCATGAG
>CAZHUP010000238.1:0-4174 GCA_964535495.1 uncultured Rhodohalobacter sp.
CGAAGTACATGCGGTTCTATGTCGGTGATTTCACTCACTTCACCGATTGAGTAATACAATTTCTTCATGGCACGGAAATCCTTTATTTTCAGCTTATCTTAAAGTTAAGGTAGACACTGCTGTTGTTAAATTAAAGAATTTGTAAATCATTGCAGGGAAAAAAAATAGATAACTACGAAAAAAAGGTTTCGAATCTGCCAGATATAAGTATTGTGGTCCCATTGCTAAATGAGGAACAATCACTTTTTGAACTTTCAAGACAGGTTCACGACGCTATTGGAACAGCCGGTTATAGCTACGAACTGCTTTTTGTTGACGACGGGTCTCGCGACAATTCCTGGCAAGTTGTTGAAGAATTATCCTCAAAAGATGACAGAATTCGTGGTATACGTCTGAGGCGTAATTATGGAAAAAGTGATGCGTTGCAAGCCGGTTTTGATGAGGTTTCTGGTCGGTTTGTTGTAACCATGGATGCTGATCTGCAGGACGATCCAAATGAAATTCCGGATATGATCCGACAGCTTGAAAATGGAGCTGATCTGGTCAGTGGGTGGAAGAAAAAACGGCACGATCCCATCACAAAAACAATACCATCGCGGTTCTTCAACACCGTAACCAGATGGGTAACCGGTATAAAACTGCACGATTTTAACTGTGGGCTGAAGGCGTATAAAAGAGAGGTTGTTGATAACATCTACCTATATGGCGAGATGCACCGTTACGTGCCGCTTCTGGCCAGATGGAACGGTTTTGATAAGATTGAAGAGAAAGTTGTAAAACACCGACCCCGAAAATTTGGCAAGACCAAGTTTGGTATCTCCCGCTTCTTAAACGGTTTTTTAGACTTAATTACGCTGTTGTTTATCAATCGGTATATTCAGCGGCCGATGCACTTTTTTGGTCTCTTCGGAATACTGTTTCTAGTAGTTGGTGTTGTCATTAATCTCTACCTGGTGTATTTGAAATTATTTCTGGGTGAACCGCTCGCCAACAGGCCGTTGCTGTTTCTTGGACTGCTGCTGGTGATGGTTGGAGTGCAATTCTTTTCGATAGGATTTTTGGGTGAGCTGCTGAACAGAGGTGAGGTAAAGAAGCAAAAACCCAATATTTCTGAAAAAACAGAGACATGAGCAGAATAGCCTACGATCCGGTAAAAGACCGTTTTGCGAGCATTATTCGAAGCTCTAAATTTTTAAGAAGAGTTTTTTATGCGCTTCTTGACCTTTTTTTTCTCAGGAGCTGGCATATCCGCAAAATATTGAGAAAAATTGGTTCTGAGCTCGACGCCAAAGGTAAATGGAAACTGCTTGATGCCGGCAGCGGATTTGGTCAGTATGACCGATTTATCCTTTCGACTTTCAAAAAGGCTGAGGTGCACGCCGTTGATGTAAAAAAGGACTACCTGGAAGATTGTCAATACTATTTTTCTTCAGATATAGAGAGTGGGAATATTTCCTTTCAGGAAGCTGATCTGCTCCGGTATGAAAGCGATGAAAAGTATGATTTGATCATCTGTATTGATGTTCTTGAGCATATCGAAGAGGATGTGAGGGTGATGGAAAACCTCTCGAAAGTATTAAAACCTGACGGTTACTTTTTGATGCACTCCCCCTCTCACTATTCCGAAGAGGATGCCGGGGATGAGGAGTCATTTGTAGATGAACACGCAAGGCCGGGATACTCAAAAGAAGAGATATCAGAAAAATTGACTAAAGCCGGTTTAACACCCGAAAAAGTTCACTATACGTATGGGTTCTGGGGACACAAAGCGTGGGTATTATCTGTGAAGTGGCCGATGTTATGGTTCAATAAGCTAGGAATGATTGCTATTCTGCCTCTTTTGCTCTACTACCCGATTACGCTTCCGTTTGTGCTTATTATGAATTTCGCTGATCTCTATACAGATAATCCAAAAGGAAACGGTATTTACGCTCTTTCACAGAAAACTACTTAAAAAGATCACCATTATGGGCAAAATCGATTACGATGAGATCAAAACCTACTGCAAAGATCACAAAGATTGGTTCATTCAGCGATTAAAAAAGTATGTAAAAGCTGAAAGTCCAACAGATGACATCATGCAAAATCGAAAATTACTCCATGCCATTGCCGGAGATTTCAAGGAGTTGGATTACAGCGTTGAGTGGAAAGAGTCAGTATCAAGTGCCGGACAGATTATTTGCACGCCTGTAAATTCTGATCTGCGCAAAGATCAGCTCCTAATCGGTCATGCCGATACAGTTTGGCCGGTTGGCACACTCGAAAGGATGCCTTGGATAATTGATGGTAATGTAATTCGAGGCCCCGGTGTATATGATATGAAGGCGGGCATTGTGATGATGCAATTGGGAATCAAAATAATGAAAGAGCTTGGTTTGAATCCAAAACTTCGACCGGTTGTAATGATAACTTCTGACGAGGAGACCGGAAGCCGGGATTCCTGGGGTGAAATTGAAGAGATAGCAAAAAGCGTAAGCCGTGTGTTTGTCCCTGAACCGTCAATTGGATTAGAAGGAAAAATCAAAACCGAAAGAAAAGGATCAGGGCGGTATCAAATAAGGGTGAAAGGAAAAGAGGCTCATTCGGGGGTTGAGCCGGAAAAAGGAGCTAGCGCAATTGTTGAAATGGCGCATATTATTCAAAAATTGGATCAATTAAATGACTACGATAAGGGTGTTTCTCTGAATGTTGGTTTGATTTCAGGAGGTAAAGCTGTGAATATTGTTGCCGGAGAGTGTAACATAGAGGTAGACCTCAGATATATGGAAAAAGCAGATGGTGAGGCTATCGATAAAAAGATCAAGAGTTTAGAATCTGAATTGGAAGAAACAGAAATTACGGTTGAGGGTGGGTTGCGCCGACCTCCCGTAACAAAAAATGAACGAAATAAAAGATTGTGGGAATTAGCTCAGAATTCGGCCGGTAAGCTAGGGTTGACAATTGAGGAGGGCCTGAGTGGAGGAGGGTCTGACGGTAGCATTACAAGCCAGTTTACGGCCACTATAGACGGAATGGGTGCGGTAGGTGAGGGAGCACACAGTCCATCGGAGAAAATTCTTATCGAGGAGACGCTGGATCGTGCTGCACTTCTTACAGTAATGCTGTTGGCTGAAGATGTTGATGGTTGAAAAGTGTAGAATAAATATTTACAAGGTATTGTTTAGAGCTTTACTTCTGATTAACATTATTTCAACTGCAGTAAATAGACTGGATTCATCCAAGAAAAGCTTCACTTCTTAAAGGGGTCAGTCAAGTTTTTAACAATCTGCGTACTCACCACTTTAAATAGTTTTGAGAGATACTATGTTCAATAAAATTTTTCTCTACGTAGCGGTAGTTTCACTCTGGTGCTGTATGGAAGTGACAGCACAAAGCGTTTATACAAATCGGGAGAATGTCGGTATTCAGGTTATGGGAAGTGTCATGAACACATCTAATGATTTGTCGGGTTCTTCTATCGGTATGGGATTATCATTTAACCGAAATGTAGATTTAGTTTTTTCCATTACTGATTTTGAGGGCAATCCGGGTTACCATGGGGCATATGAAGTTGTTGGTGGAGGAATTGGTTTTTATCCTATCCAACAGTGGGATGAGCACCCGATAACAGTTGGAGTGTTTTTTTCCGGAGCAAGGAGTACGTTGAGTGGGGCTAACGGATGGACGTTCTTAGTGGGGTCAGGTATTACACGAGAAGTAATGTTTAGTGAGCAGCTGTCATTCTATCCGGCAGCGAGCTTTTCTTATGCACCTTTTGTAAGCAATCGTGGAGATGGGAGCAGTTTTTTTAGTTTAGAAAGCGCTCTATCTTATAATTTTGCTAATGTTATTAATCTAGTCTTTTCTCCTTCACTTAACGTTGCACTAAATAGCAATTACAGCACATTGGGGCTCTCATTTGGCATAGTTCTGTAGTTTGAGCTATTTGCATTAAAAATAAAAAAAATCCCAAAATCCGTGTGGAATTTGGGATTAGATGGTATGTACCGCGTACGGGATTTGAACCGCGAAAGCACTGCTTTCGCAACATAGATCAAATGACTTATCCATAAACAGGACACCGGTCTATGGAGTTGAATAAAAGTGTTGCGGTATGAAGACAAAACTGCTTTCGCAACATAGATCAAATGACTTATCCATAAACAGAACTTCGGTCTATGGAGTTGAATAAAAG
>CAZHUP010000239.1:0-4150 GCA_964535495.1 uncultured Rhodohalobacter sp.
ATCATTAAAATACTTTATCAATCGATTTCTAAATTATCTCTGAATAAAAAAATCTAATGAAAGCGATACTGTTAAAGGAATACGGGTTGCCGAATACTCTTGAGATCGGGGAAGTTGCAAAACCGATTCCGAATGAGAATGAAGTACAGGTGAGAATTCACTCAGCATCCATCAATGATTGGGACTGGGGGTTGGTCAGAGGCAAGCCATTTGTGATTCGTCTGTTTTTCGGCCTGAGAAAGCCAAAATTAAACATTCCCGGGGTAGATATTTCCGGAGAGATTGAAGCGGTGGGCAGTAACGTGAGCTCCTTTAACATCGGCGACGAGATATACTGCGATCTTTCGGAATGCGGATGTGGCGGATTTGCCGAATACGTTTGTGTGCCGGAAAAAGCATTGTCCCAAAAACCCTCCAATATAAGTCATAATGATGCCTCTGCCCTGCCGCATGCCGGACTGCTCGCTCTCCAGGGACTTGTGGAGAAGGGAGAGGTGAAATCCGGACAGAGTGTCCTGATCAATGGTGCCGGAGGCGGTGTCGGAACCCTGGGAATTCAAATCCTGAAACCGTATGGGGTAAAGGTAACCGGCGTTGACAGCGACGAAAAACTCGGTTTGATGAAATCGCTGGGCTTTGATAGCGTGATCGATTATAAAAAAACGGATTTTACCGCTACCGGAGAAAAATATGATCTTATCCTTGATACAAAATCATACAAGTCCGTATTTAAAGTTGCACGATCCCTCAATAAAACCGGTACCTATATCACCGTTGGAGGGTCGATGGTCAGACTGCTCGAAATTGCATTGTTGGGTTCGCTCATATCACTTTTTACCCGTAAAAAGCTGAGTGTACTCATTCATCAGCCAAACAGAGGTTTAGACCGGATTTCTGAACTTGTGGAAAAGGGAGAAATTCAACCTGTTGTTGATGGCCCCTACGCATTTGATAAAATTCCTGAGTTGATTCAATATTTCGGTGAGGGCAGGCATCTGGGAAAGATCGTCGTTGAAATTGAAAAATAACTACGCACAACAACGTCTGTAATTCAGAAGAGTTTCAGAGGTTTTGGGCGGCATCACCCGCATTGGTTTTTTGTGGGTAACCTGATAGTTTTGATGCCAACATTGCATTAAGAAATGATACACTAACCGATAGGTGGAAACGAAATGTAACCTCAAACTTCCTTTCCTACTCCCATGATCAAAAAGAGTGACACCATCATATTAAATTCGATCGTCGTGGCATTTATCGCGGGAATAATTACAGTGGCAGGCGCTTGGTATTTTACAGCCGGTATCATCACTGTCTTGTTACTTCTGACTGTGATAGGCGTTTTGGGTGCTGTATATGTATCAGTCAGGGTTCGGGAAATCTCATCTAACAGATTTGAACAGGATGAAAACTCCTTGGACGAGAGAATAGAACATCTCAACGAGTTTATGATGTACCGGGATCATCAACTTTTCAATGAGAAAAACTACCGGGAGTTGAGCTCAAGGTTGGAAAAAAAGGCAAATGCAATGATGTGGGCGGTTGCGATTGTATCCCTGCTAATATTTGGAAATGGTGCATTATTGACGTTCAGGATCTATACAACATATGATCAATTTTCAATCTGGATACTCGTGGGTCTTTTCTCCATTATCATATCTCCCGTACTGGTAGCTGCCACCATTCAAAAGAGAGAACAGCTTTTAATAGCGGCAAAGGAGTTGAAGTCGTTGACAGATCCTTAAAGCCCGGCGTTTTTTTTAAGATTACAGCCAGCTTCGGGTATCTGAATAAGAAGTAGAATAGGATCACTATTTTGATGCATAAACACCAAGCCGTTATGGCACCTTAATTTCTCCGTTCATTTTCAGGTAGCAGATTCCAGATATATTTTTAAAAAACTGAAATCTATATCAGAACCTCTCTCATCAGGTACACCATAAACTATGCTTACCGTTATCTTGTAACTGCTTCCTGTCAGCATTTGAGAACGAATGAGTGGGAGACAAAAAAAGTTGTATTGGAAGCAGACTGTATTACAACCGGTTGTTTAAGAACAGTTAATAAATAAAATCAGAGAGAAATTAATCAACTAAATCATGAAGAGAACCTTTTCGCAGCATAACGAAACCGACACACTAAAAACCGTAATCATTGGACGTTGGGAGGGGTTTCATGAAGATGAGACATACTCAAACGTACTTGATGAGGAACGTGAATATCCATCGACTGAACAGCTGAAACCAGAATTCGAAGCCTTTCAGAAAGCTCTTGAGGAAAATGGCGTTGAAGTGCTGATTCCCGAATACATAGGGAAGTTTATGTACGATCAGCTTACACCACGCGATATTGCCACCGTTATCGGAAACCAGCTAGTTTTTTGCAACATGGCAAAAAGAAGCCGTAAGTATGAAATAGCCGGTATTTTTCCGCTCATCAAGGAATTTACGGGGGGTGAACCAGTAGTCCTTATTGCGCCGGTCGATTGCCTTCTGGAAGGAGGGGATATTATAGTGGACAGGGGAAGGATTATTGTAGGACTGAGTCAACGCACCAACATTGGAGGGTACGAATGGCTGCTCGATAATTTCACCGATCAAATGGAAGTGATACCTGTCTATTTAACGGATTTGAAAAAGGATGAAAACGTACTTCACCTGGATTGTGCCTTTAACCCGGTTGGAGAGAACAGCGCGTTGATTTATATGGATGGCATCAAACCCATCCCGGACTTTTTTGAAAAGGAATATGACCTGATTAAAGTGAACAAAAAAGAACAGCAGGCCCTTGCAACGAATGTTTTTTCCATATCCAAAGATCTGGTAATCGCGAGGGATCATCCGCAATCAAAAAGAGCAGTGGGAGAGATGAGAAAAAGAGGAATTGAAGTAATTGAGATTCCTTTTGATGGAGCCCCCTCCACCGGCGGATCATTCCGTTGCTGCACACTTCCGCTGATCCGGGAATAAAGTCACTCCGCCCCGATATGTTGGGGCGGAAGAACTCCATTGCACCACGGTACAACATATTAAGCCGGCACCTTATCAATATTCTCTCTGTCCCAGTGCCGGTGTTGGGCGATCGCCTGAATGAACTCTTTTGTGAAGGAATCCAGGTTATCGGGGTTTCCGGCTACGACTCCTTTTTCGTTCGTGATTTCGCCCGAATCTGATTCCGGCAGGTTCACACCCGGCAGCCTGCATTCCTTCAGGAAACCGACACCTTCTCCCAGTGCTCCAATGGGCTTGCAATGTTTGAATGCCTCATTCACAAAATGAACGGCATCACCATTTTCCTTTAATGCCTCAGCACTCTTTTTGCCACCCGGTATAAATACCGCATCAAACATGATTGAACCTGTTGTGATAAACGTCATATCCACTTCAACCTCATCCTTGCCATTTTGTAAAGGATCTCCGCGTTCGGATATAATTTTCACTTGTGCCCCCTCTTTCATCAATGCCTTTTTTACTTTACTTACATGGGAGTGATTATATCCTTCAAGAGCAAGCAGGGCAATTTTTCGAGTCTTTATGGTATCCTTCACCGTGTTTTCCATACTCAGAGCGGGCGACTTTTTCCCGTGGTTTTTAGTCGGCTTGTCAGATGGTGGGTCAATGCCCACTCCTTTTGCTACCTGCACTGCAAAATCGTGATCCACATGGTTAAACAGTTCATAAATGACCCGTTTGCGGATGCTTTTGTCCTTCACTTTTCCAAGTTCAAAATGGGCCGCTTTCACAATATGATCTTTTTCCGGCTTCGACATGCTGTTCCAGAACAGCGTTGCCTGGCTGAAGTGATCCTTAAAACTGTCGCTGCGCTCCCGGATCTTATGTCCGTCAACTTTTTCGGCATGATGCACATAACCGCCCATCTTTTCGGGTGCATGCATCGGGCAGCCGCTCCGTACGCTGTTGGGCAGATAGGCCCCCTTACCCGTATTGATTTTTTGGCGCCCAAAACCATCCCGCTGATTATTGTGAACATCAGCTACAGGACGGTTGATCGGCAACTCCGCGAAATTGGGTCCGCCCAGACGAGTGAGCTGCGTATCGAGATAGGAGAACAGGCGCCCCTGCAGCAGGGGGTCATTGGTGAAATCTATTCCGGGAACCACGTTGCCTACATGAAACGCCACCTGTTCTGTTTC
>CAZHUP010000240.1:0-4135 GCA_964535495.1 uncultured Rhodohalobacter sp.
TTCTGAATAAAATTAAATCGTTTACCAGTTCTGAAGTGATCGAGTTCCGGGAAATTACACAGGAGTTCTTAAACGATTTGCAGCAGTATTTACGTACAGAGTATAAAAATCATCAAAACACAATCCGGAAAGATTACCAGCGATTAAAAAGAGTATTCGATGAAGCAGAACAATTGGAACTGCTGAGCGAGAATCCATTCCATAAGTATACGCTGCCGGCGCAGCAGAAAACCAAGAAGGAGGCGCTCACGTTTGAGCAGATCAAAGATATAGAGAGATTAAAGTTGGAGACTGGAAGTGATCTGTATCATGTAAGAAACTACTTCATGTTCTCATTTTACAATGCCGGTATTCGGTTTGGAGATATTTGCAGGCTAAAGTGGTCAAATATTCAGGACGGCCGGTTAAAGTACGCAATGAGCAAAAGTATGAAGAACCATAACCCAAAGTGGAAGAACATTAAATTGAATGACCGAAGCTTTGAAATACTGAAAGATTACCGCACATCAGGAAGTGACAGCGATTTCATCTTTCCCATACTCGACACGTCTAAAGATCTGGAGAACCCATCTGTTTTTGATAGCGACAAAGGCAGCAAAAATGCAGACATCAATAAAAGCCTGAAAGATCTGGCAAAAAAAGCCGGTATTGAGCTGTCGCTCACTTTTCATATCTCCCGCCACTCCTTTGCCAGGCATGCGGCAAATATGGGTATGAATGTTTATGCTATTTCCAATGCCCTTGCTCATTCGGATCTTAAAACTACACAAACCTATTTGAGCAGCTTTAATGAGAGTCTTATGGATAAGGAGATGGATTCGATATTTTAAACTTGAGGAAAAAGCGGAGTAATAATATTGTCCTCCAAATTATTCATCGAATCTTAAAAATCTATACGACTAAGTACTGGAATAAATGTCAAGATAAGATCACTTACTTATTGTTTTATTTCTCACGAAAAGTTTTCTTTAAAAGAAAACTACAATAAGCGGATCTTATGGCAAATCTAATAAATCAAGAGCTTCCCTCAGTTAAAGAGTTAGCGCAGTTATCTCCATATGCAATGGCAGCGTATGCAACCAGGTGTGCTCTAAGAGTGCTACCATTGGTAAATGACAATTATAGCTCTGCGATTGTTGCTAATAATTTAATGATGTTCTGTTCTCTGCTATCGATTAAAAGTAATGGTTACTCATCGACTGTAATGACCACAGTTGAAGCTGTAGCTAAGAGTGAAACTACATCTCAGTACATTTTAGATACTGTCAAAGCCACTATGGCTTCTGCAGACAAAGCCCCCAATTCTGATGCTGAAGACGTATCACTGAAAGAATACACATTAACTGTAAATGCTGATGATGATGCATCGATTCAACAATACGCTTCCGCTGATGATGCCGCTACTGCTACTGCCAATGCTGTCGCTTCTACACTTAACGCAATTAATAGTGAGATGAATTTTGCTGTAGAAATACAGCAAATTGTTGATGAGGCACGATCAGATTTTGATGATTTGAAGGAAATTCAAGTGGGTGCCAACGATTTAGTAAATAAGGATTTCTATTCTAAACCACTATGGGTAAATCTTAACGAATCTAAAGTTTCAAAAATTGAAAAATTAGTCAGCAAGTGGATTTCAGCAATACAATCGGAAAGTAATCCACTCGTTACCATTCGTTACTGGAATTTTTTTGATTCAACAAAGCATGGTGAAATTCCTTGGGATAATATTGAAAGAGAAATCATTCTATGGTTGGGTGAAATTGTAACAAAAAAGAGTGTAGAAAATCAAAATGAAGAACCAGCCGGTAAATCACTGAATCTCAACGCCGACGGAGCTCCTACCTCTCTTGGTAGCGGTATGTCAGATACTGACCTGTTGGGCCGGCAAAACCTAATCAATTCACTTGTAGCCATGATTGCCTCATCCAAGCAGGATACCCCTTTCACTATTGGCTTGCTGGGAGACTGGGGTTCAGGTAAAAGTAATGTGATGTATCTACTCAGAAAGGCACTAGGAGACCGAGACGATAAAAAAAGATTCTATTTTGCCAATTTCAACGCCTGGGAATATGAACATACAGAAAACATGGCGGCAGGTGTGGCTCAAGAGGTTTTTAAGGGGTTTTTGACAGAAAAAACACTTTACCAAAATTTTAAACTCAGGTTGAAATTCGGGAAAAAAGAAAATGGAGTATTGCTGCCCATTATACTATTAACTGTAATTGCTGTTGCAATCTTTTCACTGGTAATGATCTTTGCGTATGATAATCAGGGCTGGTATGCCGGTTTAGGGGTATCCACAATTATTATTGGTGGTTTCATTAAGCAGATCTTCACGATACTAGAACACCCACTTACATCAAAGGTTAACAGTTATCTAAAGCTACCAAGTTATGCAGTCCATCTTGGAACAATCCCCATGCTAAAAGGACACTTACAGACACTGTGTGATATTGTTATTCCTCATGATGATGATAACCCTAATCGACTTATCGTTTTTGTGGATGATCTTGATCGCTGCGATCCTCAAGCGATCTCCAAAACGTTAAATGCAATTCGCCTCATTATGGATATTGAGAACGTAGTAGTAATCATCGGGATTGATCATCGCATAGCCTTTCGCGCTGTAGAGAAACAATACGTTGATCTGGCCGACGATGAACGCACCTCAGCTGATATCGCCAGGGACTACCTCGGTAAAATTATACAGTTGCCGGTAATCTTGAATAAACCGGGTGAAAACGAACTGGAAAACTTTATTTCAAACTCCCTCTTTAAGGACGTAAAAGATCTATCTGAAACGGAAAATCAGAAAAAATCAATTGAGAGAACAGAAAATTCAAAATCTGATGCAGGTCCAGATATAACTTATAAAAACGACAAAGGAAAAAATACCATTTCAGTGGATCAGACTAGGACTGATAAAGGCGAAGGTGGATCAGATAAATCACGTGCTAATAAAGTATATCAGGAGAAGGGCTCTGTCAAATTCTTTGCATTAGAGGGAAAGCCGAAAGATCAGACAGGGGATATGGCTGAAACCGAAGCGGAGAAGCAATATTTCACAGATCTGTGCAAACTCTTTGGCATGCACAATCCGAGAAAACTTATCCGCTTACGAAACTGCTACCGGCTATTGAAACGAATATACAGGCCAAGTGAAGATCAGTGGAAACTGCAAATGTTGATGTTATTCTGGCTGGAATTTCTATTTGAGCTGAAGCAGAAAGATCGTGACAAGATTGAGAATTGTTTGACTGAAAACAGCACTAATTCTTTGGAAGGATGCATCAAGGATACCAAAATTATGGATGTTCAACCTCAACAAATTGCTCAAATAGTATTCGATCAGTATGAACTCGAAGGAGGGAATTTTGAAATTTATTCAAAAATTGAGCAACAAGTTAAACGTTTTGTTCTTCCACATAGCGAGAGCGCGAAGAGGGCAAGAAAGGAAGAACAACCCGAAACCAAAGAAATGAATGGTGAAGAGCGAGAAGAGCAAGAAGATTCGAAAGGTAAGCCCGAGCATGATGATAAATAACAATCTACACATTAAGAAAGAATATGTTAACTATCACTGACTCATTCTGTTCTACATTTAAACCCAGGATTCATGATTAACAAAAACAACGCCTGCACTATCGCAAAATCTCATTTAGATAGCTCAAAAACGTATGAGCTCCGTGTCGTCCACGGCAAGGACTTGAACCAAAGAATATACGGTAGTCTTGATTGGGAGAACTCCTGGGTAGTGATAGTGAATGATGTAAATAGAATCCTATCAATTGAATCATCATACATCGTGCTTGTTCATCAACTAAGCGGAGAAGTAACCTACAGTGGTTACGCCAATGATGAGGGGTAAATGATGCCACGAAAGCACGCCAAGTCTACTCCAAAAAGTCGTCTGTTTTAGTCTTTTTTGGTCATTTCGCAATTGACTGCAATGTGGAGAAGCAGATACCAAAAAGTACGGTGAAACTACGGTAAAAGTACGGTGGTATTTCAAGGGTATAGGTGGGCTAAAGTTGGGTAAAAGTAGGGGTGCCAGAAAGTTTCTCAGAGCCTCAAATTTGCTTTAAATAAGTAGTACGAAAGTAGTACAAATGCAGTACGAATTTTAAAGGTA
>CAZHUP010000241.1:0-4125 GCA_964535495.1 uncultured Rhodohalobacter sp.
GAGGATTTACGATTACCCTCCAAAATTGACCGGCTCGTTTGTAGCCTCAAGTTTGGGGCTTTTTTCTCTCTATAATAGATTCCAAGCCATAACCAATACATGGGCTTTACAAACGAGTGCGGAATTTATCCCGGCGAAGATCGATGCCTTTTAGCCAGCCCTCTCAGAAAGTAACGAAGAACCTGATCTCCGCAGTTCTTATAGTTCCTGTGATTATCATCCCTGAAAAATGCCCCTAATTCCGTTTTACTTAAACTCAGACCTTCACCCTCCAGAATGTCAATAATGTCAGTATCCTTCAGTTTAAAGGCGACTCTCATTTTTTTAAGAACAATATTGTTTGTAACGGGAGTTTGTATGGGCTGAGGCGGATGCTTATCACTTTTCCCGCGAAGATGAAAAATCACTCCATCCAGAAAGTGCGCTGTCAGTTTGTGATCAACATCCTTTTCAACTTTGGTACCGTCTATTTTGGTGATGGTTTCCTTATTCTCACTAAAAATCTCGGAAACTTCTTCTCTGGTTGGCTGATAACCAGCCAGTTTTAAAAACTCAGCGATCCGGGCATCGTCCAGATCTAAAATATAGCGGATACTCTTTATGACTTCGTCGTTTCGCATGGATAGAATTGCATTAAAATTAACATGAAGGCAAAAATACAGAAAAAATCAGCAAGCATCACCACTCAGAAAGCTTGCATCCTTTCTCCGGATTATCGTAATTAAATCATTCTTTCAATAAATCGCTTTCCTATGCTGAAATATCCCAAGAGACTTCGAAATCGGAATATCTCAACCGGCCTGCTCGTCACACTGGAAATTTTTGCCATTGTCACTGGAGTGATGCTTGGTTTTTTAGCCAATGAATGGAGGGAAAACAGGGCAAATCAAAAAATTGCAGACCATGCACTTCAGTCTATCGCCGCGGAGTTTCGATTCAATCATCAACAGATAGAAGAGGCCTATTATTACTATTCCAATATCATCCGGCAGATCGACAGTTTGCGGATTGCCGGAGAACCCGTAGGTGAAATGTATGGCTATCAGCTTGACGGATTCAGGGGTGCTACTCCTCCAATGCTTCGTTCTTCGGCCTATAACATGACTATGGTTACAGGGATTATCAAAGACATTCCATTCGAAACAGCAAACCGATTGGCATTTATCTACACAGTGCAATCTTTAATTGAAAAGCTTGATGATGCCAATATGATCAATTTCACCCAAGACTCCGGATTTACGGCCCTGCGGAATTTACGGCATATGTTTATTCTTTATACTGATCTAATGCCCTCAGTAATTGGAGCCTATCAACTTCTTGGTATTCCCGCCCTGGAAGAGTACGGTTATGATATGAGATTACCTGATGGTGATTTAAAAACAATCGCTGAAGAGCAGGTAAATTTTTTGGATCTCGATCGGTTTTAGGATCGGGGCAAACATGGTATTTCTGTGGGTTAACGCTCTTGATAACATGAGCTGAATCCGCAAATCCCCTCATGCTTAATTTTTGTCTCAGAATAGAAATACCATGATTTCTGAAATAGGCTAGCCTTGAGTATTACCGCCTCTGGCCGCTTTGTGCTTCAAGCTGTCCTCTCTGTTCGTTGGAGGATAGTTGGTGCTCTTATACCCCGGGTTTCACCCGGGGCTAATGATTGCGCCACCCCTTTGGGGTTATTCTACCCGTACTCACAAATAGCACGAGTCTCTTATGTCATTTCAACTTTGACAGGCTTTTACTTCTCAGCTTTCAGTTTGGCAATCCCAAGCGCTTCATCGGCTGCACGAACGGTTTCGTCCAGCATCTCGTACGTGAGTGTATTGGCCAGGAACCAGCTTTCAAACGGTGAAGGCGGAAGGTAGATCCCTCGCTTCAGCATCTCGTGGAAGAATATCTTAAAGAACTCCTGATTGGTCGTATTAGCCGTATTGAAATCGGTAACCACTTCAGGTGTAAAGAAGATACTGATCATCGAACCAACCTGATTCATATAGTAATCCAGTTCATGCTCGTTCAGTATAACCTTCAACCGGTGTTTCAGATATTCGGTCTTCTCTTCAAGGGCCACGTAGATCTCCGGATGTTTATCCAAAGCACTGAGCTGTGCAAACCCCGCACTCATGGCCAGAGGATTGCCTGAGAGCGTTCCGGCCTGATAGACATCTCCCACGGGAGCAACTACATCCATGATCTCCTTTTTTCCGCCAAAAGCGCCAACCGGCAAGCCACCGCCGATAATTTTACCGTACGTTACCAGATCGGCCCATACATCATACCGCTCCTGCGCACCGCCGCGTGCGAGACGAAAACCTGTCATGACCTCATCAAAAATGAGTACCGTTTCATGCTTATCACACAGTTCTCGAAGACCTTCCAGAAAACCTGGCTGAGGAGGAATACATCCCATATTCCCGGCAACCGGTTCAACAATAATAGCCGCCACATTACCCTTATTCTTCTTGAAAAGTTTCTCAACGCTCTCAAGATCGTTGTAGTTGGCATTGAGCGTATCCTTGGCTGTGCCTTCTGTTACACCCGGACTGCTTGGCTTACCGAGCGTAAGAGCACCACTGCCTGCTTTAATCAGAAACGAGTCACCATGACCGTGATAATTTCCTTCAAACTTGATAATCTTCTCTTTTCCGGTGTAACCGCGTGCAACCCGAACTGCACTCATACACGCCTCCGTACCGGAGTTCACCATTCGAACGCGATCCACATTTGGAACCATCCGGCGAACCAGCTCAGCCATTTTGACCTCAATCTCTGTCGGCGCACCAAAAGAGGTGGAGTTGAATGACGCATCCTGCACCGCTTTGATGACAGGCGGATAGGCGTGCCCTAAAATCATCGGTCCCCAGGAGCCTACATAGTCTATATATTCATTTTCATCCTCATCGGTAATAATCGATCCCTTCGCCTTTTTGAAAAAGACCGGGATACCGCCAACCGATTTAAACGCCCGCGCCGGAGAGTTTACCCCGCCCGGAATAAATTTCTGTGCCTGTTTAAAAAGAAACTCGCTCTTGTTCAGTAGCATAAATTTATAGTCTGTTTTTTATTGAATTGAAGCTCAAAAGCTCCCCTCCTTTTAAAGGAGGGGGTTTGGGGGTGGTTAAAAAAGTCTCAGTAAATTAATTTAAGTATTAATAAATCTGTTATACCCGGCAACCTCCCCTTACTCCCCTCCTTACACAGGAGGGGAAATTGTGAACTCAAGGTCTAATTAGTCACTCATATTCTGAAGAGCGGCAATTCGATCTTCCAGTGGCGGATGGGTCATAAAGAGAGCCTTCAAACCTTTCCTTTTGCCACCCGTAATTCCAAACGCCTGCATCGATTCGGGCAGCTGGTTCGGCACCTGAGATTCCGCTTTCAAACGCTGCAGTGCACCAATCATGCCCTGCCGGCTACCCAGTCGTGCACCGGCTTCATCGGCATGGAACTCGCGGCGTCGTGAGAACCAGAATACGATTGTTGAAGCCAGAATTGCCAGTACAATCTCAGCAGCTATTGTTGTCACAAAATACCCGATTCCAAGACCGCGCTCATTTTTCAGAACTACGCGATCCACAACAAAACCGATCACCCGGGCCAGGAACATCACGAAGGTGTTCACCACACCCTGGATTAAGGCCAGAGTAATCATATCGCCGTTTGCAACGTGGCCAACTTCATGGCCCAATACCGCTTCAATTTCGGCCTGATCAAACCGCTGCATCATGCCGCTGCTCACAGCTACAAGTGCCTTGTTTCGGTTTGCACCTGTCGCAAAAGCGTTTGCCTGCTGTGCTTCAAAAATCCCTACTTCCGGCATTCCGATTCCGGCATCTTTTGCCTGCCGTTCAATCGTCCGAACCAGCCACTCTTCACGTGAGTTTTGCGGTTTGTCGATAATTTTAACCTTCATCGACCATTTTGCGATCTTCTTGGACAGAAGCAGCGAGATGAATGATCCCGCCATTCCGAATACAAAACAGAAAATCAACAGTGCCTGAAGATTCAGGTTGGTTCCGGTTTCGTCAAGAAAGGAACCCACACCGAGAATTGATAGGGTAATACTGGCTACAATAATAATCGCCAGGTTTGTCGCTAAAAATAGAAGTACTCTTTTCATTGTTT
>CAZHUP010000242.1:0-4108 GCA_964535495.1 uncultured Rhodohalobacter sp.
TCACTTCCACACCGCAGCGGTCACAAATAATTCCTTTGTAACGGATGCGCTTATACTTTCCACAGTGGCATTCATAGTCTTTAACCGGACCGAATATCTTTTCGCAGAAAAGACCATCCATTTCCGGTTTGAATGTTCTGTAATTTATCGTTTCCGGTGTCAGAACTTCTCCATGTGATCGGGATAAAATCGTCTCGGCCGAAGCCAGAGAGATTCCGATGTTTGAGAAGTCTTTAGTAACAGTTAATGTTTTTGTCGACGGCAAGGGTAATCCTCCCAATTTGATTTATTAAACAGAACAATCGTTAGTCAATGTGAATTTCGAGTCCAAGACCCATCAATTCACGGAGTAATACTTTGAACGATTCAGGTATATCGCCTTCAGGGAGGTTTTCGCCCTTCACAATGGCTTCATACACCTTGGATCGTCCTTTTACATCATCACTCTTAACAGTGAGCATCTCTTTCAGAATACTTGAAGCACCGTATGCATAAAGTGCCCAAACCTCCATTTCACCCAATCGCTGGCCACCAAACTGTGCTTTACCACCAAGCGGCTGCTGAGTAATCAGTGAGTATGGTCCAATAGAACGGGCATGCATCTTATCTTCAATCAAGTGATTGAGTTTAAGCATATACATGTAACCTACAGTTGTCTGCTGGTCAAGACGTTCACCACTTCTACCATCGTACAAGTAGAGACGGCCTTCTTCAGGCAGACCTGCTTTTTTAAGCTCATCCTGAACCTGATCATAAGAGGCACCGTCAAAAATTGGAGATGCGTATTTCACTCCAAGCTTCATTCCGGCCCATCCAAGAATAGTTTCGTAGATCTGCCCAAGGTTCATACGAGATGGCACACCCAAAGGGTTGAGTACAATATCAACCGGAGTTCCATCTTCCATAAACGGCATATCCTCAACAGGAACAACCTTCGCAATAACACCTTTGTTACCGTGACGACCGGCCATCTTGTCACCTACCTGAATCTTGCGCTTCTTGGCAACATAGATTTTTGACTTTTGAATAATTCCCGGTGGCAATTCATCACCTACCTGAATCTGGTACTTGCGACGCTTAGCCTCAGTTTCAATATCTCTGCGTAGATCTCTGTAATTTTTGAAAAGAAGCTTAACATGCTTAACCAAATTTTCATCGGTTGCCCAATCTATATCTTCGTTAATCGTTACAGGGTCAAGCTCCTCAAATACTGACTTCTTATACTTCTCACCTTTAGGAATCAGTTCTACGTTGCTGTAATTGAGAACTCCCGGAGAAGTTTTGTCGCGTAACAGGCTATACATCTTATCTGCCCACTGAGCATTCAGATCGGCAACTTTTTGAGCATGACGCTCATTCTCCTGTTCAACAAGTTTTTTCTCCTCTTTACGGGAGATCTGCTCGTCTCTTTTACGGCTGAAAAGCTTTGTATCGATTACAGTTCCGGATACTCCCGGAGGTGTTTTCAGTGAAGCATCCTTCACATCACCGGCTTTATCACCAAAAATCGCTCGGAGAAGTTTCTCTTCAGGTGTTGGGTCTGTTTCGCCTTTCGGTGTAATTTTACCAACTAGAATATCACCCGGATTGACTTTCGCTCCAATGCGAATTATACCTTTTTCATCGAGGTTTCGAGTGGCATCTTCACTTACGTTTGGAATTTCGCGGGTTAACTCCTCTTCTCCACGCTTTGTATCGCGAACCTGTTGTTCAAATTCTGTAATATGGATAGATGTATACACATCTTCCTGAACTACACGCTCACTAATTACAATCGCATCCTCAAAGTTGTAACCTCTCCATGGCATAAATGCAACCAGCATGTTACGGCCCAGTGCAAGTTCACCTTTTTCGGTTGAACAGCCATCAGCCAAAACCTGATTTTCAGTAACCTTATCACCTACACTAACAACCGGTCTTTGATTGATCGTAGTATCCTGGTTACTTCTCTCAAATTTCTGCAGGTAGTAAGATTTTATACCATTATCGAAGAAGCAATTCTCCTCCATTTCTGTCCGATCATACTTGACTCGAATCTCTTTACCACTTACATATACAACTTCACCGTCTCCTTCAGCAACAATAATTGCTCGGGAGTCTTGTGCAGCCCTTCTTTCGAGCCCGGTTCCCACAACAGGGGATTCCGGTCTGAGCAGTGGAACTGCCTGACGCTGCATGTTGGATCCCATCAAGGCACGGTTAGCATCATCATGCTCAATAAACGGAATAAGTGCCGCTGCCAAAGACGTAATCTGGTTTGCTGATACGTCCATGTATTCAATCTGCTCAGGTTTTGCTAAACCGACATTACTGTCTCTAAATCGAGAGAAGATCGCTTCATTTTCAAAATTACCTTTATCATCCAAAGGTGCGTTGGCCTGAGCAATAACTGTTTCGTCTTCTTGCTCGGCAGCCAGGTAGTCAATTTCATTTGAAACTACACCTTCCTTCACCCTTCTATAGGGTGTCTCAATAAATCCAAAGTCATTCACCTTAGCATGAATACATAGTGATGTAATCAAACCAATGTTTGGACCCTCTGGTGTTTCAATTGGGCAAAGTCTACCGTAGTGAGTATAGTGAACGTCACGCACCTCAAAACCGGCTCGCTCACGAGTCAATCCACCGGGGCCTAATGCAGACATACGGCGTTTGTGAGTCAATTCAGCCGCCGGATTTGTCTGATCCATAAACTGAGAAAGCTGGTTAGTACCAAAGAAGCTGTTAATTACACTCGAAATCGTTCTTGCATTTACAAGATCCTGTGGTGTAAGCTGCTCGGCATCACGTGAGCTCATTCTTTCACGGATAGTACGGGACATACGAGCCAAACCGATTGCAAATTGCTGGCCGAGTTGTTCACCGACTGTTCGCACTCGACGGTTACTTAAGTGATCAATGTCATCAACCTGAGATTTCATCTCTTTCAGACGAATAACCTCTTTCACAATCGCTACTACATCTTCTTTTGTGAGGTAGTGAATGTCCTGATCTACGTCAACCTTCAATCGTTTGTTGAGTCTGTATCGACCAACTTCGCCAAGATCATATTTCTTATCACTGAAGAATAGTCGTTCCAGTACTTGTCGTGCAGTTTCAGGATCAGGCATTTCACCTGTTCTGATTTGCTGATAAACTTCTCCCAGAGCTGACACATCATCATGAGAAGGATCTTTTCTGAGAGTGTTCATAATTACAGAACGCTCAGACTCTTCAGCATTAATTTTCTGTACTAATACCTTCTTAACACCGGCTTCTTTAAACAGGCCGTAATCATCTTCGGTAAGCTCATGATCTCTCTCCAACAAAACTTTACGATTTGTTGCTTCAGTTACTTCACCGGTTTCATCATCAACAACTTCTTCTGTTACTTCAGTTGTAATGTCGGTTGCAAGTCTCTTGCCAACTAACTTATCGTTATAAGTTTTCTTTGATCCAAACTCGAGCTCTTCAGAAAGTTCAAACAGATTGAGCAGTTCAAAGTCGGTTGAGTATCCTAAGGCTCTCAATAGTGTAGTTGCAGGAATCTTTTTCTTCCTGTCTATATACGCCCAAAGAACGTCACGGATATCGTTAGTAAACTCAATCCATGATCCTTTAAAGGGTATTACCCTCGCAGAGTATAGTTGAGTACCATTTGGATGCACATTTTGTCCAAAGAACACACCCGGTGATCTATGTAACTGACTAACGATAACTCGCTCAGCTCCATTGATCACAAATGTCCCCCTATTAGTCATCCATGGGAGATCACCAAGGAACACTTCCTGCTCAATCGTTTCAGATGCTTCATCTGTTTCATCTACAGATGACAATCGCATTCTGGCTTTAAGCGGAATTGCATACGTTAGTCCACGCTCCTGGCACTCTTTGATATTATATTTAGGGGTATCGACAGAGTAATAGAGAAACTCCAATATGTGTGTTTCTCTCGTATCCTGAATAGGAAAATTTTCGTTGAATATTCTTTGCAGGCCTTTATCTTCTCTTTGATTTGGCGCTACATCAAGCTGTGCAAATTCATTGAATGACTTGAGCTGAATATCCAGAAAATCAGGATAGTCTATTACATTTTTAATTCTGCCGAATGAAAGGCGGTCGGTAAATG
>CAZHUP010000243.1:0-4064 GCA_964535495.1 uncultured Rhodohalobacter sp.
GCGTCTTCAACACAGTGATTGCAGATATAAACATCAGGCCCTGCAACCATCGAGTTCACCTCGTTGTTCGTTCTGCCGCAGAAGGAACAGGTAACTTGATCTTTATTCTTCTTACTCATGGCTGCCGTTACGTTTAATTAAAATCTTACTACTTCTTCTCTTCTCTTTTCATAACACGATCAACCAAACCGTAATCTTTCGCTTCGCCTGAAGTCATCCACTTATTACGATCTGAATCTTTTATAACCTGCTCAATTGATTGACCTGAGTGATGGGCAATAATACCGCTAAGCTCTTTTTTCAATCGGAGAATTTCCTGTGCCTCAATTTCAATATCGCTCGCTTGTCCCTGCACACCGCCAAGTGGCTGGTGAATCATAACTCTGGAGTGAGGAAGTACATTCCGCTTACCCTTTGCTCCGGCTGTTAACAGAACGGCTCCCATAGATGCAGCCATTCCCACGCAGGTTGTAGCTACATCACACTTGATGTACTGCATGGTATCATAAATTGCCATACCTGCAGAAACTACTCCTCCCGGACTATTGATGTAAAGATTGATATCTTTTTCCGGATCCTGTGATTCTAAGAACAAGAGCTGTGCAACTACTGTACTTGCTACTGCATCATTAATAGGCGTTCCAAGAATAACAATTCTGTCTTTTAGCAGACGGGAATAGATATCGTAGGCACGCTCACCTCTGTTGGTTGTTTCCACAACCATAGGTATTAAATTGTTTTGTACCGGAGTTACATTGCTCATATCGGGAATCTCAAAAATGGGTTGCTTGGTAGTCATGAGTAAGCCTCGAAGTTATTAGTCGTCTTTTTCCTGTTTCTCTTCTCTCTTTTTTTGATAATCATCTTTAGAGAGTTCGTTTATTTTAACGACATCATTCAATTTATCAAAAACTTTATTTTCTCGGATATTTGTTCGAAGGCTTTCGAGCTGATTCGGATTTTGTGCATAATATCCTTTCAATTGATCAGCTGACATTCCATACTTCGCAGCTTCCAGGCCGATAAACTCATCAATATCTTCAGGCTTGATCTCTATATCATCAAATTTCTCCTGAAGCTTCTCACTGATAAATGCCCATTTACCTTCTCGAACAGCCTGCTCTCGCATGTTCTCTTTATATTCGCTAAAGTCAAAACCTTCGGGTAGCTGCCCTCCGGATTGTTGCTTTGCATACTCAACGTAAGAATCCAGAATTTGATCCTGCATCACTTCTGGCACTTCAATATCGTGCTTTTCAGTCATTACGTCTATTGTATCCTGCTTAAACATATCCTTAGCAGACTGGTCATAGTAGTCCTGCATCTTACTCTTAATGAAGCTCTTAAATTCGTCTATATTCTTTGCCTCACCATTTGACTGCTCCTTCACAAACTCATCAGTGAGTTCAGCCTTTTCCATTACTTCTACTTTTTTGACATGAATTTCAAAACGGTCGGTTTCATCATCTTCACCGATTTCCATCTTTACAACGTCGCCTTTTTTCTTGCCAACAAGATTTTCGCGAAAATCTTTTGCGCCTTCCTGTCTCAGGTCAAGCTTCTGATCTTCATCCTTCTCACCTTCAACCGGGTTCCCATCTTCATCCAAAGATACGGCATCAACGACCACCTGACACTCTTCGGTAATTTCGCCATCGGTCTCTTTCCAGTTACCCTGACGTTCGAGCGTTCTTTCGATCTCTTCTTCAACTTCTTCGTCAGTTACATCGTGAACCATCTTGTCCACTTCAACTTTTTCGAGATCAGTTAAATCAAACTCAGGTTTTTTACCCACCTGAAATTTAACCTCAAGCTCATCATTTTCCCAGCTCATGTCGATCATTTTGGTCTCTCCAACAGGCTCATGCTCAGGAACAATCTCCTTCTCATACACCTCTTGAACATAAGAGTTGATCTCCTCCATCTCGATCTCTTTGCCAAATCGTTTTTTCACGAGTCCGAGAGGCACGTGCCCCGGTCGGAATCCTGGCATCTGGATCTGTTTTTGGTATTTTTTATAAGCTTTGTCAAATTTAGAAGAGAGATCGTCCCTTGTTGCTTTTACGATAATCTCTTTGTCTACGGATGTAATATCCTGAACAGAAATGTCCACGTGTTCTATGATTTAATTTTAAGATAATATGTAAGATTGGAGTACGAGAGGGGGGACTCGAACCCCCACACCGGTTAAAGTACTAGATCCTAAATCTAGCGCGTCTACCAATTCCGCCACTCTCGCAACAATTCTAACTGATCAAAAATGATTTTGAATCAGAGCCTAAAAAGTTAACGCTTTTTTCTCCTGAATTCAACAATATCGATACACTTTATTTATCCTTATTGCAGGTACAGTTCTACCCTTTTTTGTAGCTTAAGTAAAACACAGTTTAATTATTACTCTCATCATGTTTAGAAATCTTCGTTTTATATACATCACCACTAAAGATCGCAGTGAAGCTGAAAAAATTGCCCGAATTCTGGTTGAGGAAAAACTTGCCGCATGTGCCAATATTATCGACAACATGAGTTCTGTTTACAGATGGGAAGGTAATGTGGTTACAGACAACGAATGCATATTGGTAGCAAAAACTAGCTACAGCAACGTGCATCCATTAACAAAACGGGTGAAAGAGATTCACTCCTATGAAGTTCCATGTGTTATTTCTCTTAAAATTTCCGAACAGGAAGGAAATCCAGAGTACCTGAATTGGCTTGTAAACTCTGTCAAACCACCTTTATCATCAGAGGAAACACTTAAAAATTCCTGAAATGCCTGTCACATTTATTAAGGATAAATTTACTGCTACAGCTACGATTGACCGCCCCGAGGCTATGAATGCCATCAACTTTGAAGTGATGGACCGACTAGAGACAATCCTGTCTGATGTGGAAAAAGATAAGGAAGTTCGGCTATTCATTTTAACCGGCAAAGAAAACCGTTTTATATCCGGTGGTGATTTGAAGGAATTTCACACTATAGATGATGCTGTGGGAGCTCGAGAAATGTCATCCCGAATGCTCGCAATTCTGGAGAGAATAGAGCACCTAAGGTGCTGGACACTTGCCGCCGTAAACGGTCATGCATATGGAGGCGGTTGGGAAACCATGCTCAGCTTTGACTTTCGCATCGCAGCCTCTTCGGCCCGCTTTGGGTTTACGCAGGGTAAATTCTACTTGCCACCCGGTTGGGGCGGACTCACACGTTTAAGTAAAATAGTCGGCAATAGCGTAGCAAATTACTGGCTTGCTACTCAGAAAGTGATTAATTCAAAAGAAGCTCTTCAATCCGGACTGATCCAGGATATCTTTTCCGATGATGAATTTGAATCATCATTATATAAGCTAACCGAAAAGCTTACTCTGAATGACCGAGCTTTCATTGAGTATCTAAAAAAGAATCAGTACCGAAACATAACAGACGAGCTAGAACCATTTAGCCGTTTTTGGGAGAGTGAGGAGCATATGAAACGAGTTGAGGAGTTTTTCAAACGGAAAAATTAATACTGAAGTAAGCCACTACTGTCCTTCAATATGAATTCGGTACACCCTAATTTCCGGATCAGCTAATTGAAAATAATCAATAACAAAAAGCCTTAGTTGGCTGTCCAGGTGTGCGTAAAAACGGGTAGAAACATGTTCATCCTGGGGCAGATATTCAGAAATTTCACCGTGAAAAATCAGGTTACCATCGGCATCAAAAACCTCAAGATAATCCTCCGAACCAAACCCCAACTCTTCATTTTTCCTGTAAACATGAAAGAGTTGGCCATTAATACCAGACATTGTCATTGACATATACAGCACCTGATAGTAAAATGAACCTAGTTGCCCGAATGCAGAACTAGCCCCTGCAACCCTATCGTCTAACGATTCAGGTCTTTCTTCTATCCCAATATCAATATAATAAGGCGGCTGAATCTCCGCATTTTCAAATTTTGACACCTCCCGGGAATGTAAATTGACAATATTGTGAAAACCATAATAGACCCGGTGACCGGCAATAACATGATCGTCATTCAATATCTCAAGCCGATGGCCAATTCCCATGCCCATGTGTTGTTCAA
>CAZHUP010000244.1:0-4052 GCA_964535495.1 uncultured Rhodohalobacter sp.
AATTAAGTTTAGACAAAATGTCAAAATCATTCCCAGATCATGAAAATCAACTTTAGTAATCTTAGAGAAAAAGCAGGCCTAACAGTTAAAGAAGTAGCTGAAATTACAGATTATAGTCTGAGAACAGTCTACCGTTGGGAAAATGGGAAATCCAGCCCCAAAAAACCGGTAATCGACGAAATTTCACGAATAGCGGAAACAGGTAATACCTATTCTGCAAATGATCAAAAAGAATTTACATTTATAGATCTCTTTGCTGGGATTGGGGGAATGAGAAAAGGTTTTGAATCCATTGGCGGAAAGTGTGTCTATACGAGTGAATGGAACAAATATTGTCGGCAAACCTATTCGGCCAATTTCGTAACTGATCATGATATCTCGGGTGATATAACAAAAATTGATGAAGAAGATATCCCCGAGCACGATGTACTTCTGGCAGGGTTTCCTTGCCAGCCTTTTTCAATTGCCGGTGTTTCCAAGAAAAATTCACTTGGGCACGATCATGGATTCAAAGACAAAACACAAGGGACACTCTTCTTTGACATTGTACGAATTCTGGAACATCACAAACCGTCTGCTTTTCTGCTTGAAAATGTCAAAAACCTGGTGAGTCATGATAAAGGCAAGACTTTTGTGGTTATTAAAGAAACACTGAAAGAACTGGGGTATTATTTCGATTACCGAATTATAGATGCCAAATCATTCCTTCCACAGCACAGAGAAAGAATTTTTATTGCCGGTTTCAGATCTGATATGGATTTTGATTTTTCAGATTTAGATATACCTGACACTGATTCCGGGCCCCTTCTCAAAACTATTCTGCATCCGGAGGATGGTACAGAGCAGGAAGAGCCACCATATACCTATGGAGAGTTGGCAAAGATTAATGAAAAATATACTCTCTCTGACAAACTCTGGACATACCTTCAGGAGTATGCAGAGAAACATCGAAAAAAAGGGAACGGTTTTGGATTTGGATTGGTCGGTCCGAATGATACTTCCCGTACATTATCAGCACGTTATTACAAAGACGGGTCGGAAGTTTTAATTCGGCAGAAAGGAAAAAATCCCCGAAGACTCACTCCACGTGAATGTTCTCGACTTATGGGTTTTGACAGGCCGGGAGAAGCCGGTTTTGAAATTCCCGTTTCAGACACACAGGCTTACAGGCAGTTTGGTAATGCTGTCGCTGTTCCAGTTGTTGAAAAAATTGCCCATTTTATGAAACCTTTCATCATAGATGAAAAGAAACACAAGGGACAGATGTTTCTTTTTACAGGCAGCTATGAAGAACCAGTAGCTTACAATGGCTGATATCGTATCAAAAAAGAAAAGAAGTGAAATGATGTCGGGTATCCAGGGCAAGGATACCAAGCCAGAATTAAAAATCAGATCGGCGCTCCACAAACTCGGGTTTCGTTACAAACTTTATGACAAGACACTACCGGGAAAACCTGACCTTGTATTCCCAAAATATAATGCTGTTATTTTTATCCATGGATGTTTTTGGCATCTACATGATTGCCATCTTTTTAAATGGCCTTCAACAAGACCTAAATTCTGGCGAAAAAAAATAACCGAAAACAAGGAACGGGATAAAAAGAATGTCTTGGTTTTAAAAGAAGATGGCTGGAGAATAATGATCATTTGGGAATGTGCTGTGAAAGGAAAATATAAACTTGATTTTGGTTCAACAATCAGATCTATTTCTGATTGGTTAAAAAGCTCTGATAGATATACAGAAATAACGGGCAGAAAATGAAAAAAGGTTATCTCTCAAATTATTTTACAGGAATTGCAGCAAAAAAACTCAGTAATGTAGAGGCCAATCCAAATGTATCAAACCAACACGAGTTTAACGGGGTCACTCAACTTAAGAAACTATTTGGTAGTAAAAGACAAAAAGTAAATGCAAAGTTCCTGTATCTCTCCGATGAGGAAAATCAGCGAATTCTGAATGAGGGATTCCTGACCTGGTATGATGCAAGAGAAAATCACCCAACAAGATCTGAATATCGGCTCTATTTTCCCTCCAATGATGTAACCAATTTTTCAGTAGCCAACGATTTGTTAATCATATCAAAGCTGGATGATGACACTTATGTTGTAATCATTGCTCCGGCTGATAGCACATTTGAAAGCCAATTGATTTGGCTTTTTGGTATCTCATCCGATCTTGAAGGGTTTGACACAAAAGTGTTTGAAAACAAGGAAGACAAAGAGATCAATTTTGCTTCAAAATTCATTCTCGAAGAACTTGGTATTGAAGTCGAAGACAGAGATGAAAACTGGCTTGATCGAATACTTTCCAGATTTGGAAACAAGTTTCCAACGACCAGCATTTTCTCTGCATTTGCGCGTGAAACCATTCCAGATGTAACATCACTTGAAAACCCTGATAAGGCGCTAATTACGTGGATTGAACACGAAGAAATGCTTTTCCGAACATTGGAACGGCACATTGTTTCAAAGCAGCTTGAAAAGGGTTTTGATGATGTGGATAATTTTATCAGTTATTCATTGAGTGTTCAGAATAGGAGAAAATCACGTGTTGGTCATGCTCTGGAGCATCATGTAGAATTTATATTTGCTGAACATAAAGTAAAATACTCAAGAGGTGCGGAAACTGAAAATAAGGCGAAACCCGATTTTATTTTCCCGGGAATCGATTTTTATCATGATGATCAATTTAAGCCTGTTTGTTTGTCCATGTTAGGAGTTAAATCGACTTGCAAGGATCGATGGAGACAGGTTCTTTCAGAAGCAGAAAAAATTAGCCGGAAACACCTTTTCACAATCGAGCCTGGTATCAGTGAAAATCAGACTAATGAAATGAAAGCAAATTCCTTATCTCTGGTTTTGCCCGAAGAATTGCATCAGTCATATACTGAATCACAAAAGAAAGAATTACTGAATTTGGATAATTTTATTGACTTGTTAAAGGACAAGGAGCTGAGATGCTTATAATGTAATCTGAATAACAAATTAATTCTCAACACAAGTAATCTCACTCACCCTGTTCTCCCACCGGTCTCCGGGTTCACACTCTTCAACCCATTCGTGCAGAAGTTCTCCGTTCCAGTCTTCTTCATTTTCAAGGGCGAGTATCTCTTCGGGAGTTAATGTGTTTGAAAATCCCCGGCCGGTTTTATCTTTCCAAAATAGTTGTTTCATGGTTCTCTCGTTTGGTTAATGATTCTGTTCCTGACATTCTTTTAAAACCGAAAATCAACCGCCATATTTTTTTATAACCGGCTTGAGTTTGGCAATGGTTTCATCGGTCAATGGCCTTTCTCTGTTGAGAAGCATAATTAAATATTGCCGGGAAATACCTGCCTCTTTGCTAAAAGCCGATTTGTTTATGGCCGGCCGATTTTGCAGAAAATCTTCAAGGTCTTTTATGTTCATAATTATTCAGGGCATCGTTGATTTCATCCCAAACTTTTTCAGTTGGAATGATAAATCTTTTCTGCCCAAAATCCAGAAATAACCCTTTTGATCCTGTCACATCTTCCAATCTCCAACCAGGACAAGCAATTTTCCATTCTCCTGACTCTTCTGAATAAACTTCCGGTATCGCGATTAATTTTTTGGCTTCATTCATCACAATTTTGAAGCGATACATCTTTTCATGGGCCAGATCTTCATTTATCCGGCTATTACCACAAAAGGTTTCAGTTCCGATAAAAATCTCATCATGCCCCTGATTTAGTTTGTCCATACAGTGAATGCTTTATTAAGTTTGTTTACAAAATAGTAAACAATCTGTTTGTTGTCAATATTGTAAACATAATAGTTTGGGCATTCCTAAAGCTAAATTAACATCCACTTCCACACCGCAATTACAACTTACCGTCATGAACAGCGAGAAGACCGTAGCCATACACATTTTTGATCGGCGGCGGTTGCTCGGAGGTACGGAGAAACTGTGGGATAGGAAATGTGGAAGATTGAACGCACTTGGTAACTCTGGATTGGAATGTACTTCATCGGTTGTTCGGTTCGTCGGTTTTTCTGTTCTTCTGTTTATCGGTTTCTAAATCGTCTGTTAT
>CAZHUP010000245.1:0-4048 GCA_964535495.1 uncultured Rhodohalobacter sp.
ACTGTGCCCGTGCGCTTTCAATCTGATACTCGGCCGCTTTGAAATTTGCTTGCTGAGCCTCAAAATTATTTTTGACCTGCATGTACTCCAATTCAGATATAAGATCTCGTTCATAGAGCTGCTCGTTCTTCATAAACTCGGCTTCTGCCTGAAGTTTGCTTGATCGTGCCTGCTCCATTCTGGACCGTTGAGTCAGAAGTGCGGCATTCAGCTCATCAATTCGAGCCTGGTAGATATCAGGTTTGATTCGGAGCAGAAGCTCTCCCTCTCTTACAAAATCTCCCTCTTTCACATTGAGCTCGATAATTTCACCTGAGACGTCCGGGCGAATGACTACCTCAACCTCCGGCTGTATTCTACCCGATGCGGAAACCAATTGGGTGATGGTTCTCAACTCAGCTTCCCGCGTTTCAACCTCTTTCTCGGTTGAACCACCATCCAGCCATCCTGCTGTTTTTGCAATCACCGCCAGTGCGATAAATGCAAAAAGTATAATTCCAAGTAGCTTTAAAAGCTTTTTTGTTGCTGATTTTTGTTTTCCCATCACCTAACGTATTTAATTCATATTAAAATTGAAATTCGGGATCCAGCTGTCCGATGTAGTAATCGAGCAGTTTTTCCTGGAACACAAAATTGTATACAGCCTGAATTCGGTTACCCTGCGCCTGCACGTAGTTGGCATTCGCCTGGTTGAGTTCAATCAAAGTTGAGGAACCCACCTCATAACGCTGCTGCTCGGTTTCGTAGGCGCGCTCTGCAGCAATCAATGCTTTCTCTGAAGATTCAAGTTCTTTTACAATAGACATGTAGTCATTGTATGCCTGCCTTACCTCTTCTGTAACCTGGAACCGAACGTTTTCCATCGCCAACTCGCTGTTGCGAAGCTGAACTTTAGCACTCTCAATATTTGTACGAGTATTCCAGCGGTTAAAAATTGGAATTTGAATAGAAAATCCAAGACTTCGTCGAACGTTCTGATCAAAAAACTGATCGCTGAAAGCAACGGTCTCTCCGGTAATCGGATCAGTTAACTGATCACTGTAGCTACCGTTAATTCCTGCACTTGCAGTGATGGTGGGCAGATGCTGTCCGCGAGCAATTCTGTAGTTCTGAAAATTACTTTCAATATTAAACTCCTGAGCCCGGATATCACTTCTCTGTTCCAAAGCAGCAGAAATCATCTCCTGTAAATTGAGATCCAAAGGCATCAGCGCCATCTCTTCAACGGTTGGCATGACAGGATCCACCTCTGTAATGGTATCATCCTGCATAATTCTGATCAGACGGGCCTTGCTCGATTCCAATGCATTTTCGCGCTGAATCACTGAAAGCTCATCATTGGCAACAATTGCCTCTTGATTATACTGATCGATGGTTGGACTTCTGCCCACTTCAACCTGAGCGGAAATTCTCTCCAGCTGACTTCTTGAAGCTTCAAGGTTTGATTCAGCAATCGTTAAAAGCTCTTTGTTCAGCACAAGTTCAAGAAATCGACTTGCCGTATCGAACATCACATTCTCCTTTAGCCGCTTAAAATTTAGCTCTTCAGATTCTCTGTTGGCTCGTGATGCACGGAGGCTTGAAATGTTTGCAAATCCGTCAAAAATCGTAACGTTTGCATTTACACTGCCACCTAAACCGTAGGTAGTTCTGTCTTCAAATGAGAGATCTTCCTGTACAAACTGGCGACCCACATTTCTGGAACCACTGAATCCTGCATTCAGAGAGGGTAAGAAATCGGCCTGTGCGCTTCGCACACGTGTATCGGCCAGGTTACGGTTATTTTCTGCCTGCTTTAATTGATAGTTATTCTCTAATGCAATGTTTATAGCCTGCTCTATAGTGAGCGAGGTTTGAGAATATCCAAGAAATGGAATAAGTAAGAAAACGAAAGTTAGTAATAGTTTCTGCATCGTTCGGTAGTTGAAGTTATTTATTGATGTTACACGGGAAAGTTTAAACAGAGTTACAGTAAAATTGGCACGTATTACAGATTTAATACGTTTTTTTACAAAAACCTGCTCAATTGTAGAGAAAAGGTGTTATTTCTCTGTAGAAGTTGATTTTTTTCTTTCGGCTATCTGCTGATCAATCAATTCAGAAATATAGTACATCGCTTTATGTACAGCCATGTGCTTTAATTCGTTCATCAGAATAGACGAAATTCCACTTCTGGGGTTTGATTTTTTATCAGCAGTGTAAGAACGGGGCTTCTTTCTGCTTCTCTTGATGATACCCAGTGCAAAACCTGCCGCAGCGGCTACGGCTACAGATTTTAAGGGGTTTCTTTTTACAAAATTTGTTGGATTGGCGACGTTTTCAATACTCGTTTTCACACTCGAAATGCGTTCTCCAAAGCCTGTCTCGAGTAATTCGATCTCCATCTCAAGCTTTTTCTTTCGCTCTTTCACTTCGTCCATCGTTATCTTTTTATTCTTTTCCAGAACTATCCTCTTTCTGATTTAAAATTTTGGACTTAAAAGATTCATCAAAACCATCCATCAATTTGGATATAAGTTCTGCCTGTATTCGTTCTGTAATTGTTTGAGAACTTGAGCGCGAAAATATAAAGCCAAAAAGAAATAGCGGTGCGGAGGCGATCAAGAATCCAAGTGCTGTATTGTTCAACAGATCACCTAAAAAGAATGCAAGTGCGAGCCACAGAAATAATATGGCGGAACTGAGCAAAAGCATTCCAATGAGTTTTTGAAATGATTGTGCTATCATCAATGAAATCTGCTCAGCAATCGCAACGCTTATTAATTCGATACGCTTCTCAACATAGAGAAGTATCTCGCTTTTCAGGCTGCTATTCTTTTCGCTATCTTTTTGATTCTCATTCATGGAGGTAGGTTTATTTCAGTAGCCTTGCTAACAGATATCCTGCCGCAGCTCCAATTAAAACGCTTTTAATTGGGTGTTTTCTGATGAGAAGCTCTGACTCTGTTTTCAATTCCTGAATTTTCTCCTGTAGCTCTTCATTTTGCAGGTAAGAATATCCCTCTTCAATTACACCTTCCAGCTCTTCATTCAAGTCGCTCATAATATCTTCATTCATGGCGTAAACTGTTTTGTTTTAAATTTCATTAGTCCGTTCTGTTAACGGCGTAAAGATTAAAATAACACCTTGTCACGTAATCATAAAACGGTTTTTGAAGAAGTCCAGTTCAATCATCTATTTTCTCTTTATCTACTGTAAACACAGGAATCAAAACGTGTGACATTGAATGTGATTTAAACACTTTAGTAATCGAATCCACACTCCTTTCGAAGCCGCAACACCAAATTTAGCAAATCTATAAACAGTAACTTATGAGTGGTAATTAAGTGTTAGATCATTCAAATATTTCCATATCTGATCAATTCAAAGTGAAGTTACAGCTCCTGAGTCGAATTTTAGGAGAGGTTTTTTTTGTAACCGGTGAGCTTCCCAACGTATCAAGACAAAATGAACAGTACATCGTTTGAAATAAGACGCTTGTAATACCTCCTCAATTTTGTTTTATACTCTAAACCAATCTCTCTTCTTGTCGGAACTATATATTTATCACTTTATACCCCAGAGTTTCGCTCCACACCTCCAGTCCCGATATTTTGATCGCAAAGGCAGATTGTATTGTACCACTACAAGGTCGATTCATAACAGTCTTTCAACATTACGAAACTAAATTGCCCAATGCAGTTCAAATGGTTGATTTAAAGTCTTATCAAATTGGTGTAGCCTCAAAACCAAATTACCTTGGATTGTGTTTTCTTCACATTTACTGAAAGGTGAGACAGGAAGTATCTTAAAAAGTAAAATCCTGCTCGACTTGCCCTCCTTACTCGTAACGAAGACTCTCGATAGGATCGAGCTGAGCAGCTTTAAATGCCGGATAGACCCCAAATACCACTCCTACAATCGTCATACCGATAACGCCGCCCACGGCTGACTGCCAAGGAATAACGATACTGGAGTCGAGCCAGAGTGCTGCAGCATTACCCAGTGCCACTCCGAAAATTATCCCAATCACCCCGCCAATCTGGCAAATGGCAATCGATTCCATCA
>CAZHUP010000246.1:0-4046 GCA_964535495.1 uncultured Rhodohalobacter sp.
TGCTGATAAACCCGTTCCTTGTGGGTATTGACAACGTAATGCACTACTTCCAGCCCGAAATCGGATCCATTTTTGATGACACTCAGGAGGCACGGGCCGCGGCTACATTAGGAATTTCCCTCTTCCACACTACATTTAATGTCTTAAATGTAGCTATTCTCTTTGCTTTTGTACCGGCCATCATCAAGCTGGTAGAGCGATTTCAAAAAGAGGAAGAAGGTTCGGATGAAGTTTTCAGACTTAAATATATTTCAGGAGGGCTGATGTCCTCATCTGAACTCTCAATTGCGCAGGCTTTCAAAGAGATTGAGCTGTTTGGCCGACTGATTGAGAAAATGCACTTTAGCTTTGCCGGTCTGTTTTTCCGCAAACAGAAAAAACAGGAGAAGTTCCTTAAGAAGATCAAAAAGCGAGAACAGATTACAGACAATATAGAACTTGAAGTTGCTGAGTATCTCACCAAAATTTCGAGCAGTAATTTAACCGAGTCTGCTACCCGAAAAATTCGCCTCATGCATAGCATGATTAACGATCTCGAACGTATCGGGGATATCTATTTCCAAATGTCCAAAACATTTGAACATATGGAAAGTGAGAATATTAAGCTCCCTGCTGAAGCGCGAGAAGAAATTTCTGAACTGCTGGATACGGTTCGGGAGGCCATAAAGATTATGCGAACCAACATGGAAAACTTCGGTGAAGAGATAGATCTGAACCCTGCGATTGAGATTGAACAAGAGATTAACAAAAAACGGGACAGAATGAAGGATGCTCACTATCAACGATTGGAAGATGGTGTATACAACTCCAAAGCCGGTGTAATTTATCTCGACTACCTCACACGTCTTGAAAAAATCGGAGATCACCTTTTTAACGTCAACGAATCTCTTGCAGGCAAGAAAATGAAAGTTCACAGTGATTTGATCACTCAGGGATAGCCATCCAATCAAAAAAATTTGTAAAACGGCCCCTCGTGGGCCGTTCTTATTTTAAAACCACCCTTCGTTCAATTACATTACGGTTCTTCAACCTTAAGAAACAGATCATACACGATGAGGAACCGATACATTAAATCTATACCCGTACTATTACTTTTTGTTTTCTGGATGTCAGCACCACTCTTGGCTCAGCAGGGAGTTACACCGGAAGACTACTACAAAACCGTTTTCGTAAGCCAGACAGAGATCTCTCCGGATGGTAATTATGTAGCCTTTACCCGCACAACGATCGATGTTGATAATAATAAGCGACATCGCGAAGTGTGGATGCAGAAACTCAATAATGGTCAACCGGATGGCGAACCATTTCGCTTTACAGACCCAACCGTCGACTCATCCAATCCGCAGTGGTCGCCCGACGGAAAGCTTCTGGGAATTCAATCGCGCCGGGGAGATGATGGTAACTCCGTTCGTTTTATTCGTGTAACCGAACCGGGCGGTGAGGCGTTTACAATCGAAGGACTTGAAAATTCTCCAATTTGGTCGCCCGACGGCTCAACCATTGCTTATGTAAGCACACCCGATAGAGAAGAGGAGCGAGATCGCAGAGCCGGATGGATTGCCCCGGATGCCATCACCAACACTCTTGATGCCGAACGTTTTGACGGACGTGTAATTACCCAAATGCGCTATATGCGGGACGGTACATCAGCCTGGCTACCTCATCCATCCATTTACGATAAACGACAGCTCTTCCTGATTTCAGCTGAAGGCGGAGAATCCGAGCAGATTACCGAAATGGATTTTAATGTAGGGGATGTAGAGTGGGCTTCTGACGGGAACAGGATTTACTTCTCAGGTGACCCGCTCGAAGATGATGAGTATAATGATGACTACACCCGTAACATCTACATGATCAACCTCGAATCTAATGAGGTTACCCAGGTTTTTGAAATGGATGGAAATCAGAGATCCCCATCTGTATCACCAAACGGAAGATTCTTAACTTTTCTACAATCTGACGAAAGGGGAGCACCAACAAACATTATGCTCACCGCGCTAAACAGAAACGGAGAGCCCACCGGTTCACTAACAAATCTGACTGAAAACTGGGAATTTTCCCCGGGAAGCCCGGGCTGGACACCGAATAACAATACAGTGCGCTTTTCTGCCCAAATTCGGGGGAATTCACACCTTTTTGAAGTAAATCGCAACGGTGGTGATGTTCGCCAGGTAACACAGGGTGAGCGCCGGCTAAGTTCATTTTCAACAACAGACAACGGGAGATTGATGGCATACACCGCCACCGATGCCGTTACACCCGCTGAGGTATTTGTATCCCGAGCGGATGGAAACCGTGAAGTTCAGCTCACCCGTTTCAACGAAGAGTGGATGGCTGACCGAACCGTAAATCCTGCTGAAGAGATTCTCTGGACCGTTGATGACGGAACGGAAATTCAGGGATGGGTCATTAAACCGGTCGGTTATGAGGAGGGTGAATCCTATCCTCTTGTTTTAAAAATTCACGGCGGGCCACACTCTTATTATGGTAATACCTGGTTCCAGGCGTTTCACACACTTTCGGCTTCGGGAATGTTTGTTTTCTATCCAAACCCGAGAGGATCCTCTTCCTACGGACACGATTTTACCTATGCTACCATAGGTCAATGGGGATTTATGGATGAGGAAGACTTCTTGAAAGGTGTCGATGCCGTTCTGGAGAAGTATCCCGATATCGATGAAAATCGTATTGGTGTTGGAGGAGGCAGTTACGGTGGTTTTATGACCAACTGGCTCACTGCACGATTTCCGGATAGATGGAAAGCAGCCGTTACCAGCCGATCGATTTCGAACTGGTTCAGCTGGTACGGATCATCCGACGCGCAGGGCCTCACCGAGTTTGAATTTGGCGGATATCCCTGGGAAAAGCAGGATCTCTACTGGGATCTCTCTCCAATGAAATACGTGGAAAATGTAGAAACTCCCACACTGATCATACATAGCGAAGAGGATTGGAGAACACCGATTACAGACGGTGAACAGTGGTACATGGCCCTCAAGAAAATGCAGGTTCCGGTGGAGTTTGTGAGATACCCGAGATCTTCACACGGACTGTCCCGAACCGGCGAGCCGTGGCTGCTGGTTGATCGCCTGGAAAGAAAACGAAGCTGGTTTGAATACTGGCTTAATCAGGAATAGAGTACCGATTATAGAAGGATGGTAGGCCCAGGCCCGCCATCTTTCTATTGTTCTAAGAACTGCAATTTTTCCCGGCAATACTTAAACTGTGGAATAATCATTTTTTCATCCACTTTTGGCGGAAAAAGCTGAGGCATACTTTTTGTTAAATCAGAATCAGGTTCAAAAATTGGCATATTGAACCTGGTGTTAACACAGTTATAAAAAATATTTTTAAGGGAGTCGGTCGGTACAGATGTTTTTACTGTATCCGGTAAACTCTCCATCCATTGCTGGAATACAGCTGTTGAGTCTGAAGGTTCATTCATGTCAGACTGACGAGCCGTTGCCGGGTTTACAATACCGGCAGCAGTTACAACACCGACTATAAAAAGAAATTTAATCATGGTTCATCACCAATGTTGCGTTAATTACAACAATAACAACTATTTTTCTTCTTTATTGTTCGCCATTAAAATGATACCAACAAACATTATCAAATCGATTCCTACCATTAACAAATACTCTAAATGATGAAAACGATACTATATACGCTAGCCCCACTTTTACTCTTTTTTGTTTTCAGCCCGCTTACAACACCTGATGCATTTGCCCAGGCAACGTTGGAGGCAGAAAGCGCCGTTACAACTGAGGGCGAAGTCACCATCAAAGGAAACCGTGTACGTTATGAAGCCACTGCCGGAACTCAGCCGGTCTGGAACAGTGATGGTGAGCCCGATGCATCCCTTTTTTATGTTTACTACAGAAGAACAGACGTGGATGACGTTTCCAATCGTCCGCTCGTTTTTTCATTTAACGGGGGGCCGGGTTCCGCTTCGGTCTGGATGCACATCGGTTATACCGGACCAAAATTCCTGAATATTGATGATGAAGGTCATCCGGTTCAACCATACGGGGTAACCGATAACG
>CAZHUP010000247.1:0-4029 GCA_964535495.1 uncultured Rhodohalobacter sp.
ACAATAATAATCGCCAGGTTTGTCGCTAAAAATAGAAGTACTCTTTTCATTGTTTAATTTTCGTTACTTGTGTTGTTATAAATATTCTTTTTAATAAGTCCCCTCTAGCCTGTCCCGAGTGATTCGGGGAGAGGGGATAAGTGAAAACAAAGAGGCAAAGCCTGCTTTATTGAGCAAGGGGTGTGTTAAAACATTTTGTCTAAAATCTAAATATGTAGTTTTACAGAAAATCCGGTAACACAACCCTGATTGCTGCGCTGAACGCTTAGCAATCTGTCCCCTCTCAAGAGGGGAATAGTTTCTCACTTCCCTAAAAGAAGCCGTGCCGCATCTTTTGCGAAGTATGTGGCAATCAAATCAGCGCCGGCTCGCTTGAAGCCGATCATTGCTTCCATCATCGCCTCCTCTTCGTTGATCCAGCCTTTTTCAGCCGCTGCTTTGATCATAGCATATTCGCCGGAAACGTTATACACCGATACAGGGATATTTACCACCTCTCTCACCGCCCGAACCACATCGAGGTATGGAATACCAGGTTTAATCATGATGATATCCGCTCCTTCCTGTTCGTCTGTAATCGCTTCTTTTACGGCTTCAGTAACGTTCGACGGATCCATTTGGTACGTCTTTTTATCGCCAAAACCGGGAGCTGAGTCAAGTGCGTCACGGAACGGTCCGTAGTAGCTGGAAGCGTACTTTGCGCTGTACGCCATAATTCCCGTATCGGGAAAACCGGCCTCCTCCAGCGCTTCTCGCATCAACAAAATTCGCCCGTCCATCATGTCCGACGGAGCCACAAAATCGGCCCCGGCTTCGGCATGACTCACCGCCATTTTTGCCAGAATGTCCACACTCTCATCGTTTACGATTTTCCCCTCCTTCACTACGCCATCATGCCCATAGCTGGAATAGGGATCCATCGCCACGTCGGTCATAACCACCAACTCCGGAAACTTCTCCTTAATGGTTCGCACCGATTTCTGCATCAATCCATTTGGATCGAGAGCTTCCGTACCCTCGTTATCCTTCTTATCGTCCGGTACTTTTGCAAAAAGAAGCACCGATGGAATTCCAAGATTCTGAATCTCTTCAATCTCCTTCAAAAGAAGATCGAGAGTGTACCTGTAGTAATCCGGCATGGATGGAATTTCCACCTTCTCATTACTTCCCTCCATCACAAAGAGAGGCGCGATAAAATCGTTGACGGAGAGATGATTCTCCGCCACCATTCGTCGCACATTTTCTGAGCTGCGAAGCCGTCTCGGCCGTGAATATGGAAATTCTGAATAACTCATCTTTAAACCTTCAATTCTTTAATAGGTTGTTGTCATGGTTGCAGGAACCACAATAGTAAAATCTGCAGACTGAAGCTGAACTTCCTCTACATTCCGAACATCGTCTACCACAATCGTGTTGATGGTCAAAATTCTAAGTTCCGGGCGGTCTCTCTTCACATACCAGACAATTCCTTCGTAGTCGTTAGAGTGGTACGATCCGTTCAGATGAAAGATTCGGCCGTTTTCATCCAGATTCTTCAACAGGAAATGAGACATCGTGGCATCTTTTACAGCCTGTGCATAGACAATATTCATCCCGCCGTGACCTTGTGCCATCTCCAGCATGTTTTGATAACCCGGCAATTCCGTATCCACCTCAACAGGCAGCGGCATCATATATCTCTTGGCCTCATCACTCAATCCATCGAGCACATCCAGGCCTTCCCGGTAAACCGATGATGCATAACGCCGGGGAATATTAGTGGCAATCAGTTTGAGTTCATTTTCTCTGGCAAATTCCAGTACCGGCTTGTAGTCGGTGGAGTAGTTACTCCAGAGCCGAGCTTCATTTTCAAAACTGGTCTGACTGATTTTTCCATTGAAATATTCATTAATCAACAGCTGCTGATCCGCCTCAAACATCTCCATCCCCACCGATGTTACCCTTGCCGTATCTGCTGCCAGATCTTTAAGCATCTCTATTTGAAGCCAGTGGGCGATGGCGTTGTTGTGCAACTCTCCGAAAAAGATCAGATCGCTATTCTTGGACTGAACCATCAGGCTTTGATAGGATACCACATTGCCATTTTTACTGTAGATCAAATAGGCCGGTTTGTTCGATTCGGCAAAACCTGCGAACAGGATTGCCGAGAGAATGATAAGTGTGAGATACTGTGCTTTTTTCATTGATAGTGTTGTTAGATGGAGATACCACCGACAGCAAAACCCCTCAACTCTTTTCAATTACCCACAAAGGAGTGAGGAGAACTGTTTCTAATCGGTTCCATATTAACGAGAGTTCGATATAAATTCTTTAAATTTATTAGTCAAGAAGTCCCCTCCTTATGAATGAGGGGAGACTCTTTTTCAAAATTCTTTTATCGAATTCAGATTATATTAATGCTTTAACATGAAGTGGCTGTAAAGAATCAGGGAGCCTGCATCATCATCTCTTCCCGAACAGCCTGGAACTCATCTCCGTCTTCCCAGCGCATCATCTCATCGGCGTTCAAAATATGGAAACTGGAGCGGAAGAATAATCGTACATCCTTCTCCATGCCTGACAGATCCCAATACTCATTTATTTCATCACCCACAGAGTGATAGTTTGCGGCAGTAAGACTATCTACAGTTTCAATAAAATCTTCAGGCTTGTCTACATAATCTCTGCCCGGATTTGGAAATATTGCCGGAATACCTACCCGTGCCATCGAAAAGTGATCAGATCTGTAGAAAAACCCTTGTTCCGGGTTAGGGTCAGGTTTTACAACACGGCCCTCGCGGTCTGCATACTGTTTGATTACATCCGTAATCGTATTTCTTCCATAACCAACCAATACAACATCTTCGGTTTCGCCATAAACCTGCATACCATCCATATTAAAGTTGGCTGTTATTTTTCCCGGGTGAACCGTCGGGTTTTGCGCCCAATATTGTGAACCCAGAAGCCCCATCTCTTCTGCTCCTACAAAGAGAAACAGTGCACTACGCCGCATCTCAGGTTCAATCTGCTTGTACGCTTTAGCCAATTCAAGTACCGCACTTACCCCTGCCGCATTATCCAACGCTCCGTTGTTGATGGAATCACCATCTACCGGGGTGGTAATTCCCAGGTGATCGTGATGTGCAGTGAATACAATATATTCATCCATCAGATCAGCATCACTTCCTCTGATTTCACCCAAAACATTGCGGGTTGACATATCGCTGTAACTTGCTTGCAGATTCACATCCAGTGTAACGCCTTCCAGTGGAACCGGCTCAAAATTTCTATTTTCTGCCGCATCCAACATCTCGTGAAGATTTAAACCGGCAAGTTCAAACAGATTTTCACTATGCTCTTCAGTCAACCAGGCGTTAAATTCCGGCTTTGTTCCGGCATCATCATCACCCTTAAGTGAAAAACGCTCACGGCCCCAGCTATTTTCTATAACAGACCATCCGTACCCGGCTGTTGGTGTGGTGTGAATAATAATCGCACCTAATGCACCCATCTCTTCAGCTTTTTCAAACTTGTAACTCCATCGGCCGTAGTAGAGGCGGGAATCGCCCTCAAAAATTTCGGGATCACTGCTTGGATCACTATTTTTAAAAACCAAAACTTTTCCTTCCACATCTATCCCTTTGAAATCATCCCAGTCAAATTCCGGGGCCTGAATTCCATAGCCTACATAAAGCAGCTCCGCATTTCTAAGCTGAACACGTTCTGCTTCGTTACTTGGCCACGCCATAAAATCGGTCCTGTAGTCTAACTCCTCAGTAACCTGTCCATTTCTTCGAATGTTCATCGTTGCTGTTGAGCCATCAACCTGTTGCCCCAATAGCGGAATATGCTGTGTATAGCTCCCATCTTCCATTCCGGGTGCAATGCCCATCTCCTGCAGCTGCTCTGTTAAATACTCAACCGTTAAATCTTCACCCCTGGTAGCAGGTGCCCTACCCTCAAATTCATCTGAGGAGAGCACTTCTATATGGCTAAGCAGTGACTCTGCCGTAATGGTTTGAGCTGCCTCATCAACGGCTGATGGGCCGC
>CAZHUP010000248.1:0-4003 GCA_964535495.1 uncultured Rhodohalobacter sp.
TTCGGAACGTACTGTTAGAGCTGGAAACACAGACAATTTTCAGCAACTATGCGGTAGATGAACGAGGCTATCAAACCGCTAACTCCGGATTGTTTATCCAGTGGCAGGATGGGAATAAAGAGATCGTCTGGCCCGAAGAAGCCGCTACATCTGCACCCAGGTTTCCAACACCTCCGTGGAGCGAAAGGTAAATACCTTTTGAAACTTTTTCTCTTTAACGAATTAGAATTATTCAGACAGATAACTTTTAACAGTTGTACCTTTAGGAGTGAAAAAAAAATTCCTAAATCTAAAACTGACAGATAATCCATCAACTTATGAGTGATAAAGCAATAGTCGGCGTTGTAATGGGGAGCGACAGCGACTGGCCAACCATGAAAGAAGCCTGTGAAATTTTAGATCATTTTGATGTACCTCACGAAAAAGAGGTCGTATCGGCACACAGAACACCTGATGTAATGGCAGAATACGGTACACTGGCAAGAGAGCGAGGAATCAAGGTGATTATTGCGGGAGCCGGTGGCGCAGCCCATCTTCCCGGCATGCTGGCGGCATATACAACTCTACCGGTTATCGGAGTACCGGTTAAAACTACAGCCCTTGGCGGACTCGACAGCCTCTACTCTATTGTGCAGATGCCAAACGGTGTACCGGTTGCCACCGTAGCGATTGGAAAAGCAAAAAATGCGGGACTGCTGGCCGTACGCATGCTTAGCATGAACGACTCAACGCTAGTCGAAAAGCTGGACGACTATCACCTTAAGATGGCGGATGAATCCATTGAAAAAACTAAAAACCTAAAGTAATCGAGTTCATTGAGTAATAAAGTAGTCAATATCACTATCCTGGTTCTTTTGGCACTGTTTATCTTATTTCGTGTGAATACTGCACTTAAACAGATGAACAGTGAAGATCAACAAACATCCGCCTCAATCGAAGATCTTCCTGCGGTATTTTCAGGAGTGATGCCCTGTGCTGATTGCCCCGGAATAGAATCCACCCTAGTCCTCAAAGAAAACAGTTTTGAAGAGTGGAGTCATTATCTGGATCAGAGTAATAATCTATATCAGGTAGACGGAACATGGACTTTGTCCAATGATACCCTCAAACTCTACCGTATGGAGGGTGAGCTGCACAAGGCATTTATCTACAGCAGAGAACAGATCAAATTGTTAGACCGTGATCTTCATTCCATTAACGGAGATTTAGAGGAGCATTACAAACTCGATCGCTCTCAAGAGGAAGAATCTATCCGAAGCAGACATTCAGAACTTCGGGAAGAAGGAATCGATTTTCTGGCTAGCGGTAACGAACCTTTCTGGTCCATTCATGCCAATTTTGATGACCAGTTGTTGTACCGAACTCCCGAATCTGAAAAATCTTTTCCATTCAATCAATTTGAAGAAACTGTTGAAGATATGAAGACAATCTACAGCGGTGATGAAATGCAATTCACAATATCACCGGAATACTGCAGAGATACAATGAGTGGTTTCTTGTTCACTCATCGGGTTGAAGTACAAACCAACGGGCAGAATTTGACAGGATGCGGCAGGTACTTATGATTAAGCCTATTTGACCGACTTATTGTACTCAATAATTCTGTGATACGCTTCCAGAACAGCTTCAGTCGTCTCTTTCTGAATAACCACTCCATGCTTTTTGGCAATATCTTTTGCATTGAGTGGTGCAAAAGCCATCTTCACCCTTTTCAGAGCCGGCACATCACCGCTGCTGTCGCCAATGTACGCCATCTGATCCAGAGAAATATCCAGTGCTTTGCTCAACAGTTTAAAACCCTGGAGTTTGTCGTTTCCGGGCATCAGCGTGTTCACTGAAATATCTGTGGCATGTACCTCCATTCCCGGATAATCTTTTTCTACTTTTTCAAGAATTAGCCGGTGAATTTTTTCGATCACATCTACATCCGGCCCTACAATTCCCGCGTCCATCATTTTTGTAAACTCCAGGTTCACACCGGGATAATTTGGCAACACATCTTTGGACAACCACTTTTTCATCTGCCGTATCGGTTCCATCTCTCCATTTTCCGTATTGATCGCCGTTTCAAAACGGTGTCCATCCCAATGGAAAAGCCCGGCACTTTCAAACACAAATGGCAATTTAATATCAAGCCACTGTGCAACAGCTTCTGCATACGGGTACGGGCGTCCTGTACAGATTGTAAGAGGAGGAATAACAGCCGAAGAACGACTTTCAATATTCAGCTCTCTTATTTTATTAATCGCATTCCAATTTGGGGTCTTGAACGGTTCAGATATACATCCGTCCAGATCTGTTACAAACAGCTTTATCATACTAAGTGCGTTTCTCTTTTTTGGAATTATTTCGGTTTAAATGATCAGGAAAAAACAGTCCGGTTATAAAAAGTAACAGACCTATGATCATTAAAACCTGGTATTGATTTTCGTAATCAGCGTACTCCTGGCTGGAAAACTCTCCCCTTTCGAGTTCATCTAATCGGGCAAACAGTGGCTCAATGGTATCACTGCCCGTTCGGATTGAAAAATATTCCCCGCCACCTATAGAGGCAACTTCTCGCATCGTACTCTCCCCTAAACTTGTGGTAACTGTATTTCCATCACGGTCTCGGTGATATCCGGTTAATCTACCCTGTTCGTCATAAATTGGAATGGGACCACCTTCCTGCGTACCCACACCCACAGCAAAAATAGTTACCCCTAAACTTTCCAGCTGCCTGAGTTCATCCCTGAAATCAGGACCATGATTTTCACCATCGGCAATAAACAGAAGAACATTTGAGGCTCCCTGCCGGTCTATCGACTCAAACACTTCAATGGCTCTCTGCATGGCCGATTGAAAATTTGTGCCCGATACCGGCATCTGATCCGTATTGGAAACGTCGAGGAAAAGTCTGAGTGCGGAGTAGTCTGTTGTAATGGGTGCCTGAACGTATGCCTCACCGGAAAAAACGATAAGTCCGATACGATCTCCCGTGAGACGGTTAACCAGCCGGTTAATTTCAAACTTTGCCTTATCCAGTCTGCTGGGCCTGACATCCTCGGCATTCATACTTCTGGAGAGATCTAAAGCTACCATGATATTCAACCCGGAGCGCTGTATTTCCCGAACTTCGGTACCGATTTTAGGTCCGGCCAGGGCAACAATAAAGAATAAGAGAGCTCCCAGTATGGAGTATAATCTTACTTTATCTCCTGTACTCCAGTAGTTTTTACGAAGCTGCCTGAGCAGGCGGTCATCAAAAATTTCTGCTCTCTTTTTTCGCTGTATCTGCCGGAACCAGTAGTACATTCCATACAGAACCGGTAATAGCAGCAACAGCCATAAGTATGAGCTATTTTCCCAAATCATATTCTACTCGATTAAATTCTGCTCAAAGATAGTACTCTTTTAAGAGAAGACGAACGAGGATTTGCTCAAAATCGTATAGAAATCGCTTTTCAGTATTTTTTTTCTGGTCATTTTTGTGCTGCAAAGCCATCTTTCTATCGGCGGTTGAACAATGTTGTCTTTTATCTCTAAGGCTCCATTTTACTCCACCCGATCTGTATCGATGTCTTTGATTGGGTCGGCTCTTATCTGGATACTCCGCAGGGGTTGGTGATTTGCCTTCAAGCTCTATTTCAAAACAAATCCGGTCTTGAGTAATAGACATACTAAGTGAAAAATATTTTAAAGATAGGTAGTAAACGAGAATGCAATCGGTACTTCTTTAAAAAAGCTGGAAATTTTTATCGGCGTTTTACCCGGGCATTCTGATCTTGCCGATAAATACTATTCGGGCAAAATATTGTGATTATTTGCTTTGATAGTATCATTGGACTATTATCGGACAGCAGCACTATCTAAAATAGTGCCGACAAATACATGTTATATAACTTTTACTCATCAATAAATTATGATTACTTCTATCAAAATGGATGAAGTTGCTAGTTATACTCAACCTGTAACCATTGACGGGTTAAAGCAATTCAATTTTTTTTATGGGCTAAATGGTACA
>CAZHUP010000249.1:0-4001 GCA_964535495.1 uncultured Rhodohalobacter sp.
GGTGTAGCCACCATCGCTGGTTGTGGCAGTAATCGTCGTTTCTCCTTCTGAGAGAACTGTGATCAAACCATCCTCATCTACTGTAGCAACGGTCTCATCCGATGAACTCCAGCTCACCCTCAGATCGCCGGCATCGGACGGAGCAACATGGGCCGTTAACTGGTATGTACTGTCAATTTCAAGGGTGCCTGCAGGGCATCCGGACAGAGTTACACCGGTTACGGATACTCCGGTTGATCGAATACCGATTGCGCAGGTTCTTGTAAATCCACCATCATGGGTGGTAGCAGTAATGGTTACTGAGCCCTGAGATATTGCAGTAACCAAACCGGTGGAATCAACAGTTGCCACCTGGGTATTGGAAGAACTCCACGTTACACCTTTGTTAGTGGCATTTTCGGGAGCAACATTGGCTATTAACTCATGCGTATCGCCCGTGTATAATAATGAAGACGGACAATTTCCAATGGTTATTCCGTAAACTGATATAATTTCCGGAATTGTATCACCAGGTGTATCGCAGGATGTATCTACCAGGCTACCGTTTATGGTAAGTTCTGTGATGTTTTCGCATTCTATCTCAAAAAATTCAGCTAAGTTTTCTTCCGTAACAAGTGTCCCGTTAATAATGATATTGGAAAGAGCGATGTTTTTTGTAGAATTTTTATACCCTTCACCTATTAAACTACGATAACCAATCACAGGGCTGTTTACCGTGATGTTTTCAAACGTAATTCCATTAATACGGGTATGATAATCATCAGAAGTGTCATTAAACCACCCCGGGTTGACTATATTTGTGTTCAGGCTATACACATTGAGAACGCGCGGCACATATGGAGATTCAATACGTATATCCCTGAAAGTTAAATTAACTATTTCCAAATCCATTGCTGTAACAACAGATAATGCGGCCCTGCTAATTTGTGGCCATGGATTATTCCAGTCGGTGCCTGGCAAATATGTAATAATATCCACATCTTCTACCAAACTGTTTTCAAATACCATCCCATCCCTTAAAATTTCTTTCACCATAATAGGATGAGCATTTGTTCCCTGCCAAATCACACAATGGCGTACGTGGGTATTATGATTGATTTTTATGTTATCGTCGTGGGCCTGAAAAAAACTGTTTTCTATGAGACAGTCATCGGAAAAGTCAGGGCCGTCTGTATTGCCATGCCAGGCACCAATCATTGCTATATCTCCGATGTAATGAGCTCTGCGGATACCAAAACTAGCCCGGTCCGTTATGGTAATCCCAATAATTGAATCGATATCAACACAAACGCTGTTTCCCTCACCATTTCTGATATATGGGTGTCCAATTCCGGAAAGAACACCTCTTCCGGTTACCGAGGAGGGTCCTGTCCCCCTTTCACTTTCGATAAATTGTGCTTTCACATAGGAGCCGCCCTCGAGATAAAAGGTTTGCCCTCTATTGATTTCTGTTTGAAACCATGGCCATTCACCAATATCCGACAAATCATGAATCCCCGGGGTAAACCAAACCGTTTCGTACTGATTCAGTTTATTTTGAGTAATATCATCGCCCGGATAAAGTCGCAGTACATTGGTTGATGTTGAATCAGGAACCCTCTTTTCGGGTGCATGGGCAAAAATGAACAGAGGATTTTGATACCCTTCAGTAAGATAATCTGGTAGATTTACACCGTTGTAGGTTGGTCTTTGCCTTTCCACGCTGTAATTGTCAGTCCAGTTTTGTATGGGAATATGTCCGATGCCTTTTTGTGCATAAATATCCCAGGCTTCATCGTAGTTGGGCATAACTGCAACTTTTTCCGGTCGGTCCAATTCAAATTCGATAATGTTTCCATCTTTTATTTCACAAGGTATATTGTATGATGATGGAAGTATTTTAGCCGATGTAAGCGGCAATGAAATATGGGATGCACCTTCCAGCACCTCTACACGAACAAGAACTTTCCCGGAAAAAGAAAAGATACCTGCAGAATGTGATTTGGGACCTTTATGGTCTATTTGTCTTACTTCCGCCGTATCCATTTGCCATGTATAACGGGTGTATTCACCTAAACCATAAGAATAATAGACAAAAGTTTGCAATGTGTCATCGCCTTGAATAATGGATACTTTGTAATCGGGAGATTTATATTCTTCACATCCGGGACAATCATAGGTCCAGAACTGGCTAAATCCAGGCGAAGAGATAAAAATTGCAAAAAACAGGGTCCAGAATATTCTAAATTTTAAGTTCATAGGTAGTTGTGTTTAATGAATCATGCACTATTGATCTGGATTTTATTTTAAAAAACAATCTGTTTTTTAACTGACAATAAATTTCTTAATTGAAGTGCCTCCATTTACTGTTATGTGAATGAAAAATATATTTCCAACATTGAAATTTCTGATATCCATTTTAAAAGTAGATTCTGTCGTGTTTTTTACAGCCAATAGCTGCCCCTGAAGATTGTAAAATTTGATTATCTTTTCACTGTCACCCACAGGAAATTCAAAAAAGAGTTCATCTGAAACTGGATTGGGGTAGATTTTAAAACTCTTGGCCACATCATCAAATTCATTAATGCCACTCACCGTTCCTACCGAAATTATACATTCATCGGTAAAACCACCATCGGAAGTAGTGACGGTAATCGTTGCTTCTCCTGCTGAGAGAGGTGTAATCCAACCATCTTCATTAACTGTTGCAACTGTCTCATCCGATGAACTCCAGCTTACCCGCAGATCGCCGGCATCGGAAGGAGCAACATGGGCCGTTAACTGGTATGTGCTGTCAATTTCAAGGATACCTGCAGGGCATCCGGAAAGAGTTACACCGGTTACTGATACTCCGGTTGACATAATACCAATTGTGCAGGTTCTTGTGAAACCACCATCGTTGGTGGTAGCAGTAATTGTTACCGAACCCTCTGATATGGCAGTAACCAATCCGTCGGAATCAACAGTTGCAACCTGGGTATTGGAAGAACTCCAGGTTACACTTTTGTCTGTGGCATTTTCGGGAGCAACATTGGCCGTTAATTGATGCGTATCACCCGTTTGTAATAATCCGGTCGGACAATCCCCAATGGTTATCCCGTAAACTGGAATCACCTGATGCTTCACCTCAAGTTCACAAACATCAGTGAAACCACCATCATTAGTGGTAACTGTGATAGTGGCATTCCCTTCGGATAGGGTTCTCACCAGGCCGGTTGTATCAACTGTTGCCACCTCAGGGTTTGAAGAACTCCATGTTACAGACTGGTCTCCTGCAATGGAAGGAATTACACTTGCGCTGAGTTGTATTGTACTGTAGTCATACACCTCACCTACAGGGCATGAATCAATGGAAACACCTTCTACTCTAATGCTATCATAAACAATCTTTACCACATCCCGTTCAAGTTCAATTAAATGAAATTTAACATTTGTGCCTCCTGTGTTTTGTAAAACCAGGTCGGCTCCTCTTGGACCTCCGTTATTTAATAGTGCATCCTCCAGCATCACCTCTTTCGAGAGCCAGCCCTGTCCCACTTCGTTGGTTACTTCAAGCGCCTTTTTCATGGTATCATCGGTGGCATGGTACTGCAACTCCCACGAACCTTCCTCCTCTGCATAATAAATGATCTTAACTTTCAGGTTATTTTCATCTTCCATTTGATTTCCCAGAAAATAGTTGTCGTCCACATCAAAATACATCGTGTTCTTCCCTTCTTCCACATCAAAGCCCCGGGCAAAACGGCCGTAAGGCTGATCTTGCGTTATGCCCACACGCCAATAACCTGCGGAAGTTTCGTTGGGATCAATTTGGGTAATGAACCGCCGATAGTTCCGCGCTATTACATTCCATGTACAATCATTATAACCTGTTGCCTCCAGCAAGTATTGGCTCTGATTAAATGTTCTGACTGCATGGTTGTCATCATTCCGGGCTCCGTAACTTTCGTATTCTGCCAATATATTGTCTATCCGGGTTTGATTTGTTCTTGATGCTTCACCATATTCACTTTCAGGAAACC
>CAZHUP010000250.1:0-3991 GCA_964535495.1 uncultured Rhodohalobacter sp.
GCAAGAATCATCCAGTAAAACCACACGATTGTCAGCCAGTTTTGAACTGAAATACGAAAGTGCGGGATAGCGAGAATAGTCGCACTCTCTTTCTTTTGCTGGCGGGCCGTCAATAAATAGAAGATCTATTGGTTCCGCTGTGATTCGTTGATCTAAAATCTCCAGATCATACCACTCATATGTTTTATCCATACAGTGCTTACAGTTAGATAAAGGAGCATGAATTAAATCTACAAGATCCTGTAAATCGTTGTTTTTCAGATGCTCTCTCAGGATAGATAGCCAGTTTTCATCATGATCGATTGATTGAAATTTGATATCAGCATCTAAACTTTTAATCAACCCTGCAATGTAAATAGTTGATATACCGCTTCCGCATTCAACAATATTTCTCCTTTGATGAATGGTGATATCATTTAAAAGGTAAAGCAGTGCCGTTGGATGAATGGAAGCGCCGGTCCACGGCAGGTACTCCGAATGTACATTTTTAAGCAGCTCAAGGCTGCGGATATCTTTAATCTCAAGAATCAGATCTCTGAGTACAAACTTTTTTATTGAGTTAAACATGTAATATTTTTCTAATTGAGCATTAAACCAAAGCCTACTGTATAGAGGGGTTTTGGAAACCTGATGGCCATCCTTACCTAATTCTATTGATCAGAATATGATTAATTCGATTTCAAAATGGCTTTTTTGAGAGAAGATTGAACACATTAAATAATGGATAATCACGCTCATCAAGTGCCGTGAAAAGGTAACGATTGAAAAGGTGAAATTGTACTTAATTATGCGCTGCCTGTTCCTTAGTTCATTGAATCGGGCTATTCTATATTTGTTCCTGAACCATTTTCTTACTTCTGTAGATTTTTAGAAAGAAGGCTATCATCAACAAAATCAAAAGAGGAGCATCCAAGAAGAGTCAATATCATTCGGGTCTCTTTCTTCCACTTTTCAATCAAAAGGTCCAGCCCCTCTTCTCCATTATCTTTGATTGCACGGATAATGGGCTGAGCCGTTGCTGCAAAATCAGCACCCAGTGCCACTGCTTTTACCAGATCAAATGAAGATCGAACTCCACCTGATGCAATCAGATCAAACCTGAATTCATCTTTCAGCGGTGCTATTTGATTAATACAGTCTACCGTTGGAATTCCCCAGTCGTTAAACTGATGCATTGGATTCTTCTGCCTTTCACGAAGGTTTTCAACTTTTGCCCAGCTGGTTCCACCGGCACCGGCAACATCTATACAATCCGCGCCCATAGCAAGCAATCGGCGCGCAACAGAGCTCGAGATTCCTGCACCGGTCTCTTTTACAATTACAGGCACATCAGCATTTGCTATCAAGTGCTCTATTCCTTTTTCAATCCCGCTAAAATCGTGATCTCCTTCCGGCTGCATCAACTCCTGAAGTGGATTGAGGTGAATAATAACCGCATTTGCTTTAATACTGCTGATCAGTAGATCAATCTTCTCTTGATCCAGCCCTCCGATTAGTTGAGCTCCGCCAATATTGGCTGCTATAAACGCATTGGGAGCGTGTTGTCGCACAATAGAAAACGATTCAGCCTGCGATTCATCTTCAAGCATCGCTCGCTGACTCCCTACACCAAACGGCAGATCATGCTTTTCACAGCATTTTGCAATAATGGTATTCACTGATCCGGCTTCGGTATATCCTCCGGTCATGGATGAGATGAAAAGCGGAAACGAAAACCTGCGTCCCAAAAAAGATGCCGACAGATTCACTTCAGACGGATTGACCTCCGGCAGTGCGTTGTGGATGAAATCGTACCGCTCAAACCCGGTCGATTTTTGATAAAAAACATCACTGTATGCCGTCAGTTCAACATGATCTTTTTTTCGCTCCTGGATGGACATGGATATGATATGAGTTTATTGGCTGTTGATAATCAATAGAATATTTAAAAAGAACCTAGCAGAATATTATGTAAATATACATAGCCGGTTTGATTGATCTATACATTTTTCAGACCATATACGATCCACCGTTAATGTGAAATGTGGAACCTGTCATGTGCTTAACCTCTCCTCCGGCCAGAAAGAAAACCAAATTAGCTACTTCTTCAGGCTGCGTGATTTCATCAAATGCGGATCCCTTCGTCAGAGCTTCTTTACCCAGAATTTCCACAGACTCTTTTGCCATATCCGTTTCGATAAATCCGGGTGCTACGGTGTACGCAACTATCCCCTTTTTACTAAAATCCCGGGCCATGCTCTTTGTGAATGCAGCCATCCCTCCTTTAGATGCTGCATAAGCCGCGTACTCCTGTGTATCTCCGCGATAGGCTGCTCTAGAGGCGATGTTGATAATAATCCCCTCGCTCCCATTATTGATATGCGCATTGATAAACCATTTGGACAGAAGTGCAGCAGATCTCAGATTTACATTCATGGTTTGATCCCAGACTTTGAGCCAATCATCATCCGAAACTGAAAAATCTGCATCTTTAAAGATTCCGGCATTGTTAATTAATACATCGGGCAGATCACCTTCTGAATTGAAGAGCGGTTTTAGATTTTTTTCAATGGCGTTAAAATCACTCAAATCAACCTGAATTCCGTTAAACAGCTCAGACATCTGAAATTCCGGCGGAAATTCAGAACTGCGCCGCGTCCCGGTTACCCTAATATTCTTTTTTAATAGCTTATCTGTAACTGCTTTTCCAATACCTCTTGATGCTCCGGTTACTACTATGTGTTTCATAAAATACTACTCCTTAAAACTCATTTTCCAATTTCTGTTTTGGTAATTATTGTATCTATCAGTTTAGAACCAACCTTTCCGTTTAAAATAGTAAATCATACCGCCGGTCAACAAAACCATCAATCCAAGTGAAAAGGGATAACCAAAGTACCAGCTCAACTCCGGCATGTTGAAGGGACTCACCTCAGGATCGAAGTTCATCCCATAAATTCCTGCTATAAAAGTGAGTGGAATAAAGATCGTTGCAATAATGGTAAGAACCTTCATCACTTCGTTCATACGATTACTCAATCCGGACATATACATATCATAGAGACCGAATACCATCTCACGGTTTGTCTCAAGGCTGTCTACAACCTGAACTATATGATCGTACAAATCCCGAAGAAACACTTTTACATCCGTCGATATTTGTGGAACATCATCCCGTATAAGCGAATTAATTCCGTCTCGGAGAGACCAGACGGATTTTCTGAAATAGATCAGATCTCGTCGGAGTGCGTGAATTTTCTGTAGCTGTTCTTCTTTTGGTTCATTCAGTATCTCTTCTTCAATCCTCTCGATATTTTCACTGATTACATCCAGGGCATGGAAATAGTGATCCACAATGTTATCTGCCAGGGCGTACGCCAGGTAGTCCGGCCCTAATTTGCGCAGTCTTGTAGTTGTAAGCTCCAATCTTTTCAGAACGGGATCAAAAATAGGGTCATCACTCTCCTGGAACGAGAGTACAAAATTTTCTCCCAGTACAATACTGATCTGTTCGGTTTGTACTTTGTAGTTTCCATTTTCTTCCTCCTGCTGTTTAATCATCCTCAAAACGATATAGACAGCATTTGGATACTGCTCCACTTTGGGACGTTGTGATGTGCTCACAATATCCTCTTGTATCAGAGGGTGCAACTCAAAGTAGTTCCAAACTGTTTTCAATTTATCAATGTCGTGCAATCCGCGAACCTGTATCCAGGTTTTTGATTTATTCTGCAGATAGGGTTCAGACTTTTCAATCTTCTGGATAGGGATGATATCGTAGTGACTTTCATCAAAATCGTGTACAGTCATTAAAACTTCGTCGAGACGCTGAACACCGGTATGAATTGCCGTACCGGGTATCTGTCCCGGTGGTTTTCGGCGGTGCCTCCTCAGATGACCTGAACCAAATATAGTTTGAAATTTTTCTGCTGTTTTTTCAGAAGTTTTTTTCATCAGTAATCCAATAGTCTTATTAACCTGAGTAGTAACAGTACTCTTTTTTTATGAAAAT
>CAZHUP010000251.1:0-3955 GCA_964535495.1 uncultured Rhodohalobacter sp.
CTTTGTGCCCTACAATTACATTCTCCTTTAATCCTCGAAGCAGATCTTTTTTCGCTTCGATGGATGCTTGAGTAAGAACTTTAGTTGTTTCCTGGAATGAAGCAGCAGACAGCCAGCTCTCCGTTGAGAGTGAGGCTCTTGTAATACCAAGCAAAATAGGCTTGGAAATCGCAGGTTCAGCTTCCCTGGTCTGAAGTTCATCTTTACCGTCCTTAATCAGTTCGTTATTAGCTTCACGAACCTGACGTCGGTCGAGAATTGCTCCTTTCTTCAGCTCACTTCCACCCGGCTCAGTCACAACAAATTTACCAATCAGCTCATCATTTCGGTTGTTGAGTTCAAATCGGTCCACTTTGTCGCCTTCCAAGTACATGGTGTCGCCCGGATCAAGAACTTCAACCTTCTGCATCATAGTGCGAACAATCACTTCAACGTGCTTGTCATTAATCTTCACACCCTGCAGACGGTAAACTTCCTGAATCTCATTTACCAGATAAGACTGTACGGCGAATGGCCCCAGAATGTTGAGGATTTCCTGAGCAGGAATTGTACCATCAGAGAGAGCCTGTCCGGCTTTAACAAAGTCATTTTCCTGTACAAGGATATGCTTAGAAAGCGGAATGAGGTATTTCTTCTCGTCGGTTCCATCTTTACTCTCAACAATCACTTCCTGAGAACCTCGCTTACGGCCACCCATTCTGACGATACCGTCAATTTCAGTAACTGCCGCAGGATCACTTGGGGATCGTGCTTCAAACAGTTCTGTAATACGTGGGAGACCCGCGGTAATATCTTTAGACTTAGAAGCAGATCGTGGAATTTTTGCCAGAACCTGACCGGCCTGAACTTTCTCTCCGTCTTCAACTACAATGTGAGTTTCAACAGGTAGAGTGTTTTCCCGAATTCTGTCATCTTCACCCTTAATAACCAGGGTTGGTATAAGAGATCTGTCTTTAGAGTCGATAATTACTTTTTCGCGGTGACCTGTTTGAGCGTCAGTATCCGCAGTATATGTAATCTCCTCAATGATGTCTTTGTACTCAATTTTTCCATCAAGTTCACTAAAGATGAGCGCATTATATGGATCCCACTTACAAAGCGGCATTCCTTTCAATACTTTCTCACCTTCTTCGACCATCATTTCAGAACCGTAAGGTACGTTATAGGTGTTCAAGACTTTTCCATCTTCACCTACAATCTTCATTTCGCCTGCACGGCTCAATACAACGTTGTGAATCTCTTCACCGTCATCGTATTCAACAATTCGTACGTTTTCGAATTCTATCTTACCGTCGAATTTCGCTTTGTGCTGAGAGTCTGCCTCCATACGAGAAGCTGTACCACCAACGTGGAAAGTTCGAAGCGTAAGCTGTGTACCAGGCTCACCAATTGATTGCGCCGCGATTACACCAACAGCCTCACCAACCTGAACAATACTGTTACGTGCCATGTCACGTCCGTAACATTTAGCACATACACCTCTTTCAGTTTCACAAGTAAGTACCGAACGAATCTCTACTTCTTCAATAGATGTTTCAGCAATTTTACTTGCAATTTTTTCTGATATCAACTGATTAGATTCGCAGAGCACTTCATCTGTAATAGGATCGCGAAGCTCATGCATGGAAACTCGACCGATAATTCGGTCTTCGAGACTTTCAATAACATCTTCGTTATCCTTAAGGGCTTGCATCCTAATACCGCGCAGTGTACCACAGTCTTGCTCGTTAATAATAATATCCTGAGACACATCAACGAGACGACGTGTTAAGTAACCGGCATCCGCCGTTTTCAGAGCTGTATCGGCAAGACCTTTACGAGCACCGTGAGTAGATATAAAGTACTCAAGTACGGTAAGTCCTTCTCGGAATGAGGATAGAATTGGATTTTCAATTACCTCATTACCTTGCTGCATCGAGCTCTTTTGTGGTTTCGCCATCAAACCACGCATACCACCGAGCTGACGAATCTGCTCTTTCGAACCACGAGCACCGGAATCGGCCATCATAAAGATCGAATTAAATCCATCCTTATCATCTGCCAAACTCTTGAACAGTGTTTCAGATACACGGTTTGTGGTACTAGTCCACTTATCAATTACCTGATTGTATCGCTCATTATCAGTAATGAAACCCATTTCATATCGATCCTGTATCTCTGATACTTCATCCTGAGCTTTTTGGATCAGTTCAAACTTCGCATCAGGAATAATAATATCCTCGAGTGAGAAAGAGAGACCACCGGTAGTAGCGCGCTCAAAACCCATTTGCTTCATCTTATCGAGAAACTCAGCAGTTTTAACCGTTCCCACTTCACCGTGAATCTCACCAATTAAAACACGAAGCTCTTTCTTACCAAGAGTTTTATTGATGAATTCGATGCCTTCTGGCACTATCTTATTGAAAAGAACACGACCTGTGGTTGTTTTGATAATCTCATGTTCAATTTCACCATCTTCATTCTCTTTCTGAACACGAACATTAATCTTGGCGTGAGTTTCAATTTTGCCCTGATCGTATGCAATTACTACTTCATCAGTACTGGCAAACGTTTTACCTTCGCCTTTTTTACCGCTTCCCATTTTGGTAGTATAGTAAATACCCAAAATCATATCCTGAGAAGGTACAGCGATTGGACCACCGTTTGCCGGGCTCAAAATATTATGAGAACCAAGCATCAAGATAGAGGCCTCAAGGACTGCATCATGACTTAAAGGAAGGTGTACCGCCATCTGGTCACCGTCAAAGTCAGCATTAAACGCTGTACATGAGAGTGGGTGAAGCCGAATAGCTTTGTCTTCAATAAGTACCGGTTGATATGCCTGAATACCAAGTCTGTGTAACGTTGGTGCACGGTTCAAGAGTACGGGGTGTCCGTCAATTACATTTTCAAGAACTTCCCATACAACCTGATCACGTCGATCAACAACTTTTTTCGCACTTTTCACCGTCTTCACATAACCGCGTTCGATGAGGCGACGGATAACAAATGGCTTATAAAGCTCAACAGCCATCTCTTTTGGAAGGCCACATTCATGCATCTTAAGATCTGCACCTACTACAATCACTGAACGACCGGAGTAGTCAACACGCTTTCCAAGAAGGTTCTGACGGAAACGTCCACTTTTTCCTTTCAGCATATCACTGAGGGATTTCAATGGACGGTTGTTGTTCCGTACAGCATTTGATTTTCTGGAGTTGTCATAGAGCGAATCGACTGCTTCCTGAAGCATTCTTTTCTCATTTCTGAGAATAACGTCAGGAGCTTTAATATCGATTAATCGCTTGAGTCGATTATTTCGAATAATTACACGTCTGTAAAGGTCATTCAAGTCAGATGTTGCAAATCGTCCACCTTCAAGTGGAACCAACGGACGCAATTCAGGTGGAATCACTGGAATTACACTTTGAACCATCCATTCCGGATTGTTCTGCGTATGTTGATTTGCAGCTCTGAAAGACTCAATAACCTGCAGTCTTTTCAATTTTTTCTTTTTACGCATTTGTGAAGTTTCATTCTTCACTTCGTAGCGCAGCTGATATGCCAAACCGTCCAGATCCATATCCGTAAGAAGTGCCTGTACTGCTTCGGCACCATCAGTTACGATGAACTTATCTTCATCGTCATCTTCAAGCTCGTAATGATCTTCAGGAAGCTGATCCAAAATATCAAACTTCTCCTCTTCGGAGATTAAGTCTCCTCGTTTATAGCCAAGATCACGGGCAAGCCCGGGATTGATCACTACAAATGTTTCGTAGTAAACAATTCTTTCAAGGTTTTTGGAAGAGTATCCCAGCAGATATGCAATCTTACTAGGCAGAGACTTGAAGTACCAAATATGTACTACAGGCACTGTAAGTGTAATGTGTCCCATCCGTTCTCTTCGAACAGCTTTTCGGGTCACTTCCACACCGCAGCGGTCACAAATAATTCCTTTGTAACGGATGCGCTTATA
>CAZHUP010000252.1:0-3934 GCA_964535495.1 uncultured Rhodohalobacter sp.
TTCCGTCCGGACTCCACTCTATCATATAGATGGAACCGTCTACATTTAACTGATGAGGATCGTGGCCTTCTACATTTACATTGGTGATGTATCCCTTTCGGTTGGTTTGATTCTCTTCGTACACATCGGCGGTATATGGGAGCGGTGATGATGATTGCTCGGGTGCTTCGAAGGCAGTGAATGCAACATGATTTCCGTCGTGATGCCAGGTGTAGGAGACGATGTTGCGGTCAAAGTTCAGAATTCGAACCGCTTCTCCCCCATCCAATGGCAGCTCATATAGTGCACGGCCGTTATCACCGTCACGGCTGGTCAGAAATGTAACACTGTTATGGTTTGGCCTGAACTGCACTGAGGCAACAGAGCCTGATGAATAGTATGGTTTGGAAACTCCGTCAGCAACATTCAATACATGGAGATGGTTACTGTTCGGCGCATTTTCTTTGTAAGGGTCAGCCGGTACACTTACGGTATAAGCAACGCTGTTTCCGTCGTCAGAAATTACGGTACTCGTCACATTCTGCATTTTAGCAACATGCTCTGCAGTTAATCCCTGGGCATGTAAAACTGAAAAGGACAGTAAAAAGGTGAATCCAATCAGAAGGCTGAAAACCCTTGCCATGTGTGATCGATTGGAGGTCGTATCAGATACTCTCAACGTCATAGTTTTATTCTTTTTGTTACGGTTTAACTGGTACATATTTAAAATATAATGAAAATGAGGAAGAGCTAAATAGGCTGGAGTAAAAATTGAACGATTACCGAGTTAATTAATTTGAAGGAAAAACGTTTTTAGGCTTTCCTGATTTATGGAAGATTTAACAATTTATTGATTCGACTTTTAATCAGGGAGTTCGTTTTTTAAGAGTTGAAAGATTTAGAAAGTCAATTTTTGTCATTAACCAATAAATTCATCCATTCATGAGTAAGAAAGGACTTAGCCGATTAGAATTTTTGAAAGCCGGAGCGCTCTCTACAGCCGCTTTGGGAACCGGGGCTCTCGGGCGCACATTCCAAAAAGCCGATACTAAAAAATCATCTTTTGGAGATGCTAAAAATGTGATCTTTCTGGTTGTGGACGGAATGAGTGCGGGTACACTTGCGCTTGCCGATCTGGTAAAGCAGCGTCAATACGGAGAGAAAACGAACTGGATTAAGCTATATGAGTCTGACCGTGAGTACCACCGCGGTTTGATGGACATGGCCTCCTTAAACTCCGTGGTTACCGGCTCTGCGTCGGCGGCTTCTTCCTGGGGTTCCGGACACAGAATTAACAACGGTGCCGTAAACATGGGGCCAAATGGTGAAGTGTATAAAACTATTTGCGAGATTTTCCGGGATGCCGGAAAAGCAACCGGTTTGGTTACCACCACAAGAATAACTCATGCAACTCCATCAGGATTTGGTATTAACATGCCGGCGCGTGGGATGGAAGATGAAATTGCAGAGCAGTACTCAGAAAGGAATTACGATCTTTTGATGGGAGGCGGTGAACGATTCTTTTCACCGGAGGAGCGATCAGATGGAAAGGATATATATCAGGTATTTGAACAGAATGGATACACCGTAGTAAAAAATAAAACGGAATTGAGCCGGGCGACCAGAAACAGCAAGTTGCTCGGTATTTTTTCTAAAGAGCATCTGCCCTACAGCGTAGACTACAATACCCTGTCTTCTATTCAAGAGAGTGTGCCAACCCTGGCTGAAATGACAAATACGGCTCTCGACAGACTGAGCAGGAACGATAACGGTTTCATTCTCCAGGTTGAAGGAGGTCGGGTGGATCACGCAGCGCACGGTAATGATCCCGCAGGCTTGATTTACGATCAAATTGCTTTCGACGATGCGATTAAAGAAGTAATGGATTTTACAGACGGCCGGGATGATACTCTTGTTATTCTGACGACCGACCACGGTAATGCGAACCCAGGGCTGAGCGGTTTGGGTTCCGGTTACGGAGACTCTCCCGGGATGCTCGATACAGTCCAAAATTACCGCCACAGTTTTGAGTGGATGTATGGTGAGTTGGGCTATCACTGGTCAGATGATTCATTGGAAGGTGTAACAGTGAAACAGCTCATGGACCTGGTGGAATACGCTATGAATACAAAAATTACCCGCGAAGAGGGTATAATGCTAAAGCGATCTTTCCAGGGTGAATTCAGATCGCCGTTCCGCAACCGGCAGCAGCCTGCAGGAGTGTTATCCGGAGTACTGGCCAACTACAACGGTATTAATTTCATCAGTACCAGCCACACGGCAGACTATGTAGAAATTGCAGCCTGGGGACCCGGCAGCGACCGCATCCCTACGTTTGTGCGCAACACCGCCCTTTTTGATCTGATGGTGGATATGGCCGATGTTCGCGCCTACGCGGAAGGGTAATAGGACCCTCGTCCGACGGCTCCCCGCCGTCCGACGAGTTATATATACGGCATACGGTGTATGTGATTAGTTAATTACTCGAATATTAAAGAATCCCCTCCTTTTCAAGGAGGGGCTCCGAGCAAAGCGATTCCCACGAAGTGAATTAGGGGTGGTTGATTGAAGCTAATAAGCAATTTTTCAATTATAAATACACCAAAAACCTGAATCCGCCTCATCTAATCCTCCACTTCAATCAACGCTCTATGTTCGGCGGGGGTCATTGCGTATGCTCGATACCCCGGGTTCCGCTACGCTACACCCGAGGCTATGTTCGGGCGCTCCTTTGGAGCTTTAATCCAAAGTAGAACATGACTCCTATTAAACCCGGCGGATTCCAATAACATTCTTGCTGCTGTAATCAATGAATTGTATCAATCTTTTCAAGCTCTGTAAGAGCGATCAGATCGTAGTCCCAAGCGTAAGCTTGGGGTGTGAATGAGGCACAAAGTGTTCCGCCGAAAAGAGTGAAGAATTTGGAACGACAATCAGAGTAGAGGCGGTTCTGCAGGTGGTTTTTCAAAACTCCCATAAATGATCATTTATCGGTGCAAAAAAAGGATTGTGCATTGTCGTCTGCGAAACTCTGCAAATTCATTGTGTAAATCCGCGAAAACTACGAATCACTATTTTTGCCGGGCGTTTTCAAACCCTTAAATGCTGGCAAATCTTTGGCATGAATTAAATCTCGGCAGAAGAAACCTGCTCACCGCGATTCTCTTGCTCTCTCAGCATTTGTGCCAGCCCGCGAATATCCAGGTAGCCGCGCCTGCGATCGAGCACGTTGCCATCAGAGTCCATGATAACGGTGAAGGGAAAAGCCGTGACGCCCATCAAGCCGGCAAACTCTTTCTCGGTCATCTCCTCGCCCTGGTAGATAATGGTGTTGCTGGTTGAGTTTCCGTTAACTTTAACAGCATGGTAACTCCGATCCAGAACAGCACGGATGGTTTCAGATGGGTAGACTTCACGGCTCATTTTACGGCAAAACTGGCATCCTACTTCAAAGATATCAACAAGTATGAGGCGATTGTCCTGAGGGGCAACTTCAAGTGCTTCGGTAAGACTCATCCAGTCAGGTTCATTTTCTATCTCCTGTGGCTGTATTTGTTTGAACGAGAAGAAAGCGAAAATAATAATAAAGATGGCGATAGATGTTCCTATGAGAACCTTACGATTCATAAAGAGATACGGTTACAATTTGTGTTTAATTTCATCGAAGAAGATACAAATAATTAGTTTTGTTCTCCCCATAATCGATCCCAATAACGGTTGAGGTTTTCGGTTCTTGTGTTAAAAGCAGGAATCGACAGGTCGAAGTTATAGGCACTGCCTGTTTCATCGAATATCACTTCATTTCTCCAGATATATCGCCCTTCATCAGTGAGCCAGAAATCGTCGCGCCCGAACCGCAGATCATAAAAAACCAGCTGATCATCTTCCATCTCGACTGTGTAGAATCCTCTTGAAAACCATAAGAGTGTTTCAAATGCACGATCATTTTTATACG
>CAZHUP010000253.1:0-3925 GCA_964535495.1 uncultured Rhodohalobacter sp.
AATACTTGTCGATAATGCGGGGTGGAGGAAAGGTACCTCGTCAGGCTCATACCCTGAAGGATGCCGGTTCAAATCCGGCCCCCGCGACCATTGTAAAAACAGGGTTTTGACCTTTCGGAAAGCGAAATCAAGGTCAAGGCCGTCAGGAGGATATATGAGAATTCCGTTTTTTATAGCTCGCATTATTTTTGTGACGTTGTTCGGAGTGGCGCTTTTCACGATTGATGATTACGCAACATTCAAGGATGCGACACTCACCTTGGGTGTGCTTTCATTATTGGTTTTAATGCCTTTGGAGATTATCGTGGACGCTACCGAATTCACAAAGAAAGTATTCGAATTAAGAAAGAGGAGGAAAGACGATGAGTAAGAGAGAAGGCCATGTCGTATGGTTCAACGACAAGCTGGGATACGGTTTTATCAGCTGTGACGACTTTGAAAGTGACCTGTTCGTACACTTCAGCAAGATTGAAGGGGAAGGTTTCAAGACACTTGACAAGGGCGAAGTGGTCAGTTTCATTGAAGAACCCACGGAACAGGGTTACCAGGCGACAGCAGTAGAAAGAAAATAAAAACTTAGAAATGAGGTGTGGCAATGACGTTCGGACGTTTCAGGGAAAAGATGAAAGATGCATATATTCCGGGTTCGGTTGAAGACCCCGACAAGTATTTGAGTTACGTCTATACACAGTATGAAGACAAAGTAAAGCCATTCCTCTCACTAATAACCCATTGGCGCAATGAGGACCCGCCTGTTTCACTGAAGAAGATTAGAGTTGCGTTGGGTATCAGCGAGAATGTAATGAGAACACTCAAGTCTTTGGATGAATTCGCCGAAGCACTTGATATGGAAGGCTCTTTGATGCAGTTGAAGGCCCAGAAAGATATCGTCAAAGCCATTGACGAAGGGCACAAGGTGGGGGACTTCAATGCCAAGATGCACGAGATGCAACTCAAGCGTTTCGATGCGGGTTACAGTAAAGATGGAGGTGGCGATAAGTCCGTTCCACAGAAGATTGAGATAACATTCACGGATGCATCGCTTAGTGACGAGGAAATCAAACAACGGGCAGGAAGCGAAGACGATGAGGACGGAAGTAGCTAAGGCTTACGAGCCCATATTCACAACCGAAAAGTCCAAAATCATGATAAAATCGGGTCGTGTGGCCGGTAAAACATACCACGCTACGCAGAAAATATGCCAAAAATTCCTTACCGAGGATGGCGATATCATGGTTTTCCGGGCTTTTTCACAGGATAACCTGCAATCCATCTACTCGGAGATTGTCCAGATGCTTGTTGAGTGGGGTTATGCCGAGGTCATAAGCACAACGAAGAGACCGGCGAGTATATACCATCAATCAAACGGAAACACCATACATTTTTTGGGCGTTGGCGGACCGGATGAGAGCAGGACGAAGGGTTACCACCCATATAAGCCCTATTCCCTTATCGTGGGAGAGGAATTACAGCAAATTCCCAAACAGGAGAACCTAGACCAGGCGATGGCGACATTCGTGAGGGACTTGAATGACGAGAATGGTCAGATATTATTTCTTTTCAACCCTCAGAGAATATCATCGCACTGGATTAACGCATATTATCGAGCCCGTCAGCACAGCAAACAGTGGCTAACCCTCCATACTAGCTACAAAGACATAGCTCAATACCTCAATGAACACTCACTGGCTGAAATAGAAACTGAACGCAAAACAAACCCGACAAACTACCGCTACCTTTACTTGGGAGAAACCGATGGACTGTTCGGAGCTGTTTATGCTAACTTTGACCCGGAACGACACGTGGTATATGAAGAGACCATAAGAACAATGATTAAGAAAGTGGGAATTCATACGTTCATCGTAGGTGTTGACCCGGCGAGCACAAGAGACAAAACGGCTGCAATTCCGGCTATTATATTGAACAACGGGCAAGTGTTCGTTCTCAACTACTTTTATCACAATCCGGAGACGAACGGCGTGCTCCCCAACCCCCAGCTAATAAAACATATACGTTTTTGGCTTGAGGAAACAATGGATTACTGGGGTATAAGAAGCAACTTCCCGGTAACCATGACGTTCGACAGTGCATCACCCAACCTTAGACATGTTGCCGAGGTGGAGATGCCTCACAACGTGGAGACACATTCATTCAGCAAAAAGGATGTCATCGAGAATGCGCAAATTGTACAAAACGCATTTTCAAGGAACGTTCTATACGTACTGGACAACGGTGGTATATTCAACTATGTCACCGAGCGTAAAGAAAGAGGTAACGACCCCTTAATCAGGCAGCTTCAGGAAGTTGTTTGGAACGAGGCGGGCGATGCATTCGAGAAAAGAATTGATAATGATGCCACTGATGCGTTGACTTACGCTGTAGCTTATTACTTCCTCAACGTAGAGGCATTGTACTTCCCAAGGCCGAAGAATTTTTACATACCGGTTAAGGAAAAACTAGAAAAAGAAGAAGAGAGGATGAGAAGACGTGGCGCAAACTCATAATTACATGGGCGAAAAACCGGTCGGACACTATTCGGCCATGGATACCCAAAGAACATACTCTATGGTAAGCAACGAGGGTTTTTACGCGCTCGTTCCGCATCCGTACAGAACATACTACAGGCGCTTTGTTCAAGAGGCCCTGAGATGGTATGACGGGTACGTTCCCTGGTTTCACACCCAACAAGGCGGGATATTCTCCACGAAGCTAGCGTTCACAGTCATCCACAAGCTTGCGCGTTTGATTTCCGGCGGAAAGATGATTTTCGATAACGGGAAACTAGACCAGAACAAACAAATTAAATTCAGGGGCAAGGAATATGGCGCGCTAGACTTTATAGAGATGCTGTCATCAAGACAGAATTGGTCATCCAAGAGCAAGATTGCCATGGAATACGCCATGGCGGCTGGAGACAGTCTTTTGAAATTGGATAATGTAAACGGGGAGATTAAAGTAGATGTGTTCAGGAAGGACGGATATTTCTTCTCAACCGACTTCAGAGGGGAAATTACCGACGCAACGATTTTCCTGACACAGTACACACAAGTTAATACGGAAAGCCATGAAGAGCTTTTCTACCTTCTTGAGGAAAGACGTTATAACGAAAACGGAAAACCTCAGGTTAGGCTTACGGCTAAGAAAGGCACGGCTCACAACATTTACCAGACCGACCTTTCACTGGATACGGAGACCATGAAATGGCAAGAAATTCCTGGTCGAGTTAGGAAACAGATTAAAAAGGATTACCCATCCGCTCAACTAGGTGTATGGAAGGACTTGCCCCTGAAGAACTTGGGCGTATTTGTTGTAAAGAACACCGAGAAAGTATCTTTCATGCCTTCTTTACCATACGGGGAAAGTATTCTTCACAACTCTATGTCCATTCTTATGTCTTATGATTACTACTTCAGTGCTATGAACACAGACCTATACACCGGTCGTGCACGCGTTTTGATGCCAAAACCCATGCAAGCCGCCGTTAAACAGCAGAAACAGCAATTCTCGGGTTTTGACGACTATATCATGCAGAAGGTATCGTACACGGACCCCAAAAACCAGAAACCGGAACCCATTCAATTCGATTTGAGAGCCCAGGACTGGAAAGAGATAAGAAATATCTTGCTCCAAACCCTTTCGACAAACCTTGGCGTTAACGAGAGAACAATCGCGAACTATCTTGTGCCCTCAGCTGAAAAGCCTACAGCGCACGAAATTTCTTCAGAGGAGAATGATACCACAGCATTGGCTGAAGAGAAGCGCGTGTTCCTTAAAAACGCATGGGATTTGCTTATCGAAACAGTTCTTGACTTCTACGGCATCGGAGACCAGGAGGTTGAGGTCAGGTTCTCAAGAGCCGGACTTACTAATTTCGCAAATGTAGTACAACAGGTTACGGTTCTGAGAAATCACCGACTTGTTGACC
>CAZHUP010000254.1:0-3897 GCA_964535495.1 uncultured Rhodohalobacter sp.
ACAACAATTCCGCTCCAGGCGGCACCAAGTGCAGCGCCGTTGTTTTCGGAGCTGGCAGTTCCTGCCACACCAACTGTAAATTCAAAATTTCTGAGTTCAACTCCCGTTCCGGCGTGATACGTGGTACTGCTGTAACCGCCCATTCGCAATCCGGCTCGCAGCGGAATTCGGTTGAAGAATTTGTATTCACTGCCGAGAGACAAGTGCATTCTCTTGCTGTTGGTTCCTCGATCTACAATCCCGGCTCCGATGTCTGCCATAAAACCGAATTTACCAAGCTGGAGATGGGATCCTACTCTAAACATGGTTGGCAACCCGATTATGTGCGATGCCTCCGATCTGGTATTGAAGTTGCCGTAGACATCATTGCCGATACTGTCTTTCAAAACTGATTCAAAGTATGCACTCTCATCACCGTCAAATTCGTTATCGATGGTTTCCTGATCGTAATTGAAACCTGTCCAGGTGAAGTTGTCTGCAGCATCAAACCCTCGCGCATTGTCTGAAAACGAGAGTGCACCTAAATCTGTAATGGAGAAACCAACGGTCAGCGTTTTTTCTCCCCGGAAGATTCCAAGATCCCCAAATGCATTTTGATGCAGATCGAGCTGTGCAGTTACTCCTAAATCCACACCTAAGGAAGTGCCTCTGAATTTGGTGAAATCATCTGAATCGGGATCCAGATAGTCATCCAGTTTTGGTTCAAGGCCTGCCTGGCGATCTGCATTGTACTGTTCAAGCTGAGCAGCCCGTGCGCCGATGGTTTCAAGTGTATAGACAAAATTGTGCTGTATCTGACCGCCGGATTCAGCCGACACACCTTCAATCCTGAGATCAGACTGCAGGTTCAATGAACCGTAATCGGCGGATAGAAGAAGTTTAGGGGCGATGCCGGCATGAATTCTAAGGTTTTGTCCAATTCCCAAAAACTGATCCTGCCGGTAAATAGTAGTTGCAAAACCGACAGAAATCTCCTGCCATGCATAGTACTCCTGCGTGGTGTTTACAGCTCTGAACTGATTGAAATGGTCTGAATCGAGGCCCCGAAAAACAAGGTCTGCAAATCCTCTCGAAAAGGATGTTTTGCCGGAAGCTCGTACTCTCTGCGCAAAACTGATGGTCCATTCCGGATTACGGTAAACGGCTCCAATCGGTACCAGCGCAAAATCCATAGCAGCGGAGCGCATTCCGGCATCATTTGCGCCAAACCACTGGTTTAACATATCATCAGCAACGTTGCCTTCTATGGTTAAACCGGTTGTAAGGTAGTTGTTATATGTGCTGATATTGATCAAGTCTCCGCCCGCCTGACCGTAAACACCGCCAACAATTCCGAGTGTTATTCTTGGTCTGTTATTATGATTGATCATCAGGTTGGCCGGATTGATGAAATTTGCGTGATACAAATCCTGGTAAGCAACGCCACCGCCGCCCAAACCGATAGATTTTGCTGTCTGATGGGAAGATTGCCCTGAACTTTGAAATGGAACAGCTAACATCAAACCGACAACCAGAATAGAAGTGAAAAGTATTTGTGATAGATTATTCATGATCCGACCCTCAATTTACCTGATTTAAAATTTTGAATCGTCCGCTAATACTGATGTTTACGTCATCTGTATCACGTATGCTTACTTCCTCTCCGTCTGTAGTTCTTACTCCGGCCGATAGACGAATATTCCTGGTTTGATTGAGCAGGTCTAATTGTGATCGGTTTAAGGTAAGCATGGTAGTACCATTAGAAGCAGAATTGCTGATGCCGTTTTCATCTACAGGCGCAGCATTAAACTGCAGGGGATTGTCGTTCATAACCGGTACCGAAGTGAGCAGATTGTCATCCACATCCAGGAAATCCAGTCTCAGTGAAAATCCAAGCGGTATACGATTTTCGTATTGAATCTGGAGTGATCCATCTTCAATCAGAGAGTCGTCGTCCGGACCGGGAAGATTACCCAGATCCTGAGATGTAGTATCAACGAATGTTGCAAAATCAGCCCTCAGCGATATTGGTACATTGACTCTGAACTCCGGATCAAAAAGTATCGGATTGCGAATTGTTCCGGCCTCTTCGTCTTCGTTGACCAGTGCAACGCCAATAAATCTGATCTCTTCGGGCAGACGGCTGAAAAACTCATTGATATTTGTATTATCACTATCAAATGTAATTTGTTCATACACTTCGGTATTCCCTGGGTGATCAATATCGAACCGGATGAGGTTTTCGAGGGGAATTGAACTGCCATCAAACTGAAGGCGATCGGTCGCGGAAGCATCTGATACAGCTCTGTCTGATCCCGGAAGACCTCTCAAGAAGAAGCGCTCTCCATTGGTATCAGTACCCAAAAATGCTCCGATAATCTGAACAGGAAGGTCTGTGTTGATCGAGTAGTCCACAGTGAGTGAAGCATTGGTAAATTCAATTCCATCTACTTTTCGTGATATATCACTGATCCCATCAATCTCTATAATCTCCGCCTCATTATCATTTAACAGGTCGATCCGATCACCGTTTGCGGGATCGTCATTGTTTAACAGCGCCTGTTGAGCTGAAGGAATCCCAAAAGCTTCAGATATGATAAGATTATCAATGGCAACCTCGGCAGAAACAGCGTCCGTTTCGTTGATGGTTCGCAGATTGTTGTTTGGATCTTGCTGTGTATCCTCGGTCAGGGCAGAGATGTTGTAGCTTACCTCGTTATTCTGAGCGAATAATCGGGTGTTTGTTAAATCTATCGTTTGTGAAACAGGCTGCATGCTGTTTGCCGGTATGGCATTTTCGCCCTCAAATGAGATGGTTAATGAATCAGCTTCGCCCCAGGGGGCCGTCCGGATATTTGGAAAGGATATTTGAAGAGATGTAATCTCAACATCTATTGAGTTTAGGATATTCTCGATGGAGAGGGTTCCGCTCTGAAGTTCTACGTAATGATCGGATGATGCAAAATTGAATTCCGTGTTGTCAAAATCTGTGGTTCCGCTGTAAAAGAAATCTTGTGAAGGAATCTGTGCAACTACCTGTGAGGCAATCAGATTGTCACCCTGAACATTGTTTACAATTAAACTACCGGGATCGCTCTGAAGACTCTGTCCTGACCAGGCAATTTCGATTTCAACATTTAAATTTGTCAGAACTACTTCCGGATCAGTTTCAGGATTCTCTACGATCGAAATCAAATCGCTTCGAGTGGTTTCGTGATTAAAATCTGAAAATGTGATTGAACCTACCGAGCTGTTATCACTGAAGAGCTCAAGCGAGAGAACATCCAGATCGATACCCAGTTCATTTCGAAGAACGATCTCTATGGATCCCTGTTTGATGGTGGCCGATTCAAAGAAGTCGGTATCTAGAGAGATGTTAACTGGGGTAGGGGATTGTGCTCCCGGTACAAAATCTCCCTCTTGAGGAGATACGCCAATACCTGTCAGATTATCAAAGTTCGCCTCTCCGAGATTTCCGCTTTCATCCTGAGATGAGAATTCTGTAAGAACAATTTCACCCACTTGGGCTTCAAATTGAGTGGGTTCAATATCGATTACAGGGATTGCGTCACTGAGATCATCAAAATCGAAGCTTTCAATTTTAGTTAGAGTGATGAGGTTTTCACCATCCACAAAAAAGAGATCTGATAAATTCTCGGATGTGGTGTCGATAAGAGCGTTGTTATCGCCCAAAAATTGAAACCGGCTCTCGGCAATAAGCGGTGCATCAATTTGATGTGAGAGTGTGAAGTTCGGATCCTCAGGCGTTTCGCACTGTACAAAGAGCAAAACAGCGACTGCTGAAAGGATGTAGGGCTTGATATTTTTCATCGTAAAATGTAGATGATATTAATTAACAGGTTATACTTTATGATAAGAAAACCTCAGTAAAAGGTCTGATGAGGTTTGTGATCAAAT
>CAZHUP010000255.1:0-3895 GCA_964535495.1 uncultured Rhodohalobacter sp.
ACGCAATCCGCCAAGAGCTTCAAGATTTGTATCCTTTCGCGGACCTTCATCCTTTCTAAAGGTGAATTTTTCCTCAGCAACATCACCGTCTGCAGTAACATATTTGTGGGTTACATCGATAGGCGTAATCTGCTCCTTAAAATATCCCTCTTCCCACGCATTGATCGCTTTCTTATGACTTTCCAAAGCGAATTGATCCTGATCTTCACGACTCACTCCGTATTTGTCTGCCACATTCTCCGCAGTCAGTCCCATGTTGATATAGACCTCGGGTCGCTCCTTCGTCAGTTCCGGGTTGGGCTGAAACGAAACTCCGCCCATCGGTACCTGGCTCATACTCTCCACTCCACCGGCGATCAAAATATCCGCACCACCGGCCATAATTCGCTCGGCAGCCATGGCAATCGTCTGCAGACCCGAGGAACAAAACCGGTTGATGGTCATTCCCGGAACTGAATCTGGCAATCCACCCATAAACACAGCCTGACGAGCCACATTCATCCCCTGAGACGCTTCGGGAAACGCACAGCCTACAATCACATCATTTATCATTTCCGGTTTCACAGCCGGTGCCGATTTCAGCAAATCCTTAATAATTTCGCCCATTAACGAGTCCGGCCGGGTAAACCTCAAAGATCCCTTATTCGCCTTTCCACAAGCAGTTCGTTTTGCGGCTACGATGACGATTTCTTTTTCGGTATTCATGGTTCTAATATTTTATAATGTTTGGGATTCAAAAGTCCCCTCCTTTCTAAGGAGGGGATTTAGGGGTGGTTCTCTTAGAAGTCAGTTTTTAGAGGAATTCCAAGGTTATTTGCCCTTGCTTTAAAAATATCCTCCAAATACAAAACTATACTTTCATAGTCTTCTTCCAGGTCAATAGTTTTAAGGCGAATAATTTCAATCCCCTCTTCTTTGAGACGATTGTTTTTCCGTTTATCAGCTTCAATTTTCTTTTTGAAATAATGCACGTCTCCATCCACTTCAATTGCCAATTTCAATTCCGGACAATAGTAATCAACTACAAAATTGTCTATTCCGTACTGTCTCCGGACTTTGAACCCAAACATTTGTTTTCCTTTCAGATCATTCCACAGCTTGACTTCCCATTTCGTCATGTTATTCCGAAGATACTGGCGTTGTTTCTTTGTCTTTTTTGGATTTAGCATAACAATATATTTTGTGGCTTCTTTCAACCACCCCCGACCCCTCCTTGCGAAGGAGGGGAGCTTTCTTGCCTTTCTCTATATTCTCTACTCGATAATCACGACTAATTCCTAAGCGGCTTTCCTGTCTTCAGCATGTGCTCCATCCTCTTATGCGTCCGTTCATCCTGGAAACACTCCATAATCGCTTCTCGCTCGAGTTTTAGCACATATGATTCCGGTACTTCCTGAGCTTCGCTGAGGTCACCTCCGGTCATAATTTCAGCAACTTTTCCTGCCAGCACTTTATCGTACGGCGATGCCCATTTCGCTTCGGTCATGATATACAAAGTAACATCAAGTACACTTTTTCCTGTTTGTCCAAGAAGTTTGATCTTCGGTTCTGCCGGCGGACGATAACCCGCATCGGCCATTGACCTCGCCTGCTGTTTTGCGGTGGCCAGGAGCAGATCGCGATGCATCACAATCATATCGGTATCGCGGAGGTAGCCTAGCTTTTTCGCTTTTTGAGCGCTGTCGGAAACTTTGGCCATACCTATCGTTTTGAACGCATCTTTCAAATACGGCAAAGGATCGGCATCCTCATCTTCATTGACATTTCTCATCGCTCTCAGAAGCAGCTCTTTGGTTCCGCCACCGGCAGGAATCAGCCCCACACCCAGCTCAACAAGTCCGCAGTAGAACTCGTGATGAGCCACCACTTTGTCGCAATGCATCATAAACTCAACACCACCGCCAAAACATCGACCTGATACCGCCCCGATCACCGGAAACGGCTGATATCTCAATCCAACGGCCACCCGCTGGAAATTCACTACAGCTTCTTTCACTTTATCAAAATCTCCGCTCTTCAATGCCTGACCCGCTTCAGACAAATTCGCTCCATAACTGAAATTTTCGTTATCGTGGCCAATCACCATAGCATCAAACTGCTCTTTCACAATTTCTGCTGCATCCTCAACCGACCTCACCAGTTCAAATCCCAGTGTCTGCTGCTTGGTTCGAAATTCAAACAGCGCGATTCCATCACCCATATCGTACAATCCGGCACTCTTGTTACCCCAAACCTCTTTGCTGTTGCGCTTCAGGGCCGCTGCGGTGATCGCTCCTTTTGCAGGCGGTGTTAGATCTTCTGCTTTACCAGATGCAAGATTGTAAACGGTGCCGTCATCTTTATAGAACGATTTTCTTCCGCTACCAAGCATTTTCTTCACCGAATCGGGTACGGTTCGTCCCTCCTCTTCCATTCGATTCAATGATTCCTCCACGCCGATCGCATCCCATCGCTGAAACGGGCCGAGCTCCCAGTTGAAGCCCCACTGCATGGCACGGTCGATCGCCTCCACCGAATCCGTAATTTCAGGTATACGGTTCGCGGCATAAAGCAGCAGTTCGCAATGAATCTCCCACAAAAACTTACCGGCTTTATCATCCTGGTTCACCAAATACTTCAATCGCTCACCGGACGTTTTAAACTCCTTTTTGGCTTTATCAGCTGATTCAAATTCTACATCTTGCTGAGGTTCATAATCAAACGTTTCGGGATCTAATACGTGGTACTCTTTTCCCTTTTCACCCTTCACTTTTTTATAGAACCCGTGACCCTTTTTATTTCCATGAGCGCCCTTCTCCACCATTTTTTTGAATCCGTCAGGTACTTTAAACAGCTCCCGCCGTTCATCATCAGGCACAGCAGGATAGAGATTTTCGGCCACGTGATTCAACACATCGAGGCCGGCCATATCTGCGGTTCGGAAAGTTGCCGCTTTGGAGTAGCCGGTCAACGTCCCGGTTAAAAAGTCGATCTCTTCAGCTCTGAATTCCCCGTTAAAAAACCAAGGCATGATGGAAGCCATCGAAAAAACACCAATCCGGTTGGCAATAAAGTTGGGGGTGTCTTTACAGATTACCGTGCCTTTGCCGAGAATTTTCTCACAAAAGCCGGTCATATATTCTGTCACCGCATCATCCGTGCTTTCGGTTGGGATAATTTCCAACAGCTTCATGTAGCGAGGTGGATTGAAGAAGTGCGTGCCCAGGAAATGAGCTTTAAACTCATCAGATACATCCTCACTGATATCAGAAATGGGTAGGCCTGAGGTGTTGGAGCTAACAATGGTACCCGGCTTGCGCACCTTCTCCAATTTTGCCATCATATCTTTTTTGATGTCCATGCGCTCTACAATCACCTCACAGATCCAGTCGGCGTCAGCTGCCCACTTCAGATGATCCTCGAAATTTCCCGGGGTAATTCTATCAGTCCATTCCGGATTGGCTAGAGGCGCCGGATTCATTTTAGTCAACTTTTGGATATTCTCTTCCGTCGTTTTATTCGGTCGATCGGAATCATCAGATTTTAGATCCAGCAGTTTTACATTCAGACCGGCGTTCACACAGTGCGCAGCAATTTGACTACCCATTACACCGGAACCGAGAATTAGAACGTTTTGGATGTTGAATTTTTTGGCTGGCATTTCTTTCTTTTTTTTTAGTTCTAAATTTCACTTGATGCGATGGACTAAAGTCCCCTCCTTCCCAAGGAGGGGATATAGGGGTGGTTCAACGATTTTTAATAATTATCTGAAAATCTTTTCCGATTTATTTGATTATTACTCAAAACACTCATGTCATTTATTTCAACCTTTTCCCAACCACCCCCGGCCCCTCCTTGGAAAGGAGGGGAGTGTTCTCACCCTTCTCGATACTCAATACTTTCTACTCAAGACTCA
>CAZHUP010000256.1:0-3895 GCA_964535495.1 uncultured Rhodohalobacter sp.
GAACGATAGCAACTGTAAATACCAGATACTTTCGGGCGATGGCCTTTTCAAGGAACTTTGAGTATCGGTTTTCAAAACGTTCAAACGCTTTCTGAAACCATCCTCTGTCTTTATCGGTAAGCTCAGAGTCCGGTTTAATCGTCATAAACTTGCTTGCCAGCATTGGTACAAGCGTAAGAGCAACAAGAAGTGAACAGGCCAGTGCAAAAACTACAACCAGGGCCAGTTCCTGGAATAGCGTTCCGGTAATGGTCTGCATAAAAACAACCGGAAGGAAAATAACCGATGTGGTAATTGTAGACGCAATGATAGCGCCACCTACTTCCCGGGTACCCACAAGCGAACTCTCTGCCAGCGACTTGCCTTTACCTCTAAGCCGAACAATGTTTTCTAAAACCACAATGGCATTATCAACAATGAGACCGACACCAAGAGCGAGCCCTCCAAAACTCATTTGATTTAGAGTAAGCCCGCTAAAGTAGAGAAGACCAAACGTGGCAACAATAGAGACCGGTATAGCCGTGGCTATAATAAATGTGGTAGATCCATTTCGCAGAAAAAGGTAGAGTACAACTATCGCCAAAAGCGCTCCCCACATTGCCGCTTGCTGAACATTATCTATAGAATCTTGAATAAATTCACTCTGATCCGTTACAATCAGCAGATTAATATCGCTGCGTTCGGAGTTTATTCGTTCAATTTCCCGCTCTATATTTCGGGATACAGCTACTGTGTTTGCGCCAGACTGTTTTCGAATTCCCATTCGGATCATCGGTTCATCGTTGATGCGAACCACACGACCAACATCCTGATACGCATCCTGTACTGTTGCTACATCTCTTACCCGGATTGGCCGGCCATCAACCCTGCTTACAATGGTTTCTGCAATCTGGTTGATATCCGTGAATTCGCCCAGTGTACGCACGTATAGCTCTGTCAATCCATCTTTTACATTACCCCCGGGCAGGGTGTTATTTTCAGCAACAATTGCATTTCGGACATCCAGAGCCGTAAGTCCGCTTGCCGATAACCGATCCCTTTTCAGGTTTACTAAAATTTCTCTGCGAATACCTCCCCAAACGTCAATCGCCCCAACTCCGGGAATCTGCTCTATTCTCTTGGAGATCTCCTGCTCCAGAATCAGCGTCAATTCATCAAGTGATCGGCTGGATCGAGCGCCGAGTATTACAATGGGGGAGTCGTTTGGATCAAACTTACGAACCCGGGGATTGTCGGCCTCGTCGGGCAGTGAACGCCTGACCCTGTCAAGAGCGGCGCGTACATCATTTGCTGCTTCGTCCAGATTCGTATTTTGAGCAAAGTTCAAACTAACCCAGCTTGATCCTTCTGAAGACCTGGAGGTAATCTCCTCTACATTGGCAACTCCGGCCAGTGCATTCTCTATTTGATCCGTTATAATCGTCTCAATCTCTTCCGGCCCCACATTCGGATAACTGGTTTGAACCGAAAGTCTTGGATACTCAATCGGAGGGAGCAGATCTACCGGTAAATATCTGAAACCGACAATTCCCAACACCAGCACGATCAAATAGACCATGGTGGTTGCGATTGGCCTTTTAATAGACGTATCTGTTATACCCATAGCTTTACCTTTTAAAAGTCGTTAATTAGACGCTGATCGATCAGCCATTCCATTGTTTAAAATCTCCTGAAGAAGATCCTGTGGCTGTAACCTCTGCATATTCAAAATCTTTTCCCAGCTGGTTGCCCTGATTCGAGCCTCATCTCCCTGATCGCGTACCAGTAAATTCTGCCCCACGGTTACTACCCAGTCTCCACTTTGCACACCTGTTACTCCGGCCGCTTCACGACCTCGCGCAATAACCTCTATCGTTATAAACTCAACATCTGTTGGGTTGCTCAACTGACCGATACTGCCGCTGTTTTCAATCTCTTCCAAAATCTCTGTCTCAATCCCAAAGCCAGGGGCCACATAGACTCCGGTCTCTCCGGTTTGCGGATGGCGGTAAATTGCACTGAGTGGAATTAAGGTAGCTTGTTCACTTTCACCGTAGAGAACATCCACGGTTACAAACATGCCCGGTAACAGTAGACGATCTTCGTTGTAAACGTCAATTTCAGCCTGGGTACTAAAACTTCCCTGTCCTAAAAACGGTGAAATTCTGGATATCTGTCCGGTAAGTACCGTATCCGGGAAATTCTCGGAGTAGACGCGAACTGACTGCCCGGATTCTACATATTGCAGCATTCTTTCCGTCAAATTGATATTTATTTTTGATCGAGAAAGATCACCTATTATAAATAGTCTATTATTTGGAGTGGCCTGCATTCCAATTTCAGCCGCTCTATCTCCAACTGTTCCTGTAATCGGGGCTCTGATTACAGTCTGTTCAAGTGCTTGACTCTGCTCTTCCACGGTTGATCGGGCCTGTTCTACCTGAGCCGCTGCCAATTCCAGGCTCGCCTCTGCCGATTCCAGTTCTGCTTCCAATCGCTCAATTTCCATCTCGGTAACAAGTTCTCGCTCGGCCAGTATTCGCTGTCTCCGCAAATCTGATTCAACCTCACCCAAAGCGGCACGAGCCTGTCTTTCCTGCGCAAGCGAAATTCTCAAACTCGCTTCAGCCTGACGAACCCTTTCGCGGTACTCATTGTCTCTCAACTCAACCAGTACATCTCCCTGTTGTACCTGATCTCCGGACTCAACGAGAACCTGCTCAATTGGGGCAGAAATTCTGGGAAAGATTTCAACCTGATTGCCTGCACGCACAGTTCCGCTTAATCTCTCTTCAAGCGGAAGGGAACCAAACTGCGCCTGAACAGCCTCAACTGCAGGAACAGGCCTGTTTTGCCCACTAAATTCATTGTTTCCATCTCCACCACAATTTGTAAACAAAAGCCCCGTAAGTAGCAGGAATGATATATACTTAAATTGATTCATCAGATATTATTTAGTACGATTATTTGCATAATAAAATAACGATATTGACACGCTTTCATTCCCGGTGCTTTGTTAAAGGTTATAAAATTGAGCATGAGAATGTTAAATATTGAACCTCTTCAGGCACCACATTGTTCAGGCGGCTTTATAATAACACGATTGGCATTCAATGGATTCTATAACACAGGCAACACTTGGGGCTGCCGTAGGAGAAGCTTTCTTAGGAAAAAAAGTTGGATACCGGGCAGCTGCCTGGGGAGCAGTCTTGGGTACCGTGCCCGATCTCGATGTTTTAATCAATCCATTTGTAGATAATGTTATCGAAATCCGGACACATCGCGGATTCACCCACTCGATTACTTTTTGTCTGCTGGCGTCACCGGTTTTCGGTTGGCTGATCGATAAATTTCACAAGTCGCTTGAGGTTGGGTGGAAAAAGTGGAGCTTAATGGCATTCTTTGCCTTTTTTACTCATATAATGATTGATCTTCCAACAACGTATGGAACCCAGGTTCTCTTTCCATTCACTAATACACCCTATGCATTAGACTCTATCTTTATCATAGATCCACTCTTTACCCTGCCATTGCTGATTGGCTTGATTACGGCACTCTTTTTTCGAAGATCCTCCAACGCCCGCAGATATATAAATTTAACCGGGCTCACTATCGCCACTCTCTATATGATCTGGGGACAAGGAATAAAGAGCCATGTCCACAGCGTATTTGAGAGCTCTTTTCAGCATCAATATGGAACTTACGAGAAGATAAAAACCACACCCAACGGCCCCACTACATTTTTATGGTCGGGCTATGTAGAAAAAAATGACACCATTTATAATTCGGTTTACTCCATATTTGATAATGAAAAACTTCTGGAGTTCAGGGCAATTCCAAAAAACAGCCATCTGATTGAATCGTATAAAAATGATCGTGCATTTGAAACACTCTTATGGTTTTCAAGAGGATTCTA
>CAZHUP010000257.1:0-3845 GCA_964535495.1 uncultured Rhodohalobacter sp.
AAGATCAGCGTCAGGAAATTCTCGAAACCATCGAAGCCGGTCAGGTTCTCGAAGGAATTGTCAAGAACATTACTGATTTCGGTGTGTTTATTGACCTTGGTGGTGTTGACGGTCTGCTACACATTACCGACCTATCATGGGGACGTGTTGAGCATCCGGAAGAGATTGTGAAACTCGACCAGCGCATGAACGTTGCGGTTATCGACTTTGATGAAGATTCCAAGAGAGTTTCTCTTGGTCTGAAGCAGCTTCAGCCGCATCCGTGGGAAGACATTGATGTGAAGTATCCTGAAGGAATGCGAATTCAGGGTCGTGTGGTATCGATTGCTGATTACGGTGCATTTATTGAGCTGGAAAAAGGCGTTGAAGGTCTGATCCATATCAGTGAAATGAGCTGGACACAGCATATCAAACACCCATCACAGCTGGTTCAGAAAGATGACATCATTGAGTGTGTTGTTCTGAATATCAACGAAGATGAGAAGAAAATTTCTCTTGGTGTTAAGCAACTTGAAAAAGATCCATGGGAAGATCTCGGAGAGAGATACCCAATCGGTTCTACCCACAAAGGAATTGTTCGAAACCTTACCAACTTTGGTGTGTTTATCGAACTGGAGCCGGGAATCGACGGATTGGTTCACGTATCTGACCTGAGCTGGACTGAAAATGTTGAACACCCGAATGAAGTTGTTGACAAAGGCGAGGAACTGGAAGTTGTAATTCTGGCCATCGACTACGACAACAGACGAATCACTTTGGGTCACAAGCAAGTTCAGGACAATCCTTGGGAGAAATATGCTGAGGAGTACGGACTCGGAGCCAAAGTAGAAGGCGAAGTTTCCAAGATCACCGACAAAGGCATGTTCATTAAACTTCCTTTGGGAGTAGATGCATTCTTGCCGGGTGACAAGCTTACTGAGCCTGTTGAAGACTTAACAGAGTCTTTCAACGAGGGAGATAAAGTTGAAGGTTTTGTAATTGAGTTCGATGAGCCAAGCAAAACTATTGAAATCTCTCAGGTTGAAGAGGAAGTGAAGAAGTCGAAAACTAAAGCTAAGAAGCAGCCTAAGAAGAGCGAAAGCGTTGAAACCGGAACACCTACATTAGGTGAAGTTTCCGGACTGGCTGATAAGCTGAAAGAGAAAGAAGAGAACGATAAGGAGAGCTAATCTTCTCAGACTTCACAAAAAACTAAGAAGGCTTCTGAATTAATTTTCAGGAGCCTTTTTTTGTGCAGTATTATAAACTGACAAAGAAAGAATTAGTGAATTTAGATCATCGAATAATTGGATGAATATTACTCCATGTAAAAGAAAATGGTGTTTTCGTTGGGATTCGAACTGCTTCTGATACGGGTATTATGTTCCTTGTTGTATGCATAAGCAATGTTCCGAATGGAGTTTAGCTCTTTCTTGTCAGAAAATTTGACCCTCAGCGCTTCACCTCCGGATTTAAGCTGCCCCATTGCATCCTTAACTTTGTCATACTTGGATTTACTTTTACGAGAAACACGAACTTTTGAGCGAGGAACTATTTTAACTTTCATAATCTTGACTCTGATTTATGTGAATTAAAAAATGTACTTAAATGCCTGATAAGTAAAAGAAACCTTAATGTTTTCTAATGCTTACGGAATTATATAGTTATAGTTAACCCTAAATTTTCTAAATGATTTGTAAACCAAACCTTAGATAAGATGTGGGCTAATTTTGAATACGAACACAAATGAATTGAGAAAATAATATATAGAAATTCGATGAATCAAAAACAGATTCCATTAATAATCGATTTGGAGTATCAATTATGGAACCTGTACAGTCATCAATATTTTTTCAACAATATTCTCGGGGGTTATCTCTTCTGCCTCTGCCTCAAATGTTGGGATAATACGATGCCTCAAAACATCCATAGCGATTGTTCGAACATCATCCGGAGTAACGTAGGCTCTGTGCTCCATAAACGCATGAGCTCTTGAAGCCAGGTTCAAATTGATGGATGCACGGGGAGAGGCACCAAAATCGATAAGCTCTTTAAGATCAGGGAGATTATATTTTTCAGGATAGCGGGTGGCAAAAATAAGATCAATAATATATCTCTCAACTTTTTCATCAACATAAATCTCATTGATTACTGAGCGAGCTTCCAGGATTTGCTTGGCATTTGTGACCGGACGCAACTCAGGCTTATCTCCTGTTTTTGCCATCCGTCTCATAATTTCAAGCTCTTCAGACTCTGTAGGGTAGCCAATTTTCAGTTTTAACATAAATCGGTCTACTTGTGCTTCGGGAAGGGTGTAGGTTCCCTCTTGCTCAACAGGGTTCTGAGTAGCCAGTACCAAAAATGGTTTGTCGAGAGGAAATGTGCTCTCACTAATGGTAACTTGTTTCTCCTGCATAGCTTCTAAAAGAGCACTCTGTACTTTTGCCGGAGAGCGATTGATCTCATCAGCAAGAACTATATTAGCAAAAATAGGGCCTTTCTTAACATTAAACTCAGACTCTTTCTGATTATAAATTAAGGTTCCGATCAGGTCGGCAGGCAACAGATCCGGAGTAAACTGAATGCGTTGAAATTTTGTGTCAATTACTTTGGCCAGGGAAGAAACGGTGAGCGTTTTGGCTAATCCCGGTACACCTTCCAGCAGAACATGACCATCGGCCAGAAGTCCGATTAATAAACGGTCGATCATATATTTTTGACCGACAATTACTTTTTCAAGTTCTGAATAGATATCATCAATGAATAGGCTGTGGCGTTCAATTTTCTCACCCAGTGCCTGCATATCAACTTCTGTACTCATTGTCATTTCAGATTAAATTTTGTTGTTCAATTTGATATCTTTGGTGCTTCCAAACGGCCTGTAAAGAACGAATAAATACAATTATCTGCAATATCATTCAATGTTTTCGCAAGTCGCAAGGTAAGATTACAGATTTCAACTTAAAAAAGAATAAGAATGGATTTAATACAGGCTATCTTATTAGGATTGCTTCAGGGAATAACAGAGTTTTTACCGGTTAGCAGTTCAGGCCACCTTGCCCTTGCACGTGCATTTTTGGGCAGTGAAATAATGCCTGGGATTACCTTCGAAATTGTTGTTCACTTTGGTTCATTCTGTAGTATCGCCGTTTATTATCGGCGAACATTGATAACCATGATTTCTGATATTCTGAAAAGTTTTTCTCCATCAGGAATTCAGGAAAAAAGGTATATAACAGATTATAACACCCGGTTAGCCTACGTTATATTGCTGAGTATGATTCCTGCGATGATTGTTGGGTTTACTTTAAAAGATCCTATCGAGGGGCTGTTTTTAAATCCGGTATTTGTGTCTTCAATGCTTTTGATTACAGGTACATTTCTTTTTAGCACCAAATTTTTTGGCAGACCGGATAAGGATGTAAATGCTTCCCGTGGATTATTAATGGGTGTTGCACAGTCTTTTGCGATCTTGCCGGGTATAAGCAGATCGGGCTTTACAATTTCTGTGGGTTTATTTTCGGGTATTAGCAGGGCAAATGTTGCAAATTTCTCTTTCTTGATGGTGCTGCCAGTTCTGGCAGGGGCGATGCTTTTAGAGCTGATTGAGATTATGGAAACCGGAATTGAAACCGCTGCCGTTCTCTCGTTAGCAGCCGGATTCCTGACTTCTTTTATCTCAGGCTATTTTGCACTGAAATACTTAATTATTTTACTTAAAAAGGAAAAATTCCACTATTTTGCATATTACTGTTGGGGACTGGGAATATTCGGAATTATTTTCTTCTTCTAAATGATAAAAGTGACTCATTGCGGTTGATGCCATTTTTAAATTTGGCTACCTTTATGCCGTAAAAAGAAAAGCA
>CAZHUP010000258.1:0-3820 GCA_964535495.1 uncultured Rhodohalobacter sp.
TCCTTAAAGCCTGCTGCAGATTGGCGAGCTCTTCATTATACGAAGCGATGCTTCTCATATCACCATCCCCGGATACTGGTGTAGATGCACGTCGTGGAGGAGGTGGCGTTGGCCCTGATCTACCCAGGCTCTGATTCATACCAATCCGCGCACCAAAGTCCGGAACATCTATATCCAGCGCATCCTCAACATCATCACCAAACTGAAAGAATCGATCTGTGAGCCACTGCAGACCGTCGCCGATATTGGTACGGACGCTATCAAAGAACTCACCAAAGTTCTGGAACTCTGTGGTAGGCTTATCTGTGTTAATATCGTTCAGCTTAGACTGTATCCCTGCGGTCATCTGAAACAGGCCCATCGCCAGCTCCGTCTGACCGGTCCACGCGGCAAACTCTGCCAGGCGCCGGAGCATCCCGGATACACCCTCGCCCACATACACAAGCGCGTTATTCATGATAGATCGAATGTGATCTTCGAACGCCTCCGCATTTTTCACCACATAGGTAAATCCTGCAGCAAGTGCGGCAATCAGTCCAATCTTTAGTGCAATCGGAGAAAGTAACAGCCCTATCGTTCGTGCAAGTTTGCCGAAGATGATCAACACGGGCCCCGCCGCCGCCGCAACCCCTGCCATGGTTAATGCATTCTTTTGCGACTCCATATCCAACTGCTGAAAACGTTCGGCCAATCCACGCAAACGGTTCATACCGGTTTCCAGCATCGGAATGAGTTCATTCTGCACAATCGGCATAAAACCTACAGCCAGCTCCCGGCCTGATGACTTCACCCGTTCCTGCAGCTCTTCAAATTTTATCCGGAAATTATTCGCAGCGTTCAGTGCATCGCCGTCCATCACCATACCAAGGTCATGGGCCTGCTGCCGGGCGTGATCAATCTCCCGCGCGGTCATTCCCAGTATAGGGGCAATCTGCTCCCATCGCCTTCCAAAAAGATCACCGGCCATAGAAGCACGTTCCAATCCGGGCTCCATCTCAGAAAGTCGCGCGATGGTATCACTCATAATAGAATCGGTATCGCGGATCTCACCGGATGCCGTCTTAAAATTGATTCCCAGCTTTTCGGCTGCATCATGGGCCGCGCCGCTCTCTTCACCAATCCCCCTCATGCGACGGCTTAATCCGCTGGCCGCGTTCGATAGGGCATCCGTTTCCACACCCGCAATCCGGGCCACATTACGCCACTCCTGAAGGGCATCCGTGCTGATCCCTGAAATCTCAGAGAGATCCATCAGCTCATCGGCGTAATTTCCCGTCTGCTTTTGAAGCGCGATAAGACCGGTGCCCAAGGCGGCCAGTGGAGCGGTCAGGTTTCGGGAAAGGTTCTTACCGGTTCGCTCAACATTACGGCCAAGACGCTTCATGCTCTTAGAAGCGTTCTCCATTCCCTTTTGGAAATTCTTAATATTGGCGCCTATGATGAAACTAACTCTTCGTTCAGCCACTGGTAAACTCCCGCTCTATTTTTCGTTCAATAGATTCCATCACGGATTCCATGAACGGGTTTACATTCATATCCCACGCCGGACGAAGAAACGGAGTTGCTGGCATGGTACCGGTAGACTGGCGGCCGGTAACAATAGATCCGGCGCGCAAGGTTCGGAAACGCTCCTCATCCACGCCATACTCCAATACTGAGGCAAGCGCCGGCGCCGTAAATTTTGGAAAGAGTGAGGCGTCATTTTTGATCACGCCCACTTTTGCCCCAAGTGGCGGCGTTTTTGTTTTGGCGGTGGTGATCCCGATCATCTGTGCAATGCGGCCGCTTTTGCTGTTGGCCTTCATGGCGTTCACCATCGGTTTCAATGCCCGCCGCTGGGTGCTTTTGATCCACCGCTCATCAATGGCATCATGCATCCGCTCAATAGCGGCAAGCCCGGCCACAAACTCCTTTTGATCAGCACGTAAATTAATTGCATTGTCAGCCATCGGGATTCCCTATGTTTTTATACTTTTCAATAAGCCTGTCGCCACGCTTACTCAATTCTTCTTCATACTCGGCTCGCTGTCGCTTAATGTGCTCATCAATCTCCGGAATCGGCCAGATGTCCATCGGGTCCACCTTCTTCGGCTGCTTCTGAAACGATTGAATCACACGATCCACGCTGCTTGCCATGTACCGCATCAGGTAGAGCTGCTCCGCCTGCTGTTGTCGTTCATACTCCCGGCGCTGATTGTAGCCTTCCAGCATCAGCATAAACTCGCTGGGCTGAAGGCTCCAGAACAGATCGGGCGTTAATGATAACAGACCGTATGCAATCCGCTGACGTTCGGGCCAGGTTAATCCCGGCCCGTCGCTTTTTTTTCAGACGAAGGCTCTGGCTCATCCCCGGTATCAAAAGCATCGTTCAGTGCGGCAATGATAACCTCTGTGATCGCCTCCATCCGGTTCACTTCAACCAGGTCTTTCACCTTCTCCAGGTGAACGGGTTTATCCCGATGCAGAAGCCCCGCCCACACAAAGTGGGTGATCGCCCTGAATCCAAACTCACCGCTCATCAGCACCTTCAAAGCCATTTGGCCGTGCTTCTCCTCAAATTCGAAGAGAGCACGGTTATCAAAATAGAGCTCATAGGTTCCATCCTTCAGTCGTACATTAAATGTGCGTTGTGGTTTTCCCATTATGCAGGTACGGCTGATTCAGTGATGGCTCCTGTTTTCTGGAACGTGTAATCCACATTCCCGATCTCGTTGTCCGTGTCCTGGCGGTTCAGCTCAGTCAGGTAGGCCTCGAATGTATACTCCATGTCTCCGGTTTCGCCATTGCTGTACTTAATAGTGACCTTCGTGCTGTTGTTATATACCGCAAAAAGATCCTCGTAGCCATAACCAGCATCATACTTCAGGCGTGCGTTACCGGAAACTGTACCATCTCCACGGCCGGGAATGTATTCCGCATCTCCGGGCGTGTCCTTATTACTTACCTCAATCATGTTGCGCGAAAGCTGCATCTGATTGTCCATTGCTACGGCGATCAGGTCGTTTCCGACAAAGATCCCATAGTCTGCTCCGTTTACATATCCTGTACTCATTATTGTTCACCTTCGTTTTTAGTGTTGGAAAAACTGTTTGTAAAGTATTCATCAAGTTCTTGCGCTGTTTTTGGGCCAATGCCCTTTACGTCAGTCCACTCCTTTAACCCGGAAGCGTGCTGGAGGTTATCAATACCCGCCTTCAGGAATAGATCGCGGCCGGGCATATCTGCCGGCAGGCCCACCTTCACCTGGCCAACGCCATCGGCAATCATCTGCTCCACCTCTTCATCCATGTGATGAAAGGTGAGCAACGTTCCGGCGCGCTTCGTTACGCCACGGTTATTCTTATAATCTTCAAGAAGTATAATTTCTACGGCCATAGTTATCCCGGTTGTATTTTTATGGTAAATTCACTCATCCGTCGCCGGCTTTCGGTACTGTCATCAAACCCGGCGCCGCCGCCCATCACGCGGATGCTCATCACATTCACGCCCGCTATCAATCCTGTGTACCTGTCCAGGGCATTCACGCAGGCAACATCGGCGTCAACCGCCTGATCCTCCGTCGCCCCAAACTGATCGGTCTGCACGTTGTATGTGATAACCCCGCGCTGATCCTTATTGTGATCTTCCGTACGGCTCACATAGGTGTATGTAGCATACGGCCGCTGAACTCCCTGTGGAGCGACTCGCGGATACAGCTTTACAGCCCCGGTGGAATCTACTCCAATCGCGGTTTTGTAATCTGTATCTGCATTAAGAATGGCAAAGATCACTTTTTTTATCATTAGATTATTAAATAATAGATTCCGATTGCACTCATAAT
>CAZHUP010000259.1:0-3783 GCA_964535495.1 uncultured Rhodohalobacter sp.
TTTACAGCTTTATTGATGGTATTCACAGTACATGTAAACTTTGATTTGCCATTTACATTGAACGATGTTCGTATTTCGATTAATGAGGCACAAGCGCATCCAGAATATCAGAATATGGAATTGGCTGATGCTATCTGCTGGCAAACTGGTGAAACCTTTCTTAAGTGTGTACATGGAAGTTATGTCTGCGATGCTAGAGATCAAGGTACATGCTCAGAATTAGATCCTGAGCTAGAACCTGAGCAAGAATGAAAATTAAAACTAAGCCTCCGTACTGCATGGAGGTTTTATTTTATCGGTATTTAATGAAATACACGATTGTTTTCACTGCAATTCTGTTATTTATCAGTTGTAATAACGAATCAGACCAGAAATATAATCCTGAAATCGTTCAAACCATCCATGTAGATTTAAGTAAGGTTTCAGATGAAATAAACATGTCGGACTATTTCTCAGGCATTTCTTATATGCCTTTAAGATCCCCGGATGGAGTACCGATAGGAAGAATTAGAAAAATATTGGTTCATGATCGATATCTGGGGTTTTATGATGAAGCAGCGAACCGGGTTTGGATCTATTCAAAAAATGGAGGATATGTAAACAATATATTGATACCGGAAGGTAGAGGGCCGGGTGAAGTTACTCATTTGACTGATGTGATTTTGAGCGAAGATGACTTGATACATGCCCTTGGAGCATTCAAGATTGTGGTTTATAATCTTAATGGTGATTTCATCAGGGAGGTCAATTTTGATTTTTTTATTTACAGGTTCACTTATCTTGATGATGATTTGTATGTAGGTTATGCGGGCAACTCATTGAATACGCAAATCAGGAATGGAGATTCCGGAAAAAATCTTTTCTTTTTTGGGAGTGATGGAGAAATAATAAAAAGTGCAGTTCCAATTCCAGAGGGAAGAGAGCAGATGCGGCTTATGGTAGCAAGCAAGTTTCCGACTTACGATAATGTTAAAAAGTTTTATCCACACCTCTCCGATACAATTTACTCAATCAATTCAGATGTGGTTCTTCCACGTTATGTCCTGGATTATGGTGATCATTCGATACCGGAAGAAGTTTTTTCCAAAAGGCAACATTATAGCAGAATACCCCATGAGTGGGTAGAATTCCGTGAAAAGGAACTGATTGAAAAAGACTATGTTATCAATCTGTTTTTTTTCAATGAAACGAGAAGATATGTTCATTTCAGAGTTGGGACAGGGTCTTCTCAATACAATGTTATCCATGACAAAGTAACAGAAGAAACGAAAGTCGGACCCCGAAGATTTACAAATGATATCGACTATGCTTTTGTACCATTTATTTATGAAAGTTCAGATGATGCACTCTACACAATTATAGAAGCCGGCGACCTCATCAGGGAGCTAAATCATATTTACGAAAATGAACCTGGTCTATATGCTCATCCTAATACACAGAATTTGGTAAATCTTGCAAATTCGTTGAAGGAGGGTAGTAACCCGGTATTGCAAGTACTCCATTTTAAGGAGTAAAATGATTCACCAAAACCATCGCGTAAGTTTTTGATAAGTGCATAATATGCTATCTGAACTGAAGGATAAATACCCACATTCTTGAATTGACTAAATACATTAAGTTACAGCTTACCAAATCAACTGTATTTATGAATTCAAGTATTAAGTTTACAACAATTTATTTCTTAAACCGACGCCGGCTCCTGCCCCTCAGCATACTCCTCCAATGGAAGACATGAGCATATCAAATTTCGATCTCCATAAGCGTCATCAACCCTGCTTACTGCCGGCCAGAACTTATTAAAGCGAAGGTTTGGCAATGGGAAAACGGCTTCTTCGCGGGCGTATGGATGGGCCCATTCTTCGGAGACAATTACACGCATTGTATGAGGTGCATTTTTAAGAACATTATCATCCTTATCTGCTTTACCCTCCTCAATATCACGGATCTCATTTCGGATTCCGATCATTGCCTCACAGAAACGATCCAGCTCTTCCTTTGATTCACTTTCAGTCGGCTCAATCATCAATGTTCCGGGAACGGGGAATGACATGGTTGGCGCGTGAAATCCATAATCCATCAGTCTTTTGGCTACATCAGGCGCGTCTATGCCGGCACTCTGTTTAAACCCACGAACGTCTATGATGAATTCGTGTGCAGATCGCCCGCTCTTGCCAGTATAAAGAACCGGGTAATGATCTTTCAGCCGGTCTTTTAGATAGTTTGCATTCAGTATGGCAGCCTCTGTAGCTTTTGTAAGCCCGTCTGCTCCCATCATTCGGATGTAGGCGTGAGAGATGGTTAAGATACTGGCACTTCCCCAGGCTGCAGCTGATACTGCAGGAATTGCTTTTTTTGAACCTGTGTGAACAACGTCGTGTCCCGGAAGGAAAGGAGTCAGTTTTTTAACGACTCCAATCGGTCCCATTCCGGGGCCTCCGCCACCGTGCGGGATCGTGAATGTTTTATGCAGATTGAGGTGGCATACATCAGCTCCAATTACGGCCGGTGAAGTGAAGCCAACCTGTGCATTCATATTGGCACCATCCATATAAACCAACCCGCCATGTTCATGAATTACTTCGCATATTTCCTTTATATCCTCTTCAAAAACACCATGTGTAGATGGGTAGGTCACCATTAAGGCAGAAAGGCGTTCGCTGTACTTCTCCGCTTTTTCGCGAAGGTCATCCAAGTCGATGTTTCCGTTTTCGTCGCATTTGGTAACCACTACATCCATTCCGGCCATAACCGCACTTGCAGGGTTGGTTCCGTGAGCTGATGATGGTACGATCGTTACGTTTCGCTTATCATCTCCGTTGGCCTGGTGGTATGCTCGGATTGTCATAAGTCCGGCATACTCTCCTTGAGCTCCTGAGTTGGGTTGAAGGGAGATTGCATCAAAACCGGTAATTTCCGCCAGCCAGGCTTCCAGTTCATCAAATAGCTGATGATATCCCTTTGCCTGATCAAACGGTACGAACGGATGAATTTTTCCAAATTCAGGCCATGTGAGCGGTATCATCTCGGCGGTTGCGTTCAGTTTCATAGTGCATGATCCGAGAGATATCATTGAGTGAGTAAGGTCCAGGTCCCGGTTTTCAAGCTCTTTCAAATAGCGAAGCATTTCGTGCTCAGAGTGGTACTGATTAAAAACCGGGTGATCCAGATACTCCGATGTTCGAGTCAATTCATCCGGGAATTCTATTTCTACATTATCGGAAGCTTTCTTGATGTCGAAAGGCAGTTCTTTACCTGCGGCTTCCGAAAATATCTCCAGAACTTCATCAGCATCCTCAAGATGCTTGGTTTCATCAAATGAGATACCAATCATGTCATTCTCATACCGGAAGTTTACACCTTTTTGAAGAGCCAGCTTTTTTACTTTTTCAGCAACTGGGCCGTCAACACCGGATAATGTGATTGTATCAAAAAAGTGCTTGTTGTTGATGTCATATCCTAACTTTTCCAATCCTTGAGCGGTCAGTTTTGTGAGACCGTGTATTTTGGATGCGATTCTTTTCAGACCTTTTGGCCCGTGATAAACTGCGTAGAATCCGGCAATAACAGCCAGTAATACCTGAGCTGTACAAATATTTGAGGTGGCTTTTTCCCTGCGAATGTGCTGTTCCCGAGTTTGAAGGGCCATTCGGTAGGCAACATTTCCTTCCGTGTCTTGCGAAATCCCGATGATTCTGCCCGGTATTTGACGTTTAAACTCCTCGCGTGTAGCGAAGTAGGCAGCATGCGGTCCACCATATCCCATAGGAATTCCAAAGCGCTGTG
>CAZHUP010000260.1:0-3782 GCA_964535495.1 uncultured Rhodohalobacter sp.
CGTGCTCCCAGAATTATGGATTTGGCTGAAAATTCTGCTACCTCAAGTTTGTCAAATGTGTTGAGGAGCTTGTCGCCGGTTACCAGAACAGCATCATTTTCAAGGATAACGGCCGGTTCATCCTGATCGAGCCTTTCAAAAAGAAGATCAAAATTGTCGAATTGCGGCCCGTAGGGAATGTTGTGCACGTCGCGAAGGAATATCCAGCTTTCGGGTATAGTGCGCACATCAAGGTGCTGATGGGTAATACTAAATGCCATCAGATGTGGCGGCTGGGTGATAATGATAGAGTTTACATGGGGGTATCTTTTGTAAATCTCGGAATGGAGCCTCACGCTGCGTGAAGGGTTCTTGCCGGGTTCGCGCTTCATATTCCTTATCTGGACGATGTCTGATGGCTTTATTTCCCAACGCTGCTGATCAGTGGGAGTGATGAGGAAATCATTACCCTCCCAGCGTACCGAAACCGTGCCATAAGAGCTGATCATGAGCCCCTGGCGGCATGACCGGTTTACGATTCGGCATATTTCTGACCTTCTTTCCTGCTCGCCCGGAGGATAGGAAACGGTTTCCATTTCCGGTAATTGATAGTTTTTCAGGTCTTCAAACTGTTGTATCTGTTGCTCGGTAAGAAGTTTGGATTCTCCGATATTTCTCGATAGCAGCGTGGTATGGGCACACAGCTCCAGGGTTTCAAACCGCTGAAAGGCATCGGCAATGCTGCTTCCGCCCACTACGGTGCCGTGGTTTTCCATTATAATGGCTTTGTACCCTTTTTCAAATTCTTTGGCGATTAGAACACCCAGCTCCTCACTGCCGGGAAGCTCATAAGCGGCATAGCCAATAGGGCCGCAGATGTGCCTTGCCTGGGCGATCATCATGGTATCAGGGATCTGGCGTACAATGCTGAAGGAAACCAGTGCCGGGGGATGGGCATGAACCAAGGCTTTGATATCGGGGCGCATGTTGTAAATGGCACGGTGAAAAGGATACTCTGAAGAGGGTTTGTGTGGCCCGATAATGGTGCCGTCTTTTTTTACGCAGATTATATCGCTTGCCCTCAGCGTTCCCTTGTCTATGGCTGACGGGGTTACCCACATATCGCCGTTTTCGTCCATGATGGAAATGTTGCCCCCTGATGTGGTGGTAAAGCCACGATTGTATATACGGTTGATGATGACTATAATCTGTTCACGGGGATGCATTAGCATCGGGTCAAGTATATTTTGCATGTGATATTGGTTTAAATGAAAAATTTATTAAAAACTGTTGAATCCAAATCTTTTCCATGAAATGCTGTTTCTCTTATAACAAAAGCTGCTCCAAGAGCTGTAGCGTTTTTTATTTCTATAGATGAAACAGTTTTTCCAGGAAGTTTTTCCGACAGGATATGAATAAGAATTTCGTTTCGGCTGAATCCTCCACTGACGAATAGTTTTGATATGTTATCCTTTTTGGGGACTACTCTTTCAAGTGCTTCAAAGGCAAAATTTCCCAGCTCGTTCATCAACTGGTGATATGCATGCTCAAAAGATGGAAAAACGTTTAAATCAAAGTCATTGATTCTGTAGTTTGCTTCAGGAAAACCAGAGGGAAAGAAGAAATTTCTGGTGCCATGAATAAGTTCGTTCTCTTTTAATGTCTTCGGATTCAGGCATACCTTCTTGTAAGCATCTGCTTCAATCTGAAAAAATGAGTTAAGTTTTTCAAGGCAGATATCATGAAAATGTCCCATGAAAAACCGGGAAGATTTAACTTGCTTTTGCTGTGTGCTTAAATAGCAGAGCGTATCATTTTTGAGTTCATCATGGGTTAAGGGCTCATCATTAAAAGGATTCATAAAAATACACCATGTGCCTGTTGAACCCAGTATATAGGGTTCGGCAACTGCAGCCAGAGAGGGTACCAATGAAGCTGAACTATCATGTATTCCCGTGCCAAATTTTATGGTCTGCCCATTTATTTTTACCGGGTATGCTACAGAGTTTGAAACAGGGGCAGGTAGCATGATGCTTTCCCGGGCAAGCCATGAGTGGTATTGCATGTTGTCAAAATCCCACATGGCTGTATGACAGCCAATAGAAGTATATTCCGAGATGATTTTTCCGGTAAACAAATAGCTCAGGTATTGCGGAAAATGCAGAATATTTTTTACTTCCCGGTACACATGGGGTTTGGTTCTTTTAAGCCAGAAAATCTGCATCCCCGAGTTAAGCATTCCCATTGCCGGGGATGCAGTTTTCCGGCAAAACTCATCTTTTCCTCCGTGCAATTCATAAATTTGCGCGGGGAGGTCTTCAGGTATATCTTTCAGATAGTTGTATAATGGCCCGATGCGCTGCCCCTTTTTATCAAGGTAAACCAAAGATGCACCATAGGTAGAAAAATTTACCGCCATTAATTCATATTCATTGCTTTTGCTTAACCCATATATGGTATGTTTCAGCCAGTTTTCAATTTTGGCAATATCATCACAAGGAAAACCATCATCATCTTCTGTTTCAGCAAACTTCTTTTCTTCTTCATGAACAATCTCAAACTGTTCATTAAATAAAAGAAGTTTTTTGTTGGTTTTCCCGATATCAAATATGGCAATGACTTTCTGCTTCACTTTGACAGGTTCTTATGGGTTTCTTTTCGAAAGTTCATTTTTTTCGTATACCTGAACTTCTTTGATAAAATCTTCTGACACAGGTACATCGTTTATCAGGCAGTAATAATTATAAACATCACCAAAAGGTTTGGTTTTCAATGTCTCCATCAAAGCAAGACGTTCAAAAAACTTTCCTTCTTCTTCGTATTTTTTAAGTGTTTCCGTAGGTTCGAGTAATGCGAACAAAAGCGCTTGCTGGGTTGCTCTTACCCCTGTAACGTATGCTCCGATGCGATTAAGCGTGGCGTCAAAGAAGTCAAGCCCGATGTTAACCCTGTTAAGAGCATTTGACCTTACTACTTCCTGGGCTATCAGTTGGATTTCGTCATTGAATGTTACAATATGGTCGCTGTCCCACCTTACACCCCTGGTTACATGCAACAGCAATTCATCAATAAACTGAAGAATAGATGAGATTTTATCTCCAACCTGCTCTGTGGGGTGGAAATGGCCATTGTCAAGGCAAAGGAGTTTATTGTTCTGAATAGCATACCCCATATAAAACTCATGAGAACCCACAACCATGGCTTCTGAACCAATGCCGAAAAGCTTCGATTCTACAGAGTCTTTAATGAATCTGGCAGGAAAATCAACAGCGTATATTTCATCAAGAGAGTCTTTCAAAAGAGCACGGTGGGTATAGCGGTCAGCAGGAGTGTCTTTATAGCCATCAGGTATCCAGATGTTGTTGATTGACGGGCTGCCAAGTTGTTTGCCCATTTCGGCTGCTATCTCACGGCAGCGTTTTACGTGTTCAATCCAGAACTTGCGATGTTTTTCATTTTTGCTGGAAAGTGTAAACCCATCATCGGCATAAGGATGAGAAAAGCAGGTAGGATTAAAATCCAGACCTGTTTTATGAGATTTTGCCCAATCAATCCAGCTTTGGAAATGCTTGGGTTCGATTTGGTCGCGGTCTGCAAAACCATCACTAAAATCACCGTAAATGGCATGAAGGTTCAATCTTTGCTTTCCGGGCAATAAAGTCATTACGGTATCAGTATCTTTTCTCAGCTCATCAATACTTCTCGCTTTCCCTGGAAAGTTGCCTGTAACCTGTATGCCGCCGCCTCCCAGGCTGGCATCTGGTTTTTCAAATCCACCTACATCATCTGCCTGCCAGCAATGC
>CAZHUP010000261.1:0-3747 GCA_964535495.1 uncultured Rhodohalobacter sp.
CATCTCTCTTTTGATGCAAAAATGTAGAACGCTTCCGGCTCCAAAATCAGGTGATCTTCACTTGCAGCCCTGATAGGCTCCCAGAAATCAGAAATTTCATAATGGTTGATATTATCAAGATCAATAAGGTCCCGATGCTTTTTCGCTTTGTAACCTAAAATATCACTTTCATCACCTTTCAGGTTCACACTCATAAATAGACCGTTATTCACTTTCACCTCATCAAGAGGTAACGGTGTGCCTGTCTCATCAAACAGAAGCGGATCGCCGGTGTGTATTCGAAGCAGATCCTGATCGGTCAAAACCGTATGGCCATGACGAATCCGAAGCTGGTTTAGCCGCTGACCTGTTCGCACCTTGATTGGAAATGATTTTGGCACAACTTCCAGATAGAGGTTCCCCTCAAAGCCCGGTTCAATCTCCTCAAAACGGTGTGAGTAGTCGGTAATTACCCGTGTAAAAATATCGAGTCGGCCGGTTGTGCTTTTCGGGTTCGCCTTGGCCGTCAGATTCTCGGCAGACACCAGACGAATGGATTGATCTCCATTGCCATTAAACAATTTCTTTTGCGGAGAAAAATGAGATGCCGGCATTTTTAGCTTTTCAAGCAGCGGTATAATATAGACGCAGTTTGGCTCCAGAACGGCACCTTCTTCAATTGAAAAGCTGTACTGGTGCAGTTTGTCAATTTTTTGCTGAACCGTCTCATTTTCTGGCAAAAAACTACTGCGCACACGATACGCCTTCTCTCCAAGCCGGAGGTCGATAGAGTTTGGCTGGAATTGATCATCCTGAATAGGGTGATTTTCCACGCCTGTGATGACGCCCGCCTCATTTAACAGTTTTAACTTTTGTACGGGTAAAATCCCCTTTGTCCGCAATGTAACTTCGCTAATGGTTGTGCTCATAATCATTCATTATTTAATGATGCGAAGTTAACAATTTATAACCGGTTTTGAAGGCAAAATTTCTTTGTATGTGTAAATCTATTATACCCTATAGCAGGCCTATTATTGCATAAATATGGATTACATAACACTCTCATCCTATTCAAAAAGCTTTCTGGTATGAAAAAGAAGTGCTTAAGTTTTCCATTAGCATAATGATTGATAAAAATTTTTACGTCAGGAGATCGATGAATAAGATTAAAGCTTTTACTTATTCATTTTGTCTTGTCAACTCCATTATCTGTATCGCCAACATCAAAAGAGCATGAGAGTCCCGGAATGTTGCAAGTAATTTTAAAGTAATGGTTTACAGAAGGTAGGGACTACTAAACCGGGATGTCTATACCAATGAACAGAGGGGGATTAAAGTGCTATAAATAAAAAAAGGGAAATAGGTGCTCAAAGCCTATCTCCCAATTTCTCTCTCTTGATAAGGAATGGAATACTATAATAGCATCATTTGAAAAAACATGTGTTACATCTACCACTCAAAATCATACAATATTAACAGATGTTTAGCCTAGAACCAGAAAGGCCAGGTACCCAATCATTGTCTGAGCCCGGCCGGGATTTTGAAACTCCTCTTCCCAATCAAAAATAATTCTGTTTATTTAAGCTGAATGCAATACAAATCATCTCGAATTTTATAGATGAGTCTGCAAACTTTCTTCGGGAGATAATCTTTTTTTGTTCAAGCATCTCATTTATTTCACTCTCTCAAGCGATGACAAAAATTTCTCAGTGGATTCCCTAATCGCTTTCTTCTGCTCCTCCGATTTTTTATTGTCAAACATGTTCACCATAAAATTAACCCGTCCGCTGTCGTTAAACGTCTCGCGCTGTCTATCTACAAAATTCCAATAGAGATAATTGAACGGGCAAGCTTTTTCACCCGTCTTTTTAGTGACACTGTAGTGGCAATGTTTACAGTAATCGCTCATTTTGTTGATATAATTTCCGCTCGACACATACGGCTTTGAAGCCAGTATTCCGCCATCGGCGAAAGTGCTCATTCCCAGCACGTTTGGAAGCTCGACCCACTCGTAAGCATCTGCATATGCTGTAAGAAACCATCGTTCCAGCTCTCGCGGATCTGTTTCGGTAAGATTACTGAAATTACTTAAAATCATCAGTCGCTGAATATGGTGCGAATAAGCCTCATCAATGACCGGTTTCAGGCTCTGCTCCATACATTTGAGTTTTGTATCTCCTGTCCAGTACATGGCCGGCAGTTTCTTCTCAAAACCAAAGTGATTGGTTTCTCTCACATCCGGCATCATGGCCTCATAGTAGATTCGAATAAATTCACGCCAGCCGATAATTTGCCGAATTAACCCCTCAACGGAGTTCAGGCGAACCTTACCCTGACCATATCGCTCCAGCGCCGCCTCGCAAACTTCACCGGGCAGTAACAGACCGTTATTCATATAGATAGAAAGCCGGGAGTGAAACAACGTATGATTTCCCGTTTTCAGAGCATCTTCATACGGACCAAACTCATCCAGTCTCTCTTCTATGAATTGATCCAGAAGTTCCATTGCCTGCTCCCGTGTCACAGCATATCCAAACCGATCGGTATGGCCAAAGCTGTCCGGAAAATAGTCGTTCACCATTTCGATTACTTCTGTAGTAATCTCATCAGGTTCAAATCTTTTCATTTTCGGCACCGGGTGATCTTTTGGAAGTGATTCACGGTTCTGATCATCATAGTTCCACTCTCCTCCCTCCGGTTCATCGCCATTCATCAGGTAGCCGGTATTCCGACGCATCTCCCGGTAGAAATATTCCATTCGATAGCCGGGCTCAATCTTCTCTATCCATTCATTCGTATCAGCCAGAAAAAATGAGTTTGGAATCTCTTCCACACGTCCATCAAACCCTTCGGCAACACTTCTTAATCTCTCTCGGGAATCCCACTCAGAAGGAGTCATGAATGTCAACTGTCCTTCAAACTGAGACAGTATTTCTTTAAGTCCATCATCAAAATGACCGGGTGTGGAGTGATATAGCACATTAAACCCTTTCTTCTCACACTCAAGTGCAAAATGGCGCATACTGCTCAGCACATAGACCGCTTTTTTCTTATGATGCGGAACCTCTCTCCCCTTTTCACCGCTCTCCATAAAAATGAGCAGCGGTTTCTTTTTCTTAACCCAATCGGGCCACGCATCCAGATTGAGCTGATCGTGAAGTATGAACACCGCGCTATCAAATTCTGCTAAATCGGGCTTTTCTATTGTCCGGTCGATGTTCTGAAGGTAAGGTCGGGGCATATGAGCTGCTTTTTAATTTTCTGAATGCTGATAACACAAATTCTATTAAAATTTCATTTCCTATTTGCTTTTCTCTTCCATTACTACTTATTTAGTACTGAAACAATCGTATGAACTCAATCCCACTAATATGCGCAGATCACTGACCCCCCTTGGAGAAACTGAAATGGAAATTCTACACCACGTATGGGCACTGGGAGAAGCCTCAGTTGCTGATGTTCGTGAAAGAATGCTAGAATACCGGGAAGTAGCCTACACCACGGTTATGACCATCATGAAAAATCTTGCAGATAAGGAATTTCTGAAATACCGAAAAGAGGGGCTCAGCTATATCTACAGTGCCGCCATCAACCCGGATGAAGTTCGTGGTAACCTGGTTCATCAGATCGTGGACAAAGTGTTTAAAGGTTCCTCGAAAGATCTCGTTCAGGCACTGGTTCAAAATGAGGGGCTCTCGGCCGAAGAACGTCGGGAAATTAAAGCAATGATTGACAAACTTGAGGACTAACCCATGGATATTCTGATTC
>CAZHUP010000262.1:0-3713 GCA_964535495.1 uncultured Rhodohalobacter sp.
GCCAATAAAACCTGCGCTTCCTGTAACTAAAATTTTCACTGTTAGTTTTTGTTTTTTGATCTTTTATCTGTGCGTAACGAACATTTGGAGTATAAAGAATAAAATATTAAAACATGAATTAAGCTGTTTTAATGAGATTAGATTAAAGGATGGAAATACAGGGTTCAGTCTACTACGCCGAGCCTGCACTTCGAAGCTTTAGCGAAGTTGTGGCTTCAAAGACCAGAGGGGTTATGTTGTTGAGGTTTTATGATTTTAAGCAACCTGGTAGTGTCCGGAGGACCTGCAAGCGTTGCGGTTCATGGTGCAGGTTGTTGATGCCAAAGTACAGCGTGGTATCTTCCAATCAGTTCAAATCCTGTAAATGTGCCGCTATGCTGCTGGCCGATCTAAGCTGATTACAAATTCAATATTAAATCGCTCCGTACATTTTAGTATATTTGTCTGCCGATACCTGAAAAATCAGAAATTTTATAAAAATTATTCCGGTACTTTTTAACCATTTGCACAGAGATTATTAAAAAACTGTTCAACTCAAACCTCCGGATGAAAGTATCAATCACGTCACATATTCTGTTTCTGATCATCTGTTCTGTAATAATATTTATACCCCGTGCCGAAGCACAAATTTCTCCAGTGAATGAACCTTCTGTAGGCTTCTCCAATTCATTTATGGGTTCAGACAGCGAATTGCCATTCTGGTTTTATGCAAACAGAGATGGCCTGGTTAAACCGGGTGCGCGCTACCAGAATATTGCAAAAATCTGGGCACACGACCGTCTGATTGATAATCCGGAGGGCGTTTCCCTGATGGCCGGTGCAGAAACAGCAGCACGTTTAGTTGATACGGGAAACACCATCCATTTCCTGCAGCTTTATGCGGCGGCCGAATATCGATCCTTCAGGCTTTCGGCCGGTCGATTTTACGACACGCGCGGCATCTATATGGAGCCACTCACCATGGGGTCTATGACCCAGAGCCGCAACGCCACTCCGGTGCCAAAAATTAAGCTGGAAACGATCGGCTATACGGACGTTCCGTTTACTGACGGGCGCCTGCAGTTCCATGCCACCTGGTCAGAGGGTCTGCTGGAAGAGGAGCGTTTTGTTGAATCTCCCTACCTGCACCAAAAGTCGCTGCACCTTAAAGTGAACATCTGGCGGCTGGAACTGATCGGGGGCGTTGACCACCATGTGGTATGGGGCGGAGAGATACCCGACTGCGATTCCCGCCCGCCACAAAGCTTCAGCGATTACCTTCGCATTGTATTCTCTCAATCGGGCTCGCCGGAAACCGCTGCCAGGCCGGCCGAAGTTATAAACCGTCTTGGAAATACCATTGCCTCTTATGACTTTGGCGCCAATTACAGGAAGGAGGATTTTGTATTGAGTACCTACCGTACTTTTTTTATTGAAGACCGTCCGGCCCAGAGGTTTCGAAGCCCCTGGGATGGCGTATGGGGAATTGGATTTGAGCGAAGAGATAAAAACCGGCTTCTGAACGGAATTCTCTATGAACACATGAACACCATATGGCAGGATGCCAAAGGGCCAGTTCCCGAAGGCCGGGCTAATTATTATAATCACAGCTTTTATAGAACAGGATGGTCGTACCATGGCAGTGTTTTGGGTAATCCTCTTATCATTTTTGACAGTACAATTGAATCTGGCCAGCAGCCGGTAACCAATAACCAGATCCTGGCACACCATCTTGGAATAAATGGAACACTCACTAATAGCCTAACTTATACCCTGTTTGCCAATTACAGCCGTAATTACGGAGTTTGCAACGATCGACTGGAATTAACAAGTTGCGGCCATTTCAATGTGACCGAGCCACCACCGGAAAACGTTATCGTTCATCCTCGCAGTGAGTTCAGAGAAGATCGTTACTCACTTTTTTTCAGGATGAATTATGAGGTCAAACGGTTTAATGGTGTTGCGCTTCAAGGCGCAGCAGCTATTGACCGAGGTTCTTTTAGCAATAGCCTCAACGGATTAATGATAGGAATTACCTGGCAGCAATAATGCAATTAGTCAAACTACTATTTAAAGACTGAATCAGACGGTAAAGAATGGAATTTGCAATTGGCAAATAAAAATAAAGTCCGAATTAACATTTTTAAAGAATTACTAAATTGTAAATGATTACTTAATTACTCGTATAAATGATTACGCGACCTCTTTCTCCTTCCCCGCCAGTTTAAGTACAAGCTCTTCATTATCTTTCATCGAATCTGTAGATTCGTCTGGCTTTTCTGCAGCTTTTTTAATTCTAAAATATTGCTGCAGATCGAGGCCGATAAGTCTTTTTGCCAAAGCACGTTTAAACCCAAACGTTGGAAGTGTAAGCACCGCAGATAAAATGATTGCAAGCAGCAGCAGATTAATATTCAAATGGGAGAGCGCTAATGCAAATATACTAATCAAAACCGTACCGGCACACAAAATAAGCGTAGCTTGTTTGTGGTTAAATCCAATACCCAGTAAATCGTGGTGGATATGATCACGACCAGCCTTAAAGGGGGATTTTTTATTTATGATCCGTTTCAAAACAACTGTAAGGGTATCATACAATGGAACGGCCAGGAATGCGACCGGCAGTAAAGTTGCACCGGCTCCAAATGCCGCCTGAAACTCCGATACCTGATGCAAATTAATAAACTGAATCGACAGAAATGCGAGAAGCATTCCAACTACCAGTGATCCGGTATCCCCCATAAAAATTGAAGCAGGACTGAAATTGTGAACCAGAAACCCAATAAGTGTGATGGCTGTAATGAAAGACAAAACTGCAAGGGCTGTACTGCCGGCAATTGTAAAACCTATGGCAAAAAACAGTGATGCTATCACGCCAATCCCACCAGCCAAACCGTCGATGCCATCTATCAGATTGTAGGCATTTGTGATCCCAATCATGATGAACAGTGTAAGAGGAATTCCAATATAAAGGGGAATTTCACCGATCCCCAGTATTCCGTTGAAATTGCTGATAAACACCTGACATCCCAGGATGATCATTCCGGATGCAAACAGCTCCACACCCAGCTTCTTGTTAGGTGACAATCCCATCAGATCATCCTGTAGACCGATAAAAAATAGCATTACAAGGGCTACCAACAAGTACACAAATCCAGTTATCTGATCTGCATAGCCTGTTACTGCAAAACCGACCAGAAATGCCAGAAAGATAGCCACCCCTCCGAGTGAGGAGATATAACGCGTGTGTAATTTTCTTTCACCGTCCGGACGATCGTAGAAATTCAAGTGATAGGCAATTCTGACCAATACAGGTACAACCTTATAGACAAGTCCAAAGGCAATAACCGCTGCAAACAAGAGTTGAAGCAGGTTTAAGTAGTCCATTTCTGTAGATGATTTTTGAATAACTAAACATGTCTACTGTTAGTTTACATGATTTCAACTTCATGTTTAAGGGAATTGATAGAAGAAATAGTATTTATCTATTTCTTTCTCTTGTCTTTTCCCATCCTAAATCTGTAAACATGCAAAAGTTTTTTTCACTCTTTTACAATTGGAAAGTAAAGAACGCTTACAAGAATGACAAACGTTATTTAAATGATTTATACATAAACTTTATCACGTGAAGTTCAACACTCCTACAATTATAAGAGGAGTTACTTTCGGATTTGTTACATTGGTGATGTCCCTATACTTGTGTAAAAATAGAAAAGGTGCTGCCTAAAGGTTAG
>CAZHUP010000263.1:0-3703 GCA_964535495.1 uncultured Rhodohalobacter sp.
TCGAATTGGATGTTCTCCATGAATCAACTATCGGTTTAAAAGTTTTGCAATTACAATACCTGCTAAAAGTCCGCCTGCTACTGCAGCTCCAAGACTTCTTTCAGGATTCTTTTTTACATATTTTTTTGCCTGTTTGTACTCTCTTCTGAGTTCTTTCTGCAGACGATCTCGCTCTTTTTCAAGTTTGTTCACCAAATCATCATAAGCATCATTCAGTGCTTCTTTCTCTTTCTCAATTACGTCTTTCAGTTCTTTCTCTAGCTTCTTTACATTTTCCATAATCGGTCTCCATGAATGGTTATTATCGTTATTTAAAAATCAACTTTTATCCGGTTCCATGCAACAGTAACTGTATGAAATCTATATAAATAACGAGGAATCATTCAAAATTGTTCAATTTTTAAATAGTTAGAGCACAACAGTTTATTTTTCTGAACCTGATGCGACCACATCCTGATCTCTGTACTGCAACTCATAAAGTTTTCTGTAGATTCCATCTTCTTTCTCAAGCAATAATTTATGAGAGCCCTCTTCTCTGATTTTTCCTTTGTGCATCACTAGTATTTTATCAGCTCCGCGAATTGTTGAAAGCCGATGTGCTATTACGATTGAAGTACGTCCTCTCATCATTTTATCACAGGCTTTTGATACAAGTTCTTCAGTTTCTGAATCCACACTGGACGTTGCTTCGTCCAAAATCAGTATTTTTGGATCATAAACCATTGCCCTTACAAAACAGATGAGCTGTCTCTGCCCCATAGAAAGTGAAGCACCCCGTTCGTTTAGCACATAATCATATCCCCCGGGTAGTCTCTTTATAAACTTGTGGCAGTCCACTTCTTTCGATGCTTTAAGAACCTCCTCTCTTGAAATATTTGTGTTCCCAAGGGTAATATTTTCCAGAACAGTACCGGAGAAAAGTGCATTATCCTGAAGTACTAGCCCAAAATTTTCACGTAAACCTTTAAGGGATAATTCTTTAATGTTATGCCCGTCGAGTAATATCTCCCCATCCTCGATATCATAATATCTCATCAGTAAATTGATGATGGTAGATTTTCCAGCTCCAGTTGCACCAACAATGGCCAAAAGCTCTCCGGGTTCTGCCTTAAAGGATACATCTTTCAGAATAACTTCGTCGTCTTTATTGTAAGAAAACCATACATTTTTAAACTCCACTTTACCGCGAACATTATCGAGCTGAATCGGTCTGTCTGATTCAACCACTTCTTTCTCGGTATCTAGAACATCAAAAATTCGTTCTGATGAGGCCAATGCGGATTGTAGAGTGTTGTACTTTTCCGATAGTCCCCGGATTGGGTTAAAGAATTGACGCACATACTGAATAAAAGCCAGCAAAACACCAAAAGTAACCTGATCCATCAACGCTCTTGCTCCACCGTACCAAACCACAAGGGCCATTGCCAAACTTGCCAAAACTTCAACAACCGGCCAAAAGATGGAGAAATAAAATATCGTCTGAATGTGGGCTTTTCTGTGATCGGCATTAATCGATTCAAACCGCTCTTTCTGTTTCTTCTCTCTGTTAAATAGTTGAACCACAGCCATTCCGCTAATATGCTCTTGAACAAAAGAGTTGAGTCGGGCAATTTGATCTCTCACATCCAAAAAAGCAGATCGAACCTTGCCTTTAAACCAAAAAGTGGAGTAAAAAAGAATTGGAAGTACCAATATTGCGATGATGGTCAACTCCCAGCTCATTACAAGCATAAAGTAGAGTATGAAAAAGATCCTGAAGAGATCTCCAATCATATTTACTATTCCGTCCGACAGTAATTCGCTCAGCGCTTCAATATCATTGGTTGTCCGAGTTATAAGCCGACCAATCGGGTTTTTATCGAAAAACTGTACATGAAGAGACTGAATCTTTTCAAAAATAGCATTTCGGAGACGGTAGAGAGCTCCCTGTCCAAACCATCTGGTCAGGTAAGTATTGGCAACCAAAATTATGAACTCTCCTACAAGCGCCAGGCCAAGAAGCATAATTATCCACATAAGACCGCTGTAGTCTTCAACTGCTATGTAGTCATCTACCGCAACCTGTGTAAGCTTAGGGCGAACTGTGCCAAGAAATGCTGCAGACAGAGTTAATCCTATGGCTAGGAGAGCCCACCATTTATAGGGTTCAAAAAAGTAGTAAAGCCGTCGAATCAATACAGAATCGACGGCTTTAGAGTCCTGTTTATTACTCAATTTTACTCGATTTAAAATCTGTCGAAATCGTCGAACGGTGTTCTAGGAGTAATGTGTTTTGGTGGTCTTGACGTTCCCTCATTCTGGTCTTTTTGGTCACGTCTGTCATTATAATCTCTGCTTGAACGGTCCTTTCTTTTTCTGCCCTGATCACTTCTGCTTCTGCGATTGCTGCTGCCTCCGCGATCAGAACTTCTTCCGCGGCCGGATGAAGATTTTCGTTTTCGGAAATTCTTCTTACCTCGATCGCTACTTCCTCGACTGCTTCTATCACTGCTGTCTCCTCGAGACCCTCCGCTTTTATTATCATCAATTTCTTTGATGTAAACTTTTTGCTGAACTATCCCTTTCTCCTGCGACGGGTTTGTAAAAATAGGTCGCAATTCAGTGGCAAGCCAAGCAGGGAAAAATTTCTCACGCGCTTCGCGCAACAGTATAAATGGATTAGTGTATCTGGCAGAGAAATGGCTGATGACAAGCAGTTTGGTCTGTGCTTCATTTGCCACTCTGGCTGCATCGGCAGATGTTGAATGTCCGGTTTCAGCTGCTTTATCTGCTAAACTTTCACTAAAGGTTGCTTCGTGATAAAGGATATTCGTATTCATAGCCAGTTTCACAGAGTTAGGGCAATACTTCGTATCTGTGATATAAGCAAAACTATCACCCGGCCGCGGATGACCAACGATCTCATACGATTTTACAACCGTTCCATCCTCGAGCTCCACGTCGTCGCCGGCTTTAAGTGCCTTATACTGTTCATCTTTATTAATACCGAGCTTTTCAGCTTTTTCAGCATCTACTTTTCCGGGTTTATCCTTCTCCTGAAAACGATAGCCCAAGCAAAACTTAGTGTGATTAAGCGGACGCGCTTCAACATAATATTCATCTTTATCCACCACTCGCTCAGATTCGATATCCTCTTCAACTTCTACAAAATTGATATTGAAGCCCAGTTCCAGTTTGGAAAACTTAACATTCCATTCAACAAATTCCTTCACACCTTTTGGACCAACAATCGTTAAATCATTGTCTCTGCGCTGCAACTGAAGAGTAGAAATTAAACCGATTAAACCTGAGTAGTGATCGACATCGAAATGTGAAATAAAGATATTTTCAATTTTGGAACGCTTTAATCCCGCCTGTAACATTCTCATCTGTGCATTTTCGCCGCAATCAAAAAGATGAATATCTCCTTCGCGCCATAGTGCCACTGATGATAAATGTCTGGTTGCTGTTGGGGTTGCAGATGCAACACCTAATGGTACAATGATCATAGTATCTCCCGCTGTGTTTTGTAGGACTTTTGCCTTTCAAACAAAAGAACCTTGTTAAGCATTTATATTTGAGCTAATTCTTGTTCGAGTAGTTGTTTTTGATACATCCTTGCGTATTGTCCCTTTGTGGCAAGTAATTCATCATGAGAACCTTGTTCAATTATAGAACCGTCCTGAATATAAAAAATTATATCGGCGTTTTTAACTGTAGATAT
>CAZHUP010000264.1:0-3685 GCA_964535495.1 uncultured Rhodohalobacter sp.
GCACCAAAAATGGATTGAAATGCAGGATCGTAATATCGATAAACTACGACGGCATCTGAGCGGCTTCCCAACTCCAGCTCAGTACCGGCTAGAACTCCATATCCTCCATTATCTGTGTAAGCCGCTTCTCCAAAAAGCAGTATCGGGCCTGCAAGAAGTCTGTAGTCTGCTGAATAACCGCTCAGCTTTTGTCCTTCAAAGTTGTTGATTTGCCAGGGGAGTGTTCCTGCTTGAACAGGCCTGTCAAAACGATTGTGAAAGCCCGATATTCCAAAAAATCCATTGGGAATCTGAAGCCTTACTCTTCCCCCAAATGTCTCCTGGCCCAGGTTTAATCTCCTTTCGCGTTCATTCAGTGTTCTGTGATATCCGCTTTCGGTTGGGAAACGAACGTAGGTATCATCAATCTCGGAAGCTGTTCGCTGACGGTTTGAGTAAAAACCGGTGAGTTGTAACCGGTTGCCGTACGTTGCTGCAACACCTCTGAATCCAATCATCTCCTGTGCTGAAGTAAAGGGGCGAACTCCACGCTCATTTTTATTCGGCGTTCGGATTACTTCGCTGCCTTTACCGAAAGCCCCACCGCTCCAAAGCAGCAGTCCCTGGCCAAAGGCGACGCTGAAGTCGCCAATGATTAAATTTCTGAGCCGGCCATTATTCTGCAGAGCAATGTGCCAGGATGTGTAGTCGAAATCAGCAGGGTGCTCGAGTGGTTCTCCGGGATCTTTATCCTGGGTTAGATTCAGTGAGAGATGATTACTTGTATAACGAAATCGCTGATAGTATTTAACGGGACTGCCAACAAATCCTCCTAATGAGTCCGGGCGCTGGTAACCCCGTTGCTCTTCCAGAACCTGTTGATAGCGGCTAAACCCCTCAAACCGACTGTTCTCAGTCCAGTAACGAGGGTTCAGGTAGAGATCCCGCCCCCGATCTAATCCTGTGCTCACCGTTAAGTATGGGCGAATCCGATCAAGTGTTACCTGTCCGATTCCGGATACATTTATGAGATCATCAACTTCTTGAAACGGGGCCTGAGTATTTCGATACTGAACAATATTTTGAGCAAGCCGAAAATTGAGTCCTGGTACTTGCAGAAGCTCATCAATACCGACACGATTTATATTTAACGGATTGTTAGCCAGGTTTTGAAGAAATTCGAGAAGCTCTTCAAGATTTATGTCGGCTTCTTCACTGTCAAACTCTTCGAGTGCCCGTTCAATATCTTGTTCAATCCGGGTTTGTGTTGTGTCCTGGTGCTGAGCAGTTGCTACCTCTAAAAACGGAAAAATAATAAGAGAGGTCACTGTGGCAATTTGGAATACTTTGAAAGCGAACCGTCTTGTATTTGGAAGTACAACTGAGAGAGTCATGATCCGATTCGTTTTAAATTCGTATGGAGAGATCAAGAGCCGGACTCATGCCAAGTGGATCATGTTGCTGTAGGGCAAAATTAACTCCCCATTGATTACTACCGTAACCAAATCCAAATGAGTAGGTGGATGGTTTCGTCGTAATTCCGGCGCGGGCAAAAAATGATTTGAAAATTTCAAACTCCAAGCCTGTTCTGAACGAAAGTGGAAACTTGATGTCTTTCACAATCTCTGCGGTAATTTGGGCAGATGAGGCGGGTTTATAGCTGAACCCTGCCGCTAACTCCCGTGGCAGGTCTTCGTCTGTGTCGCCATAGCCGGGCTGATTTACATTTGTGGCTCGTGCACCCATCCAGAGTGTTTCTGTGACTTCAGCGGCGAGCCCCAGGTCTAAACCAAAAGCGCCGGCTGATCCATAATTTTCTCCCTGAAAAACATGAACGTAAGAGACAGAAACTCCGTAATGAAATCTCTCCTCACTATTTTTATAGGACAGCAGAAACCGGTTTTCATTAAAAAGGTTAAAGCCATAGCGGTGTGCACCAACTCCAATCGTGCCAAGCATTGTTTGAACAGCAGTTGCTGCTGCCATGTCTGTAATCTCAGCTATGCCTACATATCGGAATCCATAAAATGAAACCGTACTTTCCTCCGTTGGTAACAAGGCTGGATTATTAAATACGGCCCATTCTGAATTTGGAATGGAAACGCCGGATTGACCCATTGAAATGGATTTAGCCCCCATAACAGTCTGTGCCTTTACAGGTAAAGAAAGCACAACCGATAAAGCCACTGATAATGTTATAATAAAAAGGGATATTGTTAGAGTCCTCTTTATCATTCTCAATTGATTTTGTTTTAAGAACCTATATTATCTGAATATGAAGGATAAATTTCAAATCGTAATTTTTGTTAAAGTTCTGCTTCTTTTGATTTTAACCCTCAACTCAAAAAGTATAAATGCCCAGGAACTGAACTGTTCAGTAACAGTTAACGATCGTCAGATTAGTGGAACTTCGGCTGAACATATTTCTGAATTGGCACCGGCTATTGAGAGATATCTGAATGAAAATAGATGGACTGATGATCGTTATGAGGAGTACGAACGTATTCGATGTAATATTCAGATATTGCTGATGGATGTGGATGGGAATTCAAATTTCACGGCAGAGGCAGTGATTACGGCTAACCGTCCTATTTACAATTCAAATCGGCAAACAACATTGTTTGTGATTAACGACAGTAACTGGCGATTTAACTATTCCAGAAATAAAAATCTTATTTTTGATGATCTGCAGTTCGATGATTTAACCAGTTTTCTGGATTTTTATGCATACATCATATTAGGCTATGATTACGACAGTTTTTCAGATTTGGGAGGTTCATCCCATTTTAATTCTGCTTTAAGCATTTTTGAAATTGCACAGAACACCGGTGCGCAAGGCTGGGGCAGATCGATTGGAGCACAACGTAATCGCTTTGGATTTATCAACGACATAACAAACCCGTCCTATAGAGATTTAAGAAGTGCATATTACAGGTATCATCGATTGGGACTGGATCAATTCCCGCAACAGGAAGAGCTTGCCAGAAATGAGATTGTAGAAGCACTGGATCTGATCAGGGAAAATAAAAGAGTAACGAGTAACAACTATCTTTTTGATATCTTTTTTGGTACAAAATATCTGGAAATAGTTGCCGCACTGAGGGATGCCCCCCCATCAACTCGAACGGCCGCATTTAATATCCTCAGTGATGCGGATCCTGCAAACACATCAGAGTACAGAAAATTGATGGAGTAACTATTTGATGAGGGTCATTCGTTTACTTAATACTCTATCAGAAGTAATTAGCCTGTAAAGATAGACACCACTGGCAAGGGAGTTGCCATCGAAGTCAATCTCGTGGTAGCCGGCTTGATAACGCTGATCAACGATTGTCTGAACTTTTCTGCCCAGCACATCAAAAACATCAATTCTTACCCGATCCTCAACCGGTAAAGCAAATTCGATGGTAGTTGCCGGATTAAATGGGTTAGGATAGTTCTGGTTTAATGAAACCTCAGTAGGGAGCTCAGATCCATCTTCGCCGGGCTCGATGTAAAGCGTGAATCGTGCATTTTTGGATTTTGCCGCCGATTTTTGGAGCAATCTGAAGTTAGATTGAGTGTTTACTACGGGAGCCGTTTTTCCACGGCTGGATATATCAAAATCGTAGAAGTTGCTCTCTTTTAGATTGATGCGCTCACCGGTATGACTGTCTTCTAAAATGATTGTCCAGCTATCAGGAATATGTTTAAGTTCAGGCCAGGT
>CAZHUP010000265.1:0-3645 GCA_964535495.1 uncultured Rhodohalobacter sp.
TCGGACTCACCCCTGTCCCCTCTCTGCCTGCAGAGAGGGGAACTCCTGAATAAATTCAGAGTCAAATTACTTTCATAGAGATCATAATGTAGTTTTGCAGTCAGGATCAGGGATATGGTCAAGCTGCTTCTCCCGGTCTGACGGGTAAAACCATACTATAAAAATATGGTATCTACATTTTGTAGGAAATAAACCCACAAACACACGCCTCAACATTGTCTTTCAATTTTATTCACACTCTCTGTTCGGCACGGATAAATCGACCTCTTTTAACACCCGGATTTCGCCTTGCTACTCCCGGGGCTACAATCAGGTTACCCCTAACGGGGTTGGTTTCCTGACCCGAAGTTCATTTCAAACTCTCCCCCTCTTTTTGAACGGAGAGAAAAGAGAGGGGGGCCGGGGGGTGAGTCAGTAGCTTACCGAAAATAGATCATCTGCTTCATCATTCTGTGTGAGCCGGTGCCTATCTCATAAAAGTAAACCCCACTTGCCAATCCCGTTGGTGACCAGCTCACATCGTGTTCTCCCGCTTCGGTCACCTCATCATAAATGCGTTCCACTTTCACGCCATTGACATTATAGACATCTATCCAGAGACGGAGGTCTTCATCCAACGAAAATGAGATGGTAGTCTCCCCGGTAAACGGGTTGGGATAGTTTTGATTCAGCTCAAAGGGATACTCCACAATCTCTTCCGGAGGTTCAGATGCCCCGGTTTGTACTTCCGATCGAATTTCAGGCAGAAGCCGATAGAGGTTCTCTCCAGGACATGCCGTGGCTGAAACATCTCTATGCCCCGAGATAACGGGCAGAAAATTACCTGCAATAAAACTACTGCTTGCGGAAGCTATCCCCTTTTGCGTAAACCGCCATCCAATCGTCTTCACCAAAGCATCCAGGGCTAATGCCTGAGGCTGTCCGGGAGCCGGTTGTGCGCCAGGCTCAAACTGCCCCAGCAGAGCAATCCCTACACTTTGGCTGTTGGCACTTCCGGCATGTGCTCCCCGAACGTCTGTCTGTTCCAAATTTGGATTGTAGCGCCCCTGATAGATCGTCCCTTCATGATCGATCAAAAAATTGTACCCGATATCCAGCCAGCCGTTGTCATTCACATGCCAATCCCATATTTGCCGAACCACTTGTACCGGATTGGCGGGCTCGTTTGCCGTAACCGTGTGATGAACCACTGCATGGGAGATATCAATCGGGGTGGGCGAGTAACTTGGCTCCAGCTCCGCTGGCGGCAGATCCCCCCACCAACCGGATCGATCCACAATCTCCGGCATATCATAGCTTTTTGAAGCCATTTTTGAATTCTGAGCATTTTCAAAATCGTCTCCCTCCTTCAGTCTGGCGTCTGCTCCTGTAACCCGAATTTCCTGTAGCGTGAGGCCGTCCGGCATCTCAATTTCCACTTCAAACTTTTGATGAGCCTCGCCGGATTGAGTCACATAGAGCATCGCCCAATAGAGGCCACTGGGAGAATCTTCTGCAGATATGTATCCGTAAGATGAGGTCCACTCATCAAAATCTTCATCCAGAACGGAGCTTCGAATTTGCAATGTAAATTCATTCGGGTTGATGGATTGATCGTTCAACTTCCACCCAACGGCAAGGCCTGTAAAGGGCTGATCCGACTCTCCACTCAGATTTATGATATTTCGATCCTGAGATTTTGCAACAAGATTTTCATTCACTTTTTGATCAGACCAGAACCACTCCGTCCTTGGCAGTTGATCCGATTCAGCTTGAATATCCTTTTCATCAGATTCAACAAATTTTACCAGATCCTGAGCCTGTACTATCGGAGTAACAATCCAAAATAGAATCAAAAAAATAACGCACCTTCTGAGATCAGGAATCATAACTGCCTAATGAGATAAATTTTTACGAATCAATGGGAAAAATTTTTCTACATTCATAACCGTAAATTGTTTCAAATCAGAACCTAAACAAACGCATTGTATATATGAAGAAAGCACTACAACTTTTTGCATTTCTATTTTTGATAACCTCCTCATTGGCTGTTGCACAGAGTCAGGATGAGATCGTTAATCAAATTGTGACGGAAGCAAACGAAAATTCACAACTGGAAGAGCTGGCTCACCATCTGCTTGATGTAATTGGTCCAAGACTGGTTGGAACGCCTCAACAGCAACATGCACACGATTGGGCTGTAGAGCTGTTTGATAGCTGGGGAATCGAAGCCCGTAACGAGCAGTTCGGAACCTGGCGGGGCTGGGAGCGCGGAGTAACACACGTAGACCTTATTGAGCCGAGAGTAGTCACTCTTGAAGCGATGCAGCTTGCCTGGAGTCCAAGTGCTCCTGAAGGTGGAGTTGAAGGCGAAGTTGTCTCTATGCCATGGGTTGACAGCGCCGAAGAGTTTGAGCAGTGGTTAACTACAATTGACGGTAAATTTGTATTGGTATCCATGCCACAGCCTACAGGTCGTCCCGACTACAACTGGGAAGAGTGGGCCACGGAAGAGTCTTTTGAAAAAATGCGTGAGGATCGAGAAGCATTGACTCAAAAATGGAGACAAAACATTGAAAACACAGGATACAATCAACGTTCACTTCCTGCAGCTCTTGAAGAAGCCGGTGCAGCCGGACTGCTGATGTCGAACTGGAGCCGCGGGTTTGGCACTAATAAAGTTTTTGGCGCCGCGACGGATAATATCCCACACATCGACGTTCTGCTCGAAGATTACGGTATGCTCTGGAGAATGGCAGAATATGGATCAAATCCTGTAATTCGAGTTAATGCTCAGTCGAAAGAGCTGGGTGAAGTTCCAACATTCAACACAATTGCTGAAATTCGCGGAACTGAAAAACCTGATGAGTACATCATACTTTCTGCTCATTACGACTCTTGGGATGGTGGAACCGGAGCAACCGATAACGGAACCGGTTCTGTTACAATGATGGAAGTAGCTCGAATACTGAAGAAAGTGTATCCAAATCCAAAACGCACAATTCTGGTTGGTCTCTGGGGAAGTGAAGAGCAGGGCCTGAATGGTTCCAGCGCATTTGTAGAAGACAATCCGGAGATCGTTGACGGACTGCAGGCTCTCTTTAATCAAGACAACGGAACCGGCCGCGTAGTCAATATAAGTGGACAGGGATTCTTACACTCTTACGACTATCTCACACGCTGGCTCTCTGCTGTTCCCCGGGATGTAACTCAGCATATTGATACTAATTTCCCGGGAATGCCAAGTGGTGGCGGAACCGATCACGCATCATTTGTTGCAGTTGGGGCACCGGGTTTCTCGCTTAGCTCACTCAGCTGGGATTACTGGGCTTACACCTGGCATACAAACCGCGACACCTACGATAAAATAGTTTTTGATGATCTCAGAAATAATGTCGTACTGATTGCAACTCTGGCTTACATGGCAAGTGAAGATCCGGAGAAGACCTCGCGCGAGCGTCGCGTTCTCCCTATCAATCCACGAACCGGCGAGCAGATGACATGGCCAAACCCAAGAACCCCAAATCGTCAGGGCGGACTGGATTAATTTAGTTCATATTTTCGTGGCACGTCTCCAAGCCGTGCCACGAATTTTATAAAAACCATTCTAAAGCATCCGATTATTGATTAATGGTCGGATGTTTTTTTTAGCGTACCTACGGCACG
>CAZHUP010000266.1:0-3642 GCA_964535495.1 uncultured Rhodohalobacter sp.
CCAACCATTTACAATAGGGTTTTTGTTTCAAAAATGAGTATCCCAAAATCTGTTATCAAATCTACTTGATATGCAATTGAAGATTGTCGATTTAAGATTTACGATCCGGTTTTAAACTTCAGCGTCACTTCTCAAATCGAATATCGAATATCGCATATCTCCAATCATCTGATATACATTGTCTTATCCCAATTGAATCAAATTTTCCTTCTAACCCCTATTCCGTTATATTGAACCGGGGTTAAGGATTCTGAAAGAACTTCTTTATCGAAATCTTCAGTTTCCTTACAGGGGCCGGTGGCAATGCCATCGGCCTTTTTTATTATTACTTACCGGGATTTGTGCGGCACACATAATTCAGAGCTACCCTTTGTGGCCTTTACCGAAAATCCTACCACGAAGTCGCTAAAACACAAAGATTCACGAGGTTTATTTCTGCGTGAATCTGCGTATTTATCTGCGCAACTCTACGAGAAACTCAGACGCTGACAGATCTTTTTACTAGAATACCCATTCATGGGTTTAACATACGAGCGTGGGATTTATCCCCGCGAGAATAAGGTGAGGCTTTGTCTCATCAATTTACATCCTTCGTGAATCTTAATGTCTTTTTGACTTCGTGGCAAACCCTCATGAATTAACCACAAAGGCACGAAGACACTAAGGTTTTCTGCGAAATTCAGCGCAATGATCTGCGCAACTCTGCGAGAAACTCAAACGTCGTCATGTTATTACACCCCTCCCCGATAAATCGGGCACTCCCCCTCAAGGGGAGACGGATACGATGCTGACAGGTCTCAATCAGTTTGATAGCCTAGCCATTTCTGCCTCTGCAGCTATATACCCAAACGCCGCCCATCCTACTACGCTAAAGCTTCGTAGGACGTGCTCTTTTGTCACCTTTTAACTTGAATATGCATTTGGGTTCACCTTTATTTACTATTAAAAAAGGGAGAAGATGTATTACGTATATATTTTAAAAAGCATCGAGAAAAACCGGACTTACGTTGGTTTTACTACGGATTTAGATAGAAGAATTAAAGAGCATAATGAAGGGAAAAATACATCTACAAAATATTACAGACCATTTAAAATGATCTGTTATGTAGCAGTTGATAAAAAAACAACTGCTTTAGAACTAGAACGCTATTTTAAAACAGGTTCTGGAATTGCATGGATGAAGAAACGGCTTATTCCATAATCCTAGCCATTTCTGCCTCGGCAGCTATATACCCAAACGCCGCCCATTGGTCGGTGTCGAGGATTTTGTTCCAGATGTCGATGGCTCTCTCTTCTCGCCCGTTCATGTAGTGCCAGTTTCCGATGCCGTACCACAATGTGGCATTCTGCAGGTCATCTTCCGATACCTCCATCATACGCTCCGGATCGAAGTAGCCTTTAAACACCATGATCAGATTCAGATAGACATCATTTTCAATCAGATTCATATCGGCCGTAATCTCTTCAATCGCATTACCGGCCGGTTCATCCTGTCCGCTACGCTTCAGAGCAGAGTAGTGCCAATATAGAGTGGCAACCCTCATATCATCGGTCAGATCCAGCTCATTAAGCGCCTTTTCATACGACTCAATCGCGCGGTGATACTCCCCCTTCAGATAGTGAGCCAGTCCCTTGTGATACCAAACGTTCGACTTCATGGTACTGACAGGCTGATTCAGCTCATTCGGCAATCCATCCGGCTCAATGAAGTCCGGCAAATTCCGCATCAGCTCCTCTGCGCGTTCAAAATCCCGAATAGCTCTGTCGAAATATCTCAGAGTAATGTAGCGATGACCTCTGTGACGATACATCCGCGGATCTTCCGGGACTTTAAAAGTACCTTCAGTAAAAATTTTAATCGACTCACGATACTCACCCAGGTACGCTGCTCTCCTTCCCAGCCAGATAATATTTTCGGCGTCCTCAGGATCAACCCTGTAGTTAGACAGAGCTTCAAGGAATTTCTCGTTGTGACTGTCAAAAACTTCAGGTGTTAGCTCAGGTGTATAGAGCGTATCACCGGTTAATGATATTGTCTGAACTCCCGAAGGCATTGGCGGGATATCAACCCTGTTCTCTCCGCATGAAACAGTACCGGCAACCAACAGAACCGACGCAATTAATAGTAAACTCTTTCTCATTTTATCCATTTTAAAAAGTAACAGTTATCTCTACAATTTCTTCTGATCTGCGAACTTTAACAACAATTTCTTCACCTTTCGAAAAATCAGCTAAAGAATCCATGTAGTCGTAAATATCCTGAATCGGTTTATCTCCCATCTGTATGATCACGTCACCCGGCTCCATACCCGAACGTTCAGCCGGCCCGTCTGCTCTGATACTTTCTACCCTAAAGCCGTCACCTGAGTAGCTATAATCGGGAATAACGCCCAGGGTTACGCTATTAAAATCCATAGTTGATTCGCGCTGCGGAGCTGTGGGCGTGAACTCAATCTCAGATGCATTCAGATCGAACAGACTTCTCACCACCTTCTCTGCATGATTTGTGATCTTCAAAATTCCGTGCATATCGATTTTATCGGATGTATCACTTCCACGATGGTAGTCCTCATGTGAACCGGTAAAGTAGTGCAGTGCGGGGATACTTATCTCGTGAAAAGAAGAGTGATCGCTTGCACCCGTGCCGGATGGGTTACTAAGAATTTCCACATTTTCGATTTCAATATCTGTAAGAATTTCATCCCACATTGGTGAGGTGCCTGTCCCAAAAATGGTGAGTTCATCATCGTTTAGCCGCCCGATCATATCGAGGTTAATCATAGCCAGAACTGAATCTGCCTCAACCTCTAAATTCCTAGCAAAGTATCTGGATCCCTGAAGGCCTACCTCCTCTCCCGAAAAGGCAACAAAGAGAATTGATTTGGCGGGCGGTTCATCAGAAAATTGTTCAGCAAGGCGGAGCAGACCGGCTACACCGGATGCGTTATCGTCGGCCGAGTTGTGCAGAGTATCCGGATTTTCGTGATTCATGGAGATCGCACCGCCAAAGCCCTGGCCGTCGTAGTGTGCCCCTATAATCACATATTGACCGGGCTGCTCAGCACCTTCAATCAAGCCTACTACATTCCTGGAGAGATGCCGCTCTACATTCATCGACTGGGCCAGCGGCCCCTCCAAAAGATACTGCTGGAAGTAGGTATCGCTGTCTCCTGCCGGCAACAGTCCAACCTGAAGATAACGGTCGGCAATGTAGTTTGCCGCTTCGGCTTCATGCACCGTTCCTGCCAGCCGGCCACCCCTCTCATCGGATGCAAGCCACTCCACATCCTGGCGGACTCTCTCCTCCGCCGTGTACTCTCCGGAGTAGGAGCTGCAAGAGATAATGATTAGGCTGAATGTTAGAAGTATCAGGGAGAAATTTTTCATCGGAGTTATTTATTGAGTGATCCTAAGACCTGTCAGCATCCCGACAGCAGTCGGGATCTGACAGCGTCGATGGCAACAATATAAAAAAGAACAGGGTTCTCGCAGAGTTATGATTTAGAGGTTAAAGGGATCTGTCAGCATCGATGCAATAAACCAACTATTTTATCTCGCGGATTTGCACAAGCATCGGCGCAAACAGACTTCTTTATTTAATCAGACCCTTCGTGAAACCTCGTGACTTTGTGCCTTCGTGGC
>CAZHUP010000267.1:0-3640 GCA_964535495.1 uncultured Rhodohalobacter sp.
ATCTTCCATTTCACTGCTTTTTTTTCTTATTTAATACCAGCGCCATGGTATGCATACGCACCAGCAACTCATGATTGGCCTGGAAGGGCAGGCGTTTTTTCTCATTTTGAAAATAGTTCAATGCCCGTTTCGGCCAAAGATTTTCATTAACTGCCAATTCACCCACAGTATTTATTTTATGGGTGTAAATCAGGTAGATTTTAACGGAGTCGTACTCAACATTATGCCACCGGTTATTCAGCTGCACTTTTGGACCGATTTTAGTTTTTACTGTCTCTTTTATCATTGGTTATGCATGTTAAAAGTTTATCCCTTTTTCCCGAGAGCTACATTTCCGGTAAAGTTTTGCTTGAACTGATTGTAAATTTCACTCCCTGTGATTTCACTCCACCAGGTTTCAAGATCTGTGGTATTCAGAAATCGAACAAGCGACTGTACATCTTCATGCAACACTCCCTTTTCTAAAAAGTATGAATAGAACGGTTTTATCACTTCCGTAGGATCTGTATTGTTCAGAATGCCTGTTACCGGATGATCGACGTAGATACATTCCAGGAAGTTAGTAGAGGGCACACTAATCTGTACTACTACTTTACTGCGCGAAACCTGTCTTTCTATCGGTTCTAAACCGCCTCCAATATCTATGTTCTCACAGGAAATAAAACTGAGTTCTTTTTCATGACTGTGCTTTTTATGCATCGGCCTTGGCCTTCCCAAAATTTCAGGAAATTTTTTAAAATCCAGATTCTGCTCCAGAAATTTTGTTGTCTCCACACAGTGATTGCGATATTTATCGTACATTTTTGGATAGCATAACATCAGGTTGTATTCACCACTGTTGTCAAATTTACGGTACGTCCTGTGAAAGGCCTCCAAACGATAAGCTTTCCAGGGATTATCTTTTTCATAGATTTGCCATCCCCATGTTCTGTACTCGTCAGCCATCAGATGTTCATAATGATGTAAATACTCCCACTTGTACTCACCATAGTGCGAACCGTGCTGATACCAGATCAATTTAGCACCCTCTTCCACATATTTTGCCACAAGCATTTCATCAAAAGATGTGCGCATATTGTGAATATGAAACTGTTTGTCCGCCGGATTAAAGAGGGGTATGGAATCATAAATTCCTTCAAAATATTCCACATAAAATTTTGGAAGATGCAAAATTAAGTTTTTGGTGAAAACATCATTCTTACTTTCTCCAATTTTTACCAGTCTTTTTCTAAGTTTGTTGTTACTTTTCCTAAAAAAGTGAAGGTGATATAACGGAAATTCATGGCCAATCTCATCATTATACTCCTCAATACCGGGAAATTCATGAAATCCGATTCTAATCAGATCTTTTTCCTTCAGAAGCCTGTAAATTTTATTTTTATCGGCTCTGGTTTGAATGTGCTTTACAAATCCTTTTAACTGCTCCTTTACAATTTCTTTTTTCCCTGGAAAATGATAGCTATTTAAGGGTAGTACCGGAACATTAAAATTTGGATTCTTTTCTTCCAGCAATTTTTTTCGGGTAATGGCTGTTTTCACATAACTTTCCAGAATAATACCCCAAAATCGATCAGAAAAACTGCGGCCATGCAAACGATTTAACACACCGGCAAGATTGGACCGGAGATCGTCACTTATCTGTATACGCAATGGTGATTTTGAAATAATCTCTTCAGTCATCTTTATCGTTGATTTTCTCCTGATATAATTAACAAAAATGCATTAAGTAATTTAAGTAACAAGAGCCATTTTCTTAAAATCATCATTTTTATGAATCAGGTCGTCATAACCTCCGGCATCGATAATCTTTCCGTCTTTCATCAGATAGAGTACATCACAGTTTTCTACGGTTGACAGCCGGTGGGCGATCATAATCACGGTACGGTCACCTTTGAGTGCTTCTATGGCCCGGGTTATCTCTTTTTCTGTGATATTATCAAGCGCAGATGTAGCCTCGTCCATTACCAGCACCTGCGGGTCGTGGTAAAGGGCTCGTGCAATTCCAACTCTTTGACGCTGTCCCCCGGAGAGCCGGGTACCGTTTTCACCGATAATAGTATTTAGCCCGTCTGGCAGCCTCTCAACAAGTGAGCCGAGTTGAGCCAGTTCAACAGCTTGCATCACCTGATTATCATCGATTTCACTTTCAGGCAGGCCAAATGCAATATTGCTGCGCAGGGTTTCATCCGCCAGGTAGATCGATTGCGGTATATAACCAAGGTTCCGCTGCCATGCGGAGATGGAGCCATGAATATCCCTGCCATCTACGGTTATAGTTCCTTTTGCCGGCTTCATTAGTCCTAAAATCAGGTCAACAATGGTTGTCTTACCAGCCCCCGATTCGCCCACAAATGCGACTGCCTGCCCCCTTTTTATCCTAAAGGATACACCATTCAATGCCTGCTCATCACTTTCTGGATAGGCGTAGTGAATATCATCAGCATCTATAGAATCCTTTAGTTCAAGAGTATCTGATTTCACACGGTCTTCCTTAAATAGTTTGTTCTCACTATCGAGCTCCTGTAGATCTTCGTAAATAGGGTTTAGTGAAACGAGATTATAAATCAGGTAAGTATAGTCGCTTGTCAGTCTTCGTACTGCAGGCATCAGCCTGAGAATAGCCATTCCAAAAAGGGCCATAATCGGTATAATTGCAGAAATTTCCCGTCCCTGCCATACCAAAACTCCTGCTATGATCATCATACCAAACACAGCAATTGTCTCAATAACGGCATGCGGAATCTTTCTGATATAAGAAATGTAGGTTAAATATTTCGCACTATTTAGGGCTTCGAAACGAAATTTTTCAATGAATTCCTGTTCACGATTTAGAACTCTGGCATCCTTTATTCCGCCCAGCCCCTGGTTCACCGCTTTAATCATACCGCTTCGATGCTGCTGCTCTCTCTCTCCATATGCCTTCACCTTTCCTCTTGTAAAAAGTACAAAAACACCTGACCCTAATCCTGTAATAACAATTACAACCAAGGTAATCACGGGTTCCATTAATATCAGAAACGTCAATATTGAAATTATCATTATTCCATCCTTGGCAAGCGTAAGGATACTTGTGAGTACTTTACCAATCAAAATGGAAACTTCCTGAGTTATGTTTCTAAGCAGCTCTGCCGTATTCCTTTGTAGGTGAAATGTATAAGGTGCCTGCATGTAGGAACTCATCAGTCTTTGACTAATAAGGTATCTACGGTTTTGGGTGAACCTTGCTGATATATAAGAGTAAAAAATGACATAAGCACCTTTGACAATGAAAATAACTACCAAAGCTATCCCCCCCCATATCAGCAAATCTCTTGAGGTTGAAATTTCGAGATAGGAAAAAACACCCTGAAGCAGCTCGATCTCTAACACCCGATCCGGGCTGGCTACAATCGATACAAATGCCGGTATCATCCCGATTCCAATCACTTCAAATGCTGCAGCGATCATCATCAAGATAAATAGTATTGAGATCTTGATGTAATCTCTTTCGGGTAGAATAAAAAGAAGTTTTCTTATGATATCTTTCAAAATAATTATACTCTTTCTTGTTGAACAATCAAGTTACTAAACGCTCTCTAGATGCCATAATTTGAATTTTTTAATCAGAACTTTAATGATAAAGGTAAAGCCCCCCCTTCAC
>CAZHUP010000268.1:0-3639 GCA_964535495.1 uncultured Rhodohalobacter sp.
TTGTTCACTAAACTTACGAGTTCTGAAAACTTCTCATCATCGAGAACGGGATTCAGAATGTAAGTCATTTCATAGAAATCTTTCTTCATTCTTTATATATGTTTTCTTTGGATGTTTTCTGTTTGTGAAAACAGTCGTCGTACGTTACGCCGACAACAGAGCCTGTTAAGATACGTATTGATTTTGATTTCCACAATCGAGGTAAGCCATAAATCCTACCCATTCATTTAATCAAAATAACAAGGCGCCAAGAGAGCGCCTTATTGTTATCCACTGTTGAAAGAGAGTATTATACGTAACTAAAGGTAGAGAGAAGCTCAAAAAGCCCTGATGTAGGTAGAACCGGTTCTATACCGTAATAGATCGTCAGGAATGCCAACAGAATTAAGACCAGCTTGAACAGTGTACCCGGTGACTTCAAACTGTAATCTCTGTGAGCATCTTTGAAATACATAAAAACCATAACACGCAGGTAGTAGTAAACACTTGCCGCACTCGCTAACACACCGATTATAGCCAGCATAATCAGATCTGCCTGAACGGCTGCTGCAAATACATAATATTTTCCGACAAATCCCACAAACGGTGGAATCCCTGCGAGAGAAAATAGAAAGATAGAGAGCATCACTCCCATTACCGGCACTTTAAATCCCAAACCGGCGTAGCTGTCGATTTCTGTAAAATCAAGTTCTCTGGAACGCTCATAATACGCTATCACTCCAAACGCTCCAATGTTCATAATGGTGTAGGCAAATAGGTAGTACAGAACTCCATTGTATCCTGCGGCGGTACCTGCCGCCAATCCGACCATCAGATAACCCGCGTGAGCAATACTTGAATACGCAAGCATTCTTTTTACGTTATCCTGAGCCAGGGCAATCAAGTTACCAACAATCATTGTCAGAATAGCGATGACCTGAATAACCTGTGTCCAATCGCCGGTTTCGGAACCGGAAAGCATTCTGGATACCACAAAAATAAACGCGATGAAAGCGGCAGATTTACTGGCTGTAGCCATAAATCCGGTTAAGGTAGTGGGGGTTCCCTGATAAACATCCGGAGTCCACATGTGGAAGGGAACCGCAGAAATCTTGAAAAAGATACCGACGAGAAGCAGGCCTACTCCAGCCAAAAATAACGGTGATGCTTCAGCTACAGCTGCAATTTCAATCAGATTTGTTTGGCCTGTAGCTCCATATATCAAAGCAATGCCGTAGAGTAAAAATCCTGTTGAAAAAGCACCTAATAGAAAATATTTCAACGCCGCTTCGGCACCGGTCTTTCTATAGTACCAAAGGCCTGCAATTACATATAAACACACCGACATGGTTTCTAAACTTACAAAGAGGCTAATCAGATCATTTGAAACTGCTAAGCCCACCATCCCTGTAGTTGCAAAAAGCAACATTCCGTAAACTTCGCCAGACTCTAAATCATATGATCGCAAATAGTCACGAGATAAAATCACGGAAAACAGTGAACCCAACAAAACGATTACCGTACCAAAGGCTGCCGGGCCGCCATATACAATCATCCCGGAAAAAGCCGTCCCTGAATCACCAAATAGCGATTGAATTGCGACCGCCAAGGCTATAATTAAACCGGCAACAGACACATAATAAACTGGCTTTGTATCTTTATTGAATGATGTAATTAATATAGCTGCCAATCCGGTTACGGCTACAATGATGCCGGGCAAAAAGGATTGAATATCGTGCAAATAGTTCATTTCAGTTCTGTTTGTAAGTCTTGTCTATCGCTTTAGCGAGTTGAATATCTTTTTTGGTCACCTTGTTATCTGCATCGTGAGTGTTGAGTTGAATCGACACAGAGTTATACACGTTGCTCCAATTTGGGTGGTGACCTAAATCTTCAGCCTCAAAGCCTACCTTCACCATAAAAGCGAGAGCCTCCTTAAAATTATCGAAAATGAAATCTTTCTTAATTTGATCGTCCTCGAAAGTCCAATTATCCAACTCTTTTAGTTGCGACTTTACTTCTTCTGATGTGAGAGGCTTCATAATTTTAGTCTGTTTTTTTAACCAAGAATTGCGATTCTAACTGATGCGCTTCTACACTGTAAACTTTAGCTGTCCAGTTTGGGAGCTCATTTATATCAGCCTGATCCAAAACGGCAACACTCTTCTCCTCCGAAGCCGTGATAAATGTATTCACCCAACCTTCAGAGTATTGTGTAAAGTCAATCGGACGAATTCCGATCCAGATCATGAACAGTACCAGAGGGATCAATAATCCGACTTCTCGCATGTTGAGATCTTTTAACTTATTATTTTCTTCGTTGGTTATTGGTCCAAAAAGCACACGCTGGAACATCCACAGCATATAAACGGCAGCCAAAATTACACCAGTAGCAGCAAGAATTGCATAGGTTTTGTTTGCGTAAAGCTCCGAACTAAATGAGCCGTTCAGAATTAAAAACTCACCAATAAACCCGTTGAGGCCGGGAAGACCAATAGATGCCAGTGTAGCAATCATAAACATTACGGCGAATACCGGAACTTTCTTGGCAATCCCGCCGTAGTCAGAAATCATTCGTGTATGCCGTCTGTCGTAGATCATTCCTACAATCAAGAAGAGCGCTCCTGTAGCAAGACCGTGGTTAATCATTTGGATAATTGCACCCTGCATAGCGATATCATTAAATGCAAAAATACCAAGCACCACAAATCCCATGTGACTTACAGAAGAGTAAGCAACTAATTTTTTCACATCCTTTTGAACCATCGCAACCAGTGCACCATAAATAATTCCAATCACAGCAAGAACTGCCATATAGGGTGCGAACTCCATAAATGCATTTGGGAAAGCAGGCAGTACTACACGAATCAAACCGTAGGTACCCATCTTAAGCATAATAGCGGCAAGTACTACAGATCCTGCAGTAGGCGCTTCGGTGTGAGCATAGGGCAGCCATGTATGAAATGGGAAGAGCGGCACTTTAATACAAAATGCAAGTGAAAAAGCCAGAAACAGCCACGTCTGTTCAACCAAACCAATTGTGTATTCAGGACTTGAGATGAATCTCCAATCGGCTGTAAAGTCTACACCCCCCATTGCTGCACCGGCGTGGAAGCCGAGATAAAGAAGCGCAACAAGCATGATCAGTGAACCGACCAATGTGTAGATAAAGAATTTAATTGTAGCACGGATTTTATCACTTCCACCCCAAATTCCAATCAGGAAGTACATCGGTATCAATGAAAGCTCAAAAAATACATAAAACACTACCAGATCAAGAGCTGCAAAAACACCCAGCGATGCTGTTTGCAAGAGCAGAAGCATAGCATAATATCCTTTCAAGCTCTTTGTAACTGAATTCCAGGATGAGAGAATAACTATTGGCCCCATTAATGTTGTGAGCATAAACAGTAGCAGGCTCAGGCCGTCTAAACCAACCAGGTACTTCACATCCATACCTGAAAATATCGCTGAACCTTCAGTTAAATATTGAGGAGTAGCGGAAAGCGCAACATCGAAGTTAAACAATAGCGGTAACGAGAGAAAAAATGTTGCAGTTGTAGCAATTAAACTGCTCCACTTTACTGCTTCATCACTTTTCATCAGCAGAATTGCAGCAATCCCCAAAAGCGGCAAATAGATCGTAATATTTAGTAGGAT
>CAZHUP010000269.1:0-3575 GCA_964535495.1 uncultured Rhodohalobacter sp.
TAACACTGATCGCTCTCTTTATACTTACTGCACAGGCGTGCAGTACCGAATTTGAGCCCGCCATTGATCTCGGGGCAAGCTCCTTTACCTTCGACAGCTATGAGCCTCTGCAGGATAAACCCATTGAGGTGTACACTTACCGGCCTGAAGGTGACCTTTCCCAGATGCCGATTCTGTTTGTCATGCATGGAACACTGAGAAATGCAGACACCTACCGCGATAACTGGATCGATATTGCCGACGAATACGGAGTGCTCATTGTAACCCCCGAATTTAACAGCGATGATTTTCCGGGAGCCCGTGGGTACAACCTGGGCGGCATGTTTGATGGTGATGGAAACCCTGTGGATGAAGCGTCCTGGGCATACTCCCTCATTGAGCCAATCTTTGATGAGGTTCTTGAACGAACCAACAGTTCACAAGAGCGGTACGATATCTTTGGCCACTCTGCCGGGGCACAGTTTACCCATCGGTTCTTTCTCTTTAAAGAGGATCTGAGAACCAACCATGTAATCGCAGCAAATGCCGGATGGTACACACTCCCAGATTTTGAAACAGAGTTCCCGTACGGTATGGGAAATACCGCTATGGATACTGAAACTTTGGCCCAGAGATTGGAGAGTCGACTGATGCTGCAGTTGGGCGAAGAGGATAACGATCCGAATCACAGCCAGTTAAGAACCAGTGATAACGCAATGATGCAGGGTGATCACCGGTTTGCCCGGGGACATCACTTTTTGGAAACGGCTCAACAGATAGCTGATGATCACAATACTGAGCTTGGCTGGTTTATCCGTACAGTACCCGGAGTTGGTCACAATAACGCCCAAATGGCTTTGGATGTAGCCGACTACCTTTTTGGTGATGAATGATAATCGAAAACTAAACTTAAAGGACGGCCATCAAATTGATTGGCCGAAACAGAGATCATGAAACAAGCACTTTTTACGCTACAAACCATAATCATATTCAGTCTGGCAGGAATTTTTACGTCGTGTGCTGCCTATTCGGAGTCGACTGATGTTACGCAATCAGAAACGAAAACTGCCGAAATAGAATTTGATATCCTCATCAAAAATGGCAAAATCCTCGACGGAACCGGTAACCCCTGGTACTATGCAGACATAGGAATTAATAACGAGCGAATAGCCTGGATCGGTAAGTCAGACAATGTAACAGGTATTGAAATTATTGATGCTGCCGGTTTATATGTATCACCGGGCTTTATTGATGTTCATTCCCATGCTAGTTCAGGCCTTTCGTCAGAATCCTTAAGCCATGGGGAGCCGCTGCTTGCTCAGGGTATTACAACCGTGATGATCAATCCGGATGGCGGAGGAAGCACAGATATTGCCGGCCAAAGAGCCGCACTTGAGGAGCATGGTATTGGAGTAAATACAGCTCAGTTTGTCCCCCATGGATCTGTTCGCCGGCAAGTGCTGGGAAATGCCGACCGCCGGCCAACACCGGATGAATTGGAGCAGATGAAATCGATTGTGGAAGAGGGAATGAAGAACGGTGCGTTCGGACTTTCAAGCGGTCTGTTTTACACACCCGGCGCCTATGCCGAAACGGAAGAGGTGATTGAGCTTGCGAAAGTGGCCTCTAAATATAATGGAGTCTACAGCAGTCATATTCGTGATGAATCGGATTACAATGTTGGATTGATCTACTCTGTGGATGAAGTGATTCGCATTGCTGAAGAAGCGGAACTGCCCGGAATTGTATCGCATATTAAAGCATTAGGAACCGGAGTTTGGGGATATTCTACAGCGGTTGTCAGCCGTGTTGAGCGAGCTCGTGACAGAGGAGTTGAAGTATTTGCCGATCAATATCCGTATCCGGCCTCTTCAACAAACTTGACGGCAGTTCTTATTCCCGCATGGGCACGTGAAGGAGGAAGAACCGATATGCTGCAGCGTTTGGATGATCCGGAATTGATCGACGATATTAAGGTTGAAATGGAGGCAAATCTGGAGCGCAGAGGTGGAGCAGAAAGCATTCAAATTGCAGATTATTCAGCAAATCACGCTTATGAAGGATTGAGGTTGAGCCAGATTGCAGAGCAGATGGGAGAAAGCCCCATTGATGCGTCTATAGCTATGATAAAAACTCAAAATCCAAGAATTGTCTCCTTTAACATGCATGAAGATGATGTAGCCCGTTTTATGAAGCAGTCGTGGATGATGACTAGCTCTGATGGAGGCTTGGTTGAGATGGGAGCCGGAGTTGTACATCCGCGAAATTACGGATCTTTTCCGCGAAAAATTTCAACCTATGTGAAAGAGCAGCGAACTATCGATCTGGAGTTTGCAATCCGAAGTATGACCAGTCTCCCTGCATCTGTGTTTAATCTTCACGACAGAGGTGTGATAAGGTCAGGGCAAATTGCAGATATCACCATTTTTGATCTGGATCAGATTCAGGATAAAGCAACGTTCGACGAACCCCATCAACTATCGGAAGGAGTTGAGTATGTGTTGATTGGCGGAAAGTTTGCCATGAAAGCGGGTGAGTTTCAACCGGAGCTTGTCGGGAAAGTTCTCTTTAATAAATTTGATTAGAAAATATCCCCCTTCAAAGGGGGTATGGGGGAGGTAGCCTTGATGCTTTCAGGCTTCAAACTTGACCCGATTTTGGTTTCAACCACCCCTGAATTCGCTGACGCGTTCAAAAAATGAGCCCTCCTTGAAAAAGGAGGGAGTTTTACACCTTAGTTCTCAATTAACATCAAACCGTACCCATGCGATATTTTATACCTCTTATCATCATATCTCTCAGCTTGTTTTCATGCGGGGCATCTTCGTCAGTCTCGAGCGATGAAAGTCAGCAAATCGAAACTCAAACAGACCCTGATGACCTTTCACAGCAGGTTGTGATCAGGCGGACAGAATTTGGTGTGCCGCATGTGAACGCAGAGAATTTGGAAGCGGCCGGTTTTGCGCTTGGATACCTTCAGATGGAAGATCACGGAGAACGGGTTACAGAGCTTTTGCTGAAGTCACGGGGAGAGTGGGCCAAATATAATGAACTGACAGGAGCTGAACGAGCATCTGCGATTGACAGTGATGCATCAAGCCGGCTATATCATAGAGTTGCAGTGGAGACTTGGCACGAACTGGAGAAGGATACCCGTGAATTTATCAGCGGTTTTGCTCAGGGTGTGAACCGTTATATAGAACTGCATCCAGATGAGTTTGATGATTGGGTGAAGCCTCACTACACGGCACATGATGTTCACTCCAGAAATGTTGTTTCGCCAAGTAATGCCTCTATCCGGCGATTCCTGGCAGCATTTGAGCGCCAAAAGTATCGCGAGGAAAATGAAATCACAATGGGTGAAAGAGTGAATGAGATTTCACTGCTGGAGGATCAAACGGTCTGGGCCAGGCTCGCAGCTAAGTCTGAGGAACCACACCCGGATGTGGGTTCAAACGTGTGGGCTTTTGCACCGGAACGGACAAAATCAGGAAATGCTATTTTGGTGAGAAATCCACATCTATCCTGGAATGCCGGATACTATGAAGCCCAGGTAAAAGTGCCGGGTAAATTTAATTTCTACGGAGATTTCAGAA
>CAZHUP010000270.1:0-3554 GCA_964535495.1 uncultured Rhodohalobacter sp.
TGCTAAATTATCAATCATAATTAAGTCCTTTGATTGGATTTGGGTTTTAGTTTGTTCTTAGGCTTCGTCTGTTTCGTCGGTGTCAGGAACAATTTGCTTTCCTTCTTTCATCAGAACGATAGAATCGATCAGCGTAATGGACCCTTCTTCCATGTCGGAAATAATTCGGTCGATCTTGGATACACAGTAGTTGTAACCAATTTGAAGAATAATACCAGCAAGCAGACCACCGGCAGTTGTAAGAAGCGCAATCTTAATACCGCGCGCTACCAAACTTGGTGAAATGTCGGCTGCAGCTTCAATAGCGTCAAAAGCTTCAATCATACCAACTACAGTTCCAAGGAATCCGAGTAGTGGAGCAATTGAAATAAAGAGTGAGAGCCATACTAATCCTCTTTCAAGGAAACTCATCTCAATAGAGCCGTAAGTTGTAATGGCTTTTTCAGCAGCTTCAATACCTTCATCAGCACGCATTAATCCGGCCTGGAAAACAGATGCTACAGGTCCGCGTGTCTGGGCACAAAGTTCTTGTGCAGCAGGGATGCCGCCTTCTTGCAGTGCTTCCTGTACTTCAAGAATAAATTTTCTGGTGTTAATGTCAGCTAGGTTGAGTGTGATGATGCGCTCAAGAAAGATAGCCAATCCAAGAATCAGGGCTATCAATACAGGCCACATGAATTCACCACCTTCATTAAATTTTTCGACGATTACGTTAAAAAAGCCAGCATCAGCTCCAGCTTGAAGAAAAAAGAGAGCTAAAGATGAAGTCATACTATTACTCCGCGTTAAGTTTTGGTTAAGAGCTAAATTTGAAGCAAAATGATAGATCATTTGCACTTCAATGTCAAAAGCAGATCTTTAATTTAATAATCAAAAAAATAAAAAATCTGCAATCGACTTTGTTTAATGTTCGTGTCGTGGAATATATTAGATCATATCCCTAACTACCAAACAGATTCCTTAATTATTTTTCAAAAACTGTCTTTCTGTCGTTTTTTTTGTAAAAATTCGTTTAATAGGAGTAGAATAGCTTATTAAGCCTTTCTATTTAGGATAATAGAGAAGAGCATCAGGAACGAACTTGCCGATACCGATCTAATCCGCGACTTAAAAACTCCTCAAATTCGGGGGCTCTGGTAAAACCAATCAATTGGTCGAGTACCCGCTCTGTGTGTGGATCTAAAATTACATAGGTAGGCAGAGCAAGTGTTCCGGTTATTTCAAACTGCAGCTGCTGATTTTCCTCGGCCCTGCTTCCTCCATCCGTATAGAGCTTCACCTGCTCCATTTGACCAAATTTCGCCTGAATATTATCCAAAGGGAACACCGTTGCTTCCATTGCCCGGCAGTTTGTACATGTATATCCGGTAAAGTCGATGAAGACGGGGACATTTTCTGCAATTGCTTTTTCTAAAGAAGCCTCATAATTATCAGACCATTGAGACTCTACAGCTCCTCCGCCCCCGGAGGCGCTTATCGAGCGAACTACACTTACATCTGTGGACTTTGATGCAGGCAACCATGCATCCCATATCCCTAATGATGCTCCCATTAACCCGGGTATCAGATAAAAACTGAATAAAAAGAACGGGATTGCAATGAGTAACCTTCCGGTAGTAATGGATTTTGGTTTTTCTTCTCCATGCAGGGCAAAAAATCCGAGAATGTAGAGTCCGGCAATAAAGAAGAATGTAATCCAGGCTGCAATACCAAGAGGTCGGGTAATTACTCCCCACTCAAAAATGATATCTGCATTGGACAAAAATTTGATTGATGCTGCCAATATTATAAAGCCCAGAATAACTTTTACAACGTTCATCCAAGAGCCGCTTTTTGGTAGAGATTCCAAATAGCGGGGGAACAGTGCCAACAACACAAATGGAGCAGCAAAAGCCGTAGAAAAGGCCAGCATACCCACAATAGGGTAGAACCACTCCCCTCCTGCCGTTGCCGCTAAAATTGCCCCTACAAAAGGCGCTGTACATGAAAATGAAACAGCACTGATTGTAAAGCCCATAAACAACGTGCCTGTAAATCCACTACTCTCATTGCTTTTACGGTTTAACCAATTTGTCAACTGGTATGGCAAACGAAGTTCAAATAGACCAAGCAGGCTCACACCAAAAAAGACAAACAGCACACCAATGAATAAATTCACCCAAGGATTAGACGCAAACTGACTTACACCGCTTACACCCAAAATCACAGACAGGATAGCACCAAGTGCTGTAAATATGAGTATTATTGAGAGACCAAAGATTAAAGCTTGCCCCCAGTTCGTCTTTTTCTTCTCACCCCCCTGATTTGAGAAATAGGATACTGTTAGTGGGATTAAAGGGAAAACACAAGGAGTAAGTAAAGCCGCAAGACCGGCGGTGATAGCAATCCAAATATAGGTCCAGATATCATCAAGAGGCACTCCTGCAGAGCTTGTCATTTCAAACTCTAAATCAGCCTGTGATATCTCTTCAAAATCTTCGTAGGGAGAGTCCGCCACACCATCGAGGAAAACGACGGCTTCCATTTGCTTGGTTTTAGGAGGAAGGCACGAAACATCGTCACAAACCTGATACAGCACCTCCAGCTGTATAGTTTGCTCCCCTTCAAGCTCTGCCCGAAACGCAACGGGAATTGTAAATTCCGCCCTGTTGGAGTGCCAGCCAAGCTCTGTATTGAAATTAGGGTCAAATGCTATAATCGCTTCATTTTCTTCTACGTCACCGGCAATTGCCATTTGATTTGATGCAGAAGAGAAGGTTGTAGGATATGGACCTGCATCCGGGTCGTTTAAAACAGAATAGAGGTGCCAATCGCCATCGATGGTAGCTTCTACCTTTACATTGAATATCTCGCCGGCGGCAACGGATTCAGGATAATCCGTTATTTGATAATCAACGGGATCAAGCAGTTGCCCATATACAAAAAATGGGGATAACGCCATAAAGACGATCCCCATCAAAAATCCAATTTTATTCATTATCGAATACTTGTTAAGAGTTTCTACTCTTTAAGATTTTTAGTCTTCTTTTACAACCCAAACCTTAACCTGAGGTTTCAGTTCTCCAAGAACTTCTACGGTTGCAGTATACTCTCCCAGTGACTTAATATCCTGATCCAGAGTAATTTTTCGTCTGTCAACTAAAATATCTCTTTCTTCAAGAGCTTCTGCTACCTGGATATTAGTAACAGTACCGTGAATTTTGTCATCTTCTCCGACAGTTACAGGGATTGTAACGGAAGTTGTTTCCAGTTGTTGCGCCAACTCTTTAGCGGCCTCAACAGAAAGTTCAGCACGTAAAGCAGCTTCACGTTTCAGATGTTCGAACTGCCTGATTGCACCTGGAGTTGCCAAAACACCTTTTCCCTGTGGGATCAGATAGTTTCGTCCATAACCGGGTTTAACATCAACAAGATCACCGGCTGAACCTAATTTTTCTACGTCTTCTTTTAAAATAAGCTTCATAATCTAATATCTGTGTCTTATCGCATGTTTTCGGTTACGTAAGGAATAAGAGCTAAAAATCTTGCTCTTTTAACAGCTCTTGAAAGCATTC
>CAZHUP010000271.1:0-3529 GCA_964535495.1 uncultured Rhodohalobacter sp.
TTAAAGTTCTTCCAAACTAATTAATAACAAGGCCTAAATCACATCAATTCTTCCATAATAACTTCACCATTACCAGGAAAACATTTAGAGAAAGTATAATTAATCTTCCAAATTGATTAAGCAGGTTTTCAATTATTAAATCCACCCTTATTAAATAAACTTAAAGCAAATCCATGTAAAATCAGATTTCAGAATTTCGATTCATATAAATTTAAATAATCTTTAAAGCGGTCGTTTTTGTCATATTTTTGAACTGCACGTTTTCTGCAATAACTCTTATAGTGCTCTTTACCATTACCCAAGGCTCTTAGTAAGGAAGAATGCAAGTGTTCGATATTTCCTTTCTCTACCACTACCCCGGTTTTTTCATCCACAGCCTCCGGGCTGCCTCCGGTTTTATACGTAATTACCGGTGTTCCGCAAGCCAGTGCTTCAAGATTTGTTGTCGGGAAATTATCTACCAGCGTTGGATTCACAAACAGGTCTGCACAGCTGTATAAAGCAACCAGCTCTTCAATACTCTCTGTTCTTTCTATCCCGATAATATTTCGCGGAAGTGATTGAATCTGATTTTTACTTAATCCAACAAGGACTATTCGTAAATCATCATCCAGTAGTTTAGATAACTCAATAAAATGTTCTAATCCCTTTCTTCTGTCCCAAACACTGGCAACTCCTAATATAACCTTATACCCTTTCAGAGAATGTTTGTCTTTTACTGCAGAAGGATCTACAGGCTTGAACCGCTCTAAATCAATCCCATTATTAATCACTTTTACCGGATACTCATTTAAAAACGACTTTTCTACCAAATTTTTAAGCCATTTACTGGGCGTTACTATTGTTAGATTTTGAAGTCCCTGAAATAATGTTTTCTTTTTATAAAAATTCTTTTTTGAATTATCTAAAAACCAGCTCGATGGGTAAGCATGTGTAAGCGGACAATTGTTACACTCCGTTTTCCATTTTTTGCAGTCAACCATATCGAAATAGGCGCAGTGGCCGGTAAACGGCCAACAGTCGTGAAAAGTCCATACAGCAGGTTTTTGAACTTCTTTTAAATAATTAAATAATACTTCTATGTTTAAATAGTATCCATGGAGATTGTGCATACCAATAATGTCGGGGTCTGCCTTTTTTATATCTCCGATTAATTTACGTGTAGCTTTAGCCGATCCAAATCCGTGACGGTCCAGAATCCGGGTTTTTAAACCGTGTAAATAAACATCCAGATTATTCCCGATCTTCATCAGGCTTGATGTACTCCCGGCAGGCCCCATCCTCTTGTAAGCTACATAGCTCTCATGACCATGTTTTTGAAGAGTTTGCCCGATCTCTTCAGTAATTCGGCCCGTACTCGTTGTATTTAGTGTTGTATTAATCTGAAGTACTCTCATGGTGACTCAAGTATGAATGAATAGAACTGCTCACAAATTGATTCCGTTGAATATTTTGCAATGATATTTTTCGATGCATCGCCCATCTCTAAACGTTTTGTTTCATCTTCCATCAAACTGAATAGTTTTTCTTTGAAAGTTTCATCCTCAAAAAGTGGAATCAGATATCCATTGGCACCATCTGTTACTAAGTCTGAGGGGCCTGCTATGCAATCATAGGCTACCACCGGCAGCCCGGCAGACATTGCCTCTCCAATCACATTTGGAAACCCTTCGGAACTGGAAGTAAATGCAAATATTTTGCTTTTATCGTAATAGTGATCCACATTTTTTACTTCACCGGTTAATATCACTTTTTCATCCATTTTCAGATCATTGACCAGTTTTTTAAGCCTGCTCATACCATCCTGTTTTATCGCATTGCCTCCGACAATAACCAATTTCCAATCCTTACGGTCAATGTCTTTAAACATCCGAATCAAGCGGTCATGATGTTTAGTATCAATCAGCCGTCCAACGGTCAAAATAATATTCTCTCTTTCTGCTTCATTTTGTGAAGAATTAACTTCCCGTATAGGGTTACCAATAACCTTAATATTGTCATTGGGTATATTTTGGCTGAAGAAATTTCTGGAATATTCCGTTTGAGCAATGATACCGGAAGCTTTAGGATACAGATATTTCCTCAATCTGTCGTGTAATTTACCGAGTGATTTATCCGGTTTACATCGGTCAGAAATATATATGGGATAGCCGGTGCCATATGTTGAGAGCATTACAAGATTGTTCCAGTATTCTCCAAAACTCAATACAGTATCAGGATCGATTTTATTGATTGTTTTTCTTAGAAAAAGCATTGTACGAATCGTATCGATTAACCGCCTTGAATTATCAAATTCAAAAGGTGGACGGTGAATATTCAAAGTTGAAGGTACTGAATAGTCGACATTACGTTTACTTCCGATTAACACCAGGTCTACCTGTGTATCTGATCTATGGGCAAAATTGTTTGCAAGAAGAGACATCACACGCTCCATTCCGCCGCCGATACCAAGAGAATGTATGACAAGGCAAATTTTTTTCATCTATCTGTACTGCTTTTTTTCATAATTTTAACAGATAAAAATCGGGTTCTGCATTGACTCTGATTTTACAATTTTCATTAAGCTTATCGTAATTAAAGTTCACTTATTTTTGATTTTTAAGATCGAATCAAACCTGCTGCACACATGAAGCTCAAACAGGAATTGGCTCTTCCCCTTCAAAAATTTTATAATAACTGTTTAGTATACGATTATCATCAAAAAGCTCCGCCCGTTTCAGTGATTTTTTGCTGTAATGTTTTAACAGATCCGGACTATCTATATACATTATCATCTTTTCTGCAAGATCATGGTCATCTTGCTCAGCCATTAACCCAAACTCACCATTTTCAACAAGGCCGCGACAGCCGGAACAGTTGGTTACAAGGCTGGGCACTCCAAGAATCATCGCCTCACAAAGTACTGTTGGAAGTGCCTCTGAGACCGAACTCATAACAAAAACGTCACTTCTCTTCATTAGCGGATAAGGGTTTTTTACAAAGCCATGCAGTTGAACCGTGTCATCCAGGCCCAGCTTTTTTATCAACCGTTGAAGACGCTCTTTTTCAGGACCGGACCCCGCAATGTGCACTTCAAATTTATACCCTTTATCCCGAACAATTTTGGAAGCCCTTACCAAACGGTCGAATCCCTTCACGGGAAGAAGGCTTCCCACTGCCGTAAATATAAAACAATCGGATTTGATGTTGGCTGATGACTGGGAATTACTACGTCCTGATTTTTGCAATACTGATTCCCCATCAATGATGTTATAAACTACTCCCATGTTAGGCAGTTCACCAAAAATTTCTACAAAATCAGACATTGAATCATGAGATACAAAGTATATTCCGTCTAATCTTAAATAACGCTCTCTTTTTACTTTTTTTCTGATTTGATCATTCGTGCTAAATTTTTTGTAGTGTTCGTGTGAAATGTAAGAACTATGAACAAAAGCGGTACGTTTTTCAAATTTATCTGTGTAAAAAAGAAGATCGGTAAAATGACTGTCCAAAAATGAGATGCCAACATTGTAAAATTTATCCAGTA
>CAZHUP010000272.1:0-2527 GCA_964535495.1 uncultured Rhodohalobacter sp.
AGAATGTGATTATACCAAATGTTAATGATGCGCTGGACGGAGACTGAAGGAGGACGTCCACCTCGTCTACGATATGATCGATCTCTGACTGTCGGTACCAATGGGGTAGTTCGCTACCTTTCGACCTGGGCACATCAAGCCACGCTGCACACACTCCTTCGTAATTAGGTAGCGCATGCCAAAAGTCACTGGGATTCTTCCCCGACTTTATAGAGATATCGGGGTAGAAGGTATCACTAATAAAGTCGCCCAGCACAGGATGCATGCGGTACTGTGTATCGAGTGTTACACAACGGCATATGTCCCCACTATCTTCACGGCTCTGCAAGTAACCGAACAAGCGCTCGAACATACTCACGCGCCGTTTTTGTTCTGCGTTACTCGCAGGCCCCTCTATTTTGGACGCCTCTTCCTCAATTTCCGGCTCAAGCATCTGAGGTAACTGTCTCTGGTCGCCAACAAGGATGATTCGCTTGTTGGCCATTACCATAGGTATCAGTAAGTCCAGAGGATTCGCACGCGCAGCCTCATCGATAATGACCGTATCAAACAAATGCTGGCGATCGCCGAATTCTTTCCCGATCCAATTTCCCCCGGCCTGCGAGCAAGTGGCCGCCAGAGATGTAGCGTACATCTTAAGAGCGTCCTCAAATTCTGATGCGCCTGTGGTAGAAAGTTCATTTATAAAATCCAGAAGTACATCTTCAACTTGGCTCATTCCTTCCGCTTGTAGATACCGCTCGATATCGTGAATTACCAAGTCGAGAGCATCCCATGATTTAAAAATAAGTTCTTCACTAAGCTTATTGTTCACAAAAGAGGACGAGGTTAGTATTTCTAACATATCTATACTCTGTTTTGATAGACTGCGTGCCTCAATATCCTTATTAAGTACCTCCCATTCGCCGAACGATAGTTCACCCCTATCTGCTAAGCGCGAAAATCTTTTCAACTCACTCCACCCATTGCCTGCTGTAAGATCGTCTACAGTAGGTAACTGCCTAACCAAATCCCATGTTAGGTTTCCCCGAAATTCGCCTTCATCATGTGTCTGGTCATCGATAAGTTCAAGCACGCCTTTCAGCTGAAACTCTGATAAACGCGTGCACAATTCAGAGTTTTGAATATGATTCAGTATATAAGATATACCATCTACTAATGCCGACCTCTTTAGGCTTCCACTTTCCATATCAGACAGTAGAATACGAGTCTCTTTAAGTAAATGACGGGGCATCGAATACCCAGCGCAGTTTTTTTCGTTTAAGTATTTTATTATTTTTCGCTTCTTTTCATCTATATAGGACTTAAATCCTTGCCTGCCAGATCGATGGCCAATTCGAACAGCCGTTATTCCTTCATTTGTCGTAACCGATAATGCATTATCTACAGCATCATGCTGATAACCCGTTATTAAGATCTGGCGTGATACATCGACTGCTGAATCTGAATCTTCTACTAACCACTTTTGAATAGCTGCTATAATTCGCGTCTTTCCTGTACCCGGAGGACCCTGAATTAATGCAATGTCGGGGGTGCGCAGGGCAACCTCGAGTGCATCCTGCTGGCTAAGCGTAGGCCTATTCGAGCCAAAGACACTTTGCACACCCCGTGTAATAATGCGCCCCCCTGGCAGTGGACGTTGTCTACTATTTAGTCGTCGGTTAACCTGTGGTGAATCTCGATCTAATCCATTTAGCAAATGAGTAAGTGATCGAATACCTAAATCTGAGCTGTGCAGCTTTTGCAGAGCTTTTTCACGTCGGTCAAGTCGAACCTTGTCTCCAATTATAGAAAGAATTAAATATCCCGAGGACGGTGGGGAAGGTGACCATCTTTTCGTCTTCTCAAGCCAGACCACGCCTCTGGACCAGTTGGGCGCCATTCGCTCCCCACTTGCAGTTTCCGGCACACGGCCTGCCCATGATCTATTCCCTTTACCTGAGTCGTATGATAAGACCTCAGAACTGACGGTTAGATAGGATGGCAGATCTTTAACGGCATTTAACTCAAAATCATCACCGTACGTATCCTTCATAATAAACCACCGCTCTTCAGCATCGCTCTCGGGCGACTGGGTCAGTTTAAATCTCCAATATCCCTCGTCCAACTCAGCAGACGCATAAGGAAAAGCACGTATGCGCCTGGCATTGCTCAACATATACCGCTTCTCAGCACTATGGTAGCTGTTCCATATGTCCAAGTAGCCCGCATTTTTTGTGAGCACGCTTGCGTCTTGAATTCGGAGCTGATGTGCGGTGGTTGAGTTTACGAAATTAATTGAGGTCGCCTTTACAAGGCCTACCGGGCGGGTCGATAGCGAACCTAATCGAGAATTTGACGGGGCGAGACGCTCAACTAAGAACCTCCCATTATTAAAGGTTACGTCAAGAACCTTCCGTGACCCATTCAACGTGAAGCCCTCCGGCGTAATGAAGTCACGATTCGCATCCGCTGCGTTTGAAACTGGAGCCTCCCCTATACCCCAACGCTGTTTAATTTCATGGCCGCTTTGAAATACAGCAACTTC
>CAZHUP010000272.1:2537-3506 GCA_964535495.1 uncultured Rhodohalobacter sp.
TCATGACCATATAAAACGAACTCCTCCCGCAACCAAGCAATTACCTCCTCGTCACTAAGGCGTGCCCTTTCGCCAGTGCGTATCTTATCGAAAGCTTGGGCGTCAAGCCCTATTTCCAAGGGCGCATCAAGCGTCACAGCGGGCTTAGGTCCGAACCATTTGGCCAATACGTGAACCACTTCTGGTTCCGCCATATCTATCTTAAATAACCCATCTCCCGATGTGCGCATAACATCAACACGCTTTTGGGTGTCCACGTCGGCTGGCATTATTAGCCACTCCTTACCATGGCTCCTCAGGGTTGACTCATGTAGATCAAGTTCGACAGACTGATCAGATTCGAGAATTTCAGTAGGAGGTCCCTGTACGTCAAACGCAAGCGCCTGAGTCTTGGCGCTAATGATTTGTTCAAACGTCATCGAATGGCGAAAGGAGAAAAGAAAAGAGGTTTTTCTGGGAGCGCTGCAGAGCCGGCGTGTATTAAGTTAAGGCCCAGTCGGCAGACTGGTATCTAACAAATTGCGGTATATGAGGCTGTGATGGCTATTCAAATCTGCCTCCGCTCTACTGACCGTAGTTTGGTATCGCTTTCTGCTTCAAAGGCTTAACACCGTCACTGCAGGTCTGCACGGCGATTGCGTCAGTGCCTGAACAGTTTCTTTGCATCCGTGCGCGGTAATAAACATTAAAAAGGGCCTAAATCAAAGGCTGAGCATCCTTGTTAATTATTTGCGAAGTTAACGTCGTCGACAGCGCGACCCAGCACCGCCTAATTTTAAGTACTGTAGCCTCCACTGTGCTTGCTTCAAACGCTTTGCCGGAAGGGCTCCCGCTCTCTCCTCATCCGGGCAGCGCGATAACGGCATTGCACACATACAATACATTTAGGGCCCTCAGTACAACCGTTGCAACAATCGCGTGCGTTGCATTGTGGACGATTGCCCCCTCGGCTTTTGCGTTGCAGATACT
>CAZHUP010000273.1:0-1782 GCA_964535495.1 uncultured Rhodohalobacter sp.
TAAAAGCATCTTTCTTCTGCCCGATGTTAACAATGTTCAGCTCAAAATTCTCTTCTGCTAAACTGTCCTGAATCCCTCTCAAAACTTCAGTAAAGAAGTAGTTCGACATCACAGGAGCTAACATTACAATTCTGTTCTTTTTCTTGCTTGCGAGACCCTGAGCATAGACGTGCGGATGATAACCCATCTCCTCCGCTACTTTCAATACTTTATTTCGTGTTTCCGATTTTACATTCTCGGCCTGATTGAACACTCTGGATACCGTAGCAATACTAACTCCGGCAGCTTTCGCAATATCGTAAATAGTTTTAGACAACGTATCCTCAGCAGTTAATAATTGTAAGCAACATGATCTGCTTCTTAATTCCGTCACATTGAGTGTAAGCGCTTACATAAAATCCGCAATTTACCGAACAAATTCAACAAGTTTTGAGCATATTTGAAGTTTTAAAGCGGCTTTAGAGAATAAAAAATCAAAGATATGTCTGTCTGATTATTACAAAAAGAAAAGACCGTTAACTGCTGTAGTTTTTCACTACATAATCATCCAATATTTTTCTGAACGCTGCACCGATACCATCACCTCTTAGTGTAGTAAAATGCTCCCCATCCACGTAAACAGGTGCCTTGGGTTCTTCAAATGTACCGGGTAGAGAAATCCCGATATTGGCGTGCCTCGATTCACCCGGGCCATTAACCACACACCCCATAACGGCTACGTCCATCTCCTCTACTCCGGGATATACTTCACGCCAGACCGGCATAGATTCCACAATGTAGTTTTGAATCTCATCGGCCAGCTCCTGAAAGTAGGTGCTCTTGGTTCGTCCGCAACCCGGGCATGACGTTACCTGTGGTATAAAACTTCTGATTCCGAGCGACTGAAGAATCTGTTGACTAATCCGAACCTCTTCTGCCCTGTCGGCTCCCGGCATTGGGGTGAGTGAAACCCGGATGGTATCTCCGATTCCCTCCTGCAATAGCACGCCAAGTGCCACAGAACTCGCCACAGTTCCCTTCATTCCCATTCCGGCTTCTGTTAAACCTAAATGCAATGGGTATTTAAGATCCTCAGCAATTCGCCGGTACACATTAAAGAGATCCTGTACGCCACTCATCTTGCAGCTGACAATGATTTTATTGGAAGACAATCCGACATCTTCAGCCAGTTCAGTTGATCGACGGGCGCTCTCCACCATCGTATCAAGCATCACCTCTTTAGATGATTTAGGTTCCTTTCGATTGTTGTTTTCATCCATGTACTGAGCCAGCAGCTGCTGATCGAGTGAACCCCAGTTTACTCCAATTCGAACCGGCTTGTCATATTTGATCGCCTGTTCTACAATCGTACAAAAGTTCTCATCGCGGGTTTTGGTACCCGTATTTCCCGGGTTGATCCGAAACTTAGCAAGCGCCAGCGCCATATCCGGATAATTAGTCAGAAGTTTGTGTCCGTTGTAGTGAAAATCTCCAATAATGGGAACCGTCACACCTCTGTTCAGCAGTTTCTCCTTGATGTGCGGAACCGCCTTGGCTGCAGCGTCATTATTGACCGTAATACGAACCAGTTCCGAACCCGCCTGATGCAGATGATCGATCTGATCCACCGTCTCGTCAATATCCGCGGTATCGGTATTGGTCATCGACTGCACCACAATCGGATTACCGCCCCCAACAGGAATATCGCCTACGTTTACTGTGATGGATTTTCTTCGTTTTATCGGACTGTCCATTTTTTCTCTAAACTTTTGAATAACTCATTAAAAAATTCCAAATGACAAA
>CAZHUP010000273.1:1882-3503 GCA_964535495.1 uncultured Rhodohalobacter sp.
TAGTTTCTCTTACTCAAATCAAAAAGTCTCTGCTTTTCTTCTTTGGTGAGACCATCGTAGCCGTGTTTGGAGATTTTTTCAAGAATTTCATCAAGATCTGAGACTTCCTCCTCATCCAGTATCTCAACATCACTGACGGAGTACATATTCTTGTTTTTCTTTTTTCGCTTCTCCTTTTTCTTAGATGAGGAAGACGATTTCGAGAGCTCAGGATTCCAAAGCTTTTCAATGGGTCGAACAAACTTAGACAGATCTGTTCCGCCGTAATGAGCTTTCACCAGCAGATATCCAATTCCTGCACCACCAAGGTGAACCAATCGGGCAACATTGTCTCCGGCACCTATGAAAAGCACATCAAATACAATCAGTCCGGCAACCACATAGCGCGCCTGAATGGGTGGAAGCAAAAAGAGCATAATAGGCATGGTTGGGTACATGTAGGCAAAAGCGACCATCACACCAAATACCGCACCGGACGCCCCGATCACCATACTGGTTCCGTAAAGAAACGAAAACGCGATATGGAAAAGCGCTCCGCCAATACCGGCTCCAAAAAATATCACCGCAAATGTACGCGGCCCAAGCCCCTCTTCTACAGACCGGCCCATCCACCAGAGCCAGAGCATATTAAAAAGCAGATGAAAACCACTTCCGTGCAAAAACATATAGGTTACAAATCGCCACGGCTGTGTGATAGCTGTACCAAGATGCGGATCAAACCCGAGCCAGTTTACAATAAAGCGGTTCAATGATTGCCCCCCAATCTGAATTCCGCCGAAAAACGCCTGAAAAATGAAAATAATCACATTTATGGCAATGAGCGTACGAATCACTGCCGGCATTCGCAGGAAGCCGCGTTTGAATGAGTTCCAAAATGAGTCTTGCTGGTACATATTCATTTTACAATCTGATTAAGCGCGTCGTTCGCCTTTCAATCCCCAGTAACGGATCAAAATATAGCCTACAACCATTCCACCGAGGTGAGCAAAGTGAGCAATTCCGCTGTCGGGACGCATCAAACCGGACATCAATTCTATTACTCCAAAAATTGCTACAAAATATTTCGCCTTGATCGGGATCGGAGGAATTAAAAGCATGATATAGCGATCCGGAAACATCATCCCGAATGCAAGAAGAATTCCATAAACCGCGCCTGAAGCTCCAACCGTCGGAGCACCCGTACCGCCTATCCACATATGGATAAGCGCTGCACCTATACCGGTTAAAAAGTAGTAGACCACAAACCGTTTGGTTCCCCAGAAATTTTCAATACCCTGCCCAAAAATCCAGAGAGCAAAAAGGTTGAAAAAGATATGACCGAAACTGGCATGGATAAACATGTAGGAGATCAGCTGCCAGGGAGCAAAATTTCCGGAATCAACCGGCCACAGCGCACCAAATACCATCAAATACTGCTGAAGCATGGGATTCATGAGCGCCACAAAAACCAGCAGATTTACAATAAGAAGATGCTTTACTGCAGGTGGAAATATTGAAAATTGTGTGTTTGGTGAATAGTTATCGCTATTGTAATTCAATGAAACGTCTGTTTTTTGAGTTGTTCTTGAACTCTATAATATACGTGAAATCCACTTAAAGTTACGCCCGGAATTCCCTGTCC
>CAZHUP010000274.1:0-3470 GCA_964535495.1 uncultured Rhodohalobacter sp.
TTGCATATCAGATAATTATACGATCAACCAACTCTCCAGACGCATAATATTTCATTTCACCCATTAAGACAAATAAAAGCAGGTATTTGGGAGATTATACAACACCGGGTTTTCTTCAAGTTTTGTATTTCCGCTCTTTTTTAGTCATACAAATTTAGTTTGACTAAGAATCTTGTCCTTTAATTGCTTTTTTAGGGCATTACGGGTTACCAAATCTACAGGCCGGTTAAATTCAGATTCAAGAAAATCTTTGAGGTCAAAAAACTCCCAACCCAGAGGTTCGTGAAGATCAACAATAATGTCCAGGTCACTTGATGCAGATTGTGTACCTTCGGAATAGGAACCACAAACCCCAATATTTTTGACTTTGAACTTTTTAGTCAAAAGGGGTTTCAGAGAAATGAGTCGCTGTTCTATGTCGGAAATTGGTTCCATAAGATGAGAAATCGAAGGAAATAAACTGTTGAAACAGTTTACTAAAAAGATGAAGTTTAGACAAGTTTGCGCTGATGTAATATGTTTAAAGACACTGTGCTAATCTATAATGATGTATAAATACGACATCTCCCTATCTCCTATGCCGCACCGCAGCTTCACTGCAACTGATGTGGAGCAGAGCTCCATTGGTAGTGTTTCACAGCAGAGCTGAGAAACCAGGCATGTAGATTACCTGTCCTTCCGGAAATATTTTCAAAATTCTGATTATATTTTGAAGACAACTAACCGTTGCGGCTATGCTGAAAAACAGAATTGCAGACCGGCTGAAAAAGTTTACGTTTGCTGACTCGCGAATGTACGCTTATAGTTTTATTAAAAAAGCTCGCTGGCCGGTTACACGAAACTTATCTCTTCTGCTTTTTCTTACGCTGGGAAGTATCCTGCTGGTTTATTTCCTGGCGCCGGCTGATCTGACGATATCGGCCCGGCATGCGTTATTTATTCTCGTTTTGGCCGCTTCGTTATGGATCAGCGAAGCTATACCACCATTTGCCGTAAGTTTCCTGATTATCGGCCTGGCTGTATTTTTTCTTGAAAGCACCGCTCCTCTTGATATAACTGAAAACTGGGAGCAGTATGTGAACACATGGTCGAGCCCGGTTATCTGGATTTTACTTGGCGGTTTTATGCTTGCAATCGGTGCACAGATCACCAAGTTCGACCGCCGGTTTTCGCACTTTATCATAGAAAAGTTTGGAACTGAGCCTTACCGGCTGTTGCTCGGAATAATGCTTACAACAGGCGTACTGAGCATGTTTATATCAAACACCGCCACAACCGCGATGATGCTCACCATCATCCTGCCATTTGCCAAGCAGTACGGCAAAAAAGAACCAATTGTAAAGGCGATGATGCTTGGTATTGCTGCCGCTGCCACTCTTGGCGGTATTGGCACGGTGATCGGAAGTTCTCCCAATGCTATTGCGCTCGGAATTCTTCAGGCTGCCGGTTACAATTTCACATTTGTTGACTGGATGATCCCCGGTGTGCCCACAGCAATTGCTTTAATTGTTGGTGTTTGGTATATCCTGCGCTCTACATTTCGAACAGAGATAAAAAAAATGGAGCTTATATTTGATGAAGAGCCTACGCCAAAGGATCTCGCCGACCGCAACACAACCGAAAACAGGGTTATTGTTGTAATTACTTTTTTGATAACCGTTGGCCTTTGGATGACATCCACACTTCACAACATTCCGGTTGCAGTGGTTTCTTTGATCCCGATAGTGATCTTTACAGCAACAGGAATCATTCAGTCCGAAGAGATCAAACTGATACCCTGGGATACACTGATACTTGTTGCCGGCGGACTCACGCTTGGCATTGCCATCAATGAGTCGGGGCTGGCGGCTTATGCCGTAAACCTTATTCCCGCTTTTGAAAACCCGATAATGGTGATTTTGCTGCTGGCATTTGTAACCAGCCTTGCATCCAATGTGATGAGTAATACAGCCGCGGCTAGCATCCTGATTCCCTTCGGGGCCATACTGGTTCCACCCGAATATGTTTTATTGATGGTAGTTACTTTGGGGTTTGCTGCATCAACCGCACTGCTGCTGCCAATATCCACACCGCCTAACGCACTTGTATTTTCAACAGGTTATCTGAAGCAGGCTGATTTCAGAACGATAGGAATTATCGTAACCGCGGTTAGCCCGTTCTTTATCGTACTGATGCTGTGGATGATTGTTTGACAGGAATCATATTCAGTGCCATAGAACGACGCTGAATAATAAAACGCTCATCTTCCCTTTTTTCGAGGCGGTTTTTCTCGGCGGCTTTTTCAAGCACCCTTTCGTAATACACCTGTGCTTCTTCAAGTGGGATTCCCCCTTTTTCTGAGCGGTCAAGTATTCCGTTACTTTCTAAATCCCGGTACAAGCCGGCCGTATTCCAGTTTTTGTAGTAGATAAAGAATCGGTTTGTATATCTGTCATCTTCACGGAATGTCTCTACCACAAAAATGAAATCATCTGTTTCATATTCAAATTCGCCCTTTGTCTTTTCCTGTTTCACAAGATTTCTTTTCATAGCCATTTGAATGCCACTTCGATAGGCAAAGTTTGCTTCTTCTATCGTTTTATCACCATATACTATCACATCAATCCGGCCATTTCTGTCGTAATCTATAGCCCTGAATACAGGTGAGTCATCCTTAAGCTGCAGTAATACATTTGCAGATTCACCCCAGTCCGATGTATATCCGATTATCTGGTAAGACTCTCCGTCTAATTGAAATGAAAAAATGCTGCTTTTAGCCGTTTCTTTGGTTGTACTGCATCCGGCTGCTATCAGAATGAAAATAAAAGCGATATAACGAAACTGCTTATACATAGCGAAATAGATTACTTCATATGTATAAGATACCTTTTTTAATTGTAAATATCTGCCAACTGCCTTTCAGATAAGGCCAAGAGAAATCATGGCATCAGCTACTTTCTTAAATCCTGCAATATTAGCACCATAGACATAATTACCCGGCTTCCCATACTGATCTGCCGTTTCATAACAGGTTTTATGTATGCGTTTCATAATAACGGTTAGTCGTTCTTCTGCTTCCTCAAACGTCAGGGCATCTCGGCTGGCATTTTGGTGCATTTCGAGTGCAGATACAGCAACACCACCTGCGTTAGCTGCCTTGCCGGGCCCGAATAGCACTTCTGATTCCTGAATTTTTTTAATAGCTCCCTCAGTTGCCGGCATGTTTGCACCTTCAGCTACCAGCATGCAATCATTTTCGATCAGCATTTCAGCTCCCTCTTCATCAAGTTCATTTTGTGTGGCGCAGGGCAGAGCAACATCACACTTCACCGACCATATCAATGAATCATCATGAAAGTTTGCGTTTTCTCTTTTATCGGCATATTCATGAATTCGTCCGCGCTGAACCTGCTTAATCTGTTTCAGCAGCTCAAGGTCTATTCCATCTTTGTCGTGAACATATCCATCCGAATCTGAGCATGCTATCACTT
>CAZHUP010000275.1:0-2170 GCA_964535495.1 uncultured Rhodohalobacter sp.
TTCAGCAATCAATGGGAATAGAGAAAGAGGGTAAACCACTTGTAAGTATCTGTTGCACAACCTATAATATTGAAAAGGTTGTAGGAGAGGCTTTGGATGGGTTTATTATGCAAAAAACTGATTTTCCATTCGAAATCGTAATTCATGATGATGCCTCTGTGGATGGTACCCGGAAAGTTGTACAAAAGTATGCTGAAAGATTTCCCGGCAGAATTAAAACGATCTTTCAGAAAGAAAATCAATTTACAAGAGAAGACACCCGAATGGGTAAGATTTTTGCCGACTTTCTTTTTCCGGAAGCATCAGGCAAATATATCGCGATGTGCGATGGGGATGATTATTGGACTGATTCCAACAAGTTACAACTTCAGGTTAAATATATGAGAGAAAATTCCGGATGCAGCGGATGTTTTACAAACTCGCTGATTATTAATGAAATTGATAAAGAGGAAAAAAAATATCACACTCACCTTCAACCGGGAAAAGTTCCTAAAAAAAGTATCATACTAAAAGGCGGCGGAGGTTATCCCACATCAACTCTTTTATTTGATAAGCAAAGGCTATTTCTTTCTTCGGTTTACAAAAATGGTGGTAATTACAATGCAAAAATTGCAGGAGACACACTGCTGATATATGCACTCATTGAGACAGGTTCAGTGGGTTATATTGATCAGGTTTGTGCGGTTTACAGAAGGTGGGAGTCGGGTGACTTTTCATCTATTAAAGACAATCACGCCGAACTGGCTAAAAGACTGCAGCAACAACTTGAAGGATTTAAAATATTGGCAAAATATTTACAACCGGAGTTTAAAGAAATGCTTGATCGAAAAATATCAGTCACGGCGTTTCAAATTATCAGATTTAGAAAAGGCTTTAAACGTTTCAAGTATTTGCCTGAACTTGGATATCGTGAATTAGGAAAATTGATGACCGGTCGAAAATAGTTAGTGTTTAATCTGTACCCATACTTTTGGGATTGGGTACTTCGAGCAATTATTGACAAATTAGGTACTTTAGAGTGGTCGTATATTTATACCTAAAAACTACTATTGAATGGAGAACGAAAAACTGAATTCATTTATTAGAATTGCATCTGATAAACTCGAGCTCGATAATTCGGTTAACAGGTTTAGTTTTAGAATTGGCAGAAAAATCTGCTTTTCTCTTCCCGGTTCAATTTTTACTCTCATTAAACTTTATGGCAGCAAAAAAGCATTTAGGTTGATTTTGTCACCTCAAATTCGATATCAGCGCAACTTGAAAAGCTATGGAGGCTCAGTGGTTTTACCACTTGCTTCTAACGAAGGTGTTGTTTTGATATCTGCAAAAAAGAAAATGGTATTAAAATTAGTGAAAGGCGAAGTCGAATTGCGAAGGATTGCAAACGAGCTGGATGCAGAATTTACTTTCAGCAGAAAACTATCGATCTGTCCAAAAATTATTGATCACGGAAGTATAGGTGATGATATGTATTGGATTATTCAGGAGATATGGCCAAATAGTAATCCTGTCACAACTGATGAAATCAGGGAGTTTGCAAACAGGGAGCTCGCAGGTCCGTTGTTATCTGCTTACAATCTTGCAGGAATTGAAGTGCATGAACTGCACGAGTGGATAAACGGCATCAAAACTAAAGCTTCTGAAAAAATACACGCTTCTAATCTTTTTAGGCCACTTATTAACAGGATAAAAAACAGCACAAAATATACTTCTACTCAGGTTTATACCACCAGGTTTCACGGAGATTTCTACCTTAAGCATATACACAGAAATAAAAACGGATGGAGAATAATTGACTGGGGACTATTTGAAAATGGAAACGCCATGGAAGATTGGTTAAGTCTGGAGCTGAAAACGGAGAGGAAACGCTGGCATGAACTATCCCTGATTAAAAGGCTTGAATCTGCCAAAACTGTTGAAGATATAAGTAACTCTCTACTTCTAGATTGGCCCGGACCTCTTCTCTCAGAGATTTTCGGCAACTCAATATGTGATGTTGAAGTATTACGGGTGCTTATTTACACAACACTGGCAGAGCGATTGATTCGTCTTGAAGAGCTTGTCGAAACAGATCCCGATGAAATTGAGTGGTTAAATGCAGCACTTCGAGGGCTATAATCGAACAAATACTTGGGTTTCTATTCGAAACATCTGCTTGTAACGTGGAGAT
>CAZHUP010000275.1:2270-3463 GCA_964535495.1 uncultured Rhodohalobacter sp.
TGTAACGTGGAGATCTCTCGATTCCACCCTTCGGAAAAGCACCTCATGGTGTCACTCGAGATGACAGTGTGCGTAGTGTACTAAACGCGGCACACAAAATACAGAAGTTGAATCAGGCTCACCACCGCGCCGCGATTGGAATACGTGTGGCGGCGCGGGGAAAGAATTAATACCAGTTGGGATAATGTGCGCCGCCCTTTCCAATAAGCATGCTCTGTCATGTCGATCGAATCCCGGAGTGCTTTTCGACGGGATGAGTGGAGACATCTCCATTTGCTCAGCAATTATTGTAATTAGTTTATTCAATACACCCGCTTGAAACAGTGAGATTTCGCTAACGCGTTCAAAAGATGAGCTCCATTCCGGCAAGCAAAGACACGTGCCTGCAGTCGAGATGACAGTGCGCGTGGTGGGCTAATTGCGCCGCGATGGAATAAGTAAGCCGGCGCGGGGAAAAAACGAATACCAGCTGGGATAATTTTCGCCGCCCATTCAATCAAGCAAGCTCTGTCATGTCGACCCTGCCACGCCGGCAGACAGGCGTAATCCCGGCATGTTTTTCGGCGGGGTGATCGGAGACATCTCCTTGATTGTAGCAATTATTGTAATTGTTTATACAACACACTTGCCCTTTACAATGAGATTTCGCTAACGCGTTCAAAAGATGAGCTCCACTCCGGCACGCAAAGACACGTGCCTGCAGTCGAGATGACAGTGTGCGTCGTGCAGGAAAAGATGTTAAATTTTAAAAAGTTTGTAAGGAATATTCATCTGCTGTTTCATACAAATATGAGAACAGTTAAACGAAGATACCATGTATATATAATGACAAATAAACATCACACCACTTTGTATGTTGGGATGACCGGATGGGGTATGCATAGAATACAACAGCATATACGAAAAGAAAAAACTGGATTTACGAAAAAGTATAAACTGGACAAATTGGTTTACTATGAGGAATATGCAGAGGTGATACATGCCATCAACAGGGAGAAACAGATAAAACGCTGGAGCAGGGAAAAGAAAGAAAGGCTGATTGAAATAAAAAATCCGGAATGGAGGAATTTGATACTAAAAACATGATAAAAACTAAAACATACATGGCGTAGTACCACCAGTGTGTTTTTCGACAGGATGAGTGGAGACACCTGTCCGCAAACCGGCTGATCTCCTTGATCGTAGCCTATTCT
>CAZHUP010000276.1:0-3458 GCA_964535495.1 uncultured Rhodohalobacter sp.
TCCTTAAAGCCTGCTGCAGATTGGCGAGCTCTTCATTATACGAAGCGATGCTTCTTATATCACCATCCCCGGATACTGGTGTAGATGCACGTCGTGGAGGCGGTGGCGTTGGCCCTGATCTACCCAGGCTTTGATTCATACCAATACCCGCGCCAAAGGATTGAACGTCAATATCGAGTGCTGACTCCACATCATTCCCAAACTGGAAGAACCGATCTGTCAGCCACTGCAGCCCGTCGCCCATGTTATCCTTTACAGAATTAAAGAACTCTCCGAAGTTTTGAAACTCCGTTGTTGGCTTATCCAGGTTAATATCATTCATGCTGCTCTGGATAGAAGCGGTCATCTGAAAGATGCCCATCGCCAATTCCGTCTGGCCGGTCCACGCGGCAAACTCTGCCAATCTTTTTAGCATCCCGGAAACACCATCGGATACAAATCTCAATGCCCGGTTCATGATGAAACGCATGTGATCCTGAAATGCATCCGCATTCTTTACCACATACGTAAAACCGGCAGCCAGTGCAGCCACCAAACCTATTTTTAATGCAAGTGGACTGATCAAGGCAGCCACCACTCGCGCAAGTTTTCCAAAAATAACCAGTGCTGGACCGGCGGCTACAGCAACCGCCGCCAATGTTAACGCATTCTTCTGCGCCTCCATATCAAGAGAACGGAAACGGTTCGCTAACCCCTGCAGCTTCTCCATTCCGCTTTCCAGCATCGGAATTAATTCCTTTTTCACAATCGGCATGAAATCAATGGCCAGTTTATGAGCAGCAAACGTTATACGCTCCTGTAATTTTTCAAACGCCTGCCTGAACTCATTCGCAGCTTTCAATGCTTCACCATCAAGTACCATTCCTAAATCATGGGCCTCCTGCCTGGCGTGATCAATCTCTTGGGCCGTCATTCCAAGTATAGGCGCAATCTGCTCCCAGCGCCGGCCAAAAAGATCCCCGGCAAGCCCGGCGCGCTCCAGTCCGGGTTCCATTTCAGAAAGCCGGGAAATGGCATCACTCATAATAGAATCGGTATCGCGGATCTCTCCGGAAGCGTTCTTGAAATTTATTCCGAGCTGTTCTGCTGCATCGAATGCCGCGCCGCTCTCTTCGCCAATTCCCCGGAGACGCCGACTGAGGCCGCTTGCCGCATTTGCGAGTGCATCGGTTTCTACGCCGGCAATTCTTGAAACATTTCGCCACTCCTGCAGCGCGTCCGTTGATATCCCCGTAATCTCCGATAGATCGAGTAGTTCATCAGCGTAATTGCCTGTAGATTTTTGAAGCGCGATAAGCCCGGTACCAATCGCCAGAATAGGGCCAGTTAAACTGCGTGATAGATTCTTACCCGTGCGCTCCGCTTTCCGTCCAAAATTCTTTAATCCCTTAGAAGCATTCTGAATGCCCTTCTGGAAGTTCCTTATATTTGCACCTACGATAAAGGTTACTCTGCGTTCAGCCATTGTTTACTCCTTGTTAGTTTATAAAAATATTGCTGGGGTGATCCATCTCCACACCTTGCATCCGAAAATTGGCTGCTGATAGCCCAATCTCGTTAAACTCTTTGATCAGCGCGGCGCGTACATTATAAAATCTGGTCAGTGTATCACCTACCGGCCGGGCCCCAATATCCTGCAGCGGCTGCAGATCCACCGATAAAAAAATATTTAGCTGGTGGATCGCATCAAACAGCCGGCGGGCCTTCTCCCTGGTTAGCTCTCCACGTAAAAGCAGCAACCGCGCAAGATTGCGGTAATCCTGCAACGTGGAAAGGTCCATCGATCCCCGCACATCAAAGAGCGGCACGTCCTGAAGTATATCGCCTGGCGGTATGGCTGTTCTTGTAGCGCTCATATTCTTATTTATTAGCGGATGAACCGCCTTTCAATTTGATCAACTTCAACTGTCTGGCATGTTGCGTCCGGTCTGCAGCGGTATTTCTCCGATTGCTGATTTTTGACGTTTTCAGGTTCATTTTCCCTAGGGCTGTTTGTTCTCCGTCTTTCGGCTTCACTACCTTATCAATTAACCCAGTGTTGATAAACTCTCCCGCGTCCATCCAGTCTCGGCCCTCTGCGTTGGCGTTCATCTTTCCCAGGTAGTACACGGCATTATGCCGGGAGTGATTGGCAAAAAGGTTTGAAACAATTTTGTTGTTTTGCTTAATCTCTTTCACCCGTTCGCGGAGCGTGTTCTGATTGTAGCTTCCAAAGAAAAATGTGTGATCTCCGGTGATCGAAAACAGAGCCGATTCACTGGCCTGCCTCTGATCTCCTGCCTGAGCTACCACAACGGCCGCCGTTCCGCAGTAGCCGTGCATATATGTTGTCACCGGGACCGATTGACCGGCAAACAATTCGTAAAGCTCCATAGCGGTTTCAGCATCCCCGGTCTCCGCTGTTATGTTCACGAAGATCTGCTCCGCACCGCCCTTCATGGCATCGATCAGCTTTTCCCGGATAATGGGCCGCATGTTGCGTTGTGGGCTTTCGCCCTGGTCCGGCGCGTCTGGATCGAATCCAATAACCCCGTAGATATCAATTACCGCGGTACGCTTGCCAGCCTTATTCATTACCTGGCATCTGGTGTTCATACGTTCATCAGCGTTGTTTCCTAGTACTTTCATAATTATTCATTCCCCCGGAAAAATCCAGTTTCACGATTGGCGTTTAAAAATTGTTCCTGGTCGATACGTAGCGGAATCTCCAAAATCTCCGCACAGTCGCTTTTATTTAACTGCAAATGCTTTTCAGCAGCTTTCACAAAGTCCGTAATCATTTCTTGAACCACCGGCCGGAACTTCTCTCGATACTCTTTCATAGATAGCAAACTGATCAAAAGATCTTGCCTCACAGCACCGCGGAACCGCCGATCCACTGCATACACGCTTTCACATTCCATTAAAGCTATCCAGTGAATTTTTAGCAGATTCCCGTTCACAGCAAAATGTGTGAAATTTTCTTTATTAACGTTTTGCATCACCTCCGAGCCTTTATCAACAACCACGTTGACCACACGGTCGTAAATGTGCTGCGTTTTTTCTCCGAGCTGGCGCGTGGGCTTTAAATACTTTGCTCTTAAGTCGGTTGCGGTGGTTTGAGTTGTATCTACGTCCATGATTTTCTACTAAAAGTGTTGCTGTTTTGTTTTTTGGATGGAATTTTGAGCCCGGACCGATCACGTAAGGAAAGGCCCATCTTTTCACGTAGGGCATTGATGCTGCTCTGGATCGATCTCAGATTGCTGAACGCCGCATGGCTTTGAACGTGCGTCATTGCCCCGGTTTCAGCATCGTGATATTCCAGATATAACTTTTTGTCTGGTCCGGGAAGCTCTCTCCAGGCGCGTTCCTTAAGTTCTTCCCACCGGCATAAATCTTTGAGTAATGCCAGATCGATTTCGTAAAGGATTCCCGCGTCATACAGTGATCGAACATATTCGCGCCAATAATCAGAG
>CAZHUP010000277.1:0-3437 GCA_964535495.1 uncultured Rhodohalobacter sp.
CTCTCCACCAACAAGGTGTATGGCGATGCTCCGAACCGGATTAAAATGGACGAACTGGAGACCCGGTACGACTATGCCGACCCGGCCTATGAGCACGGAATTCCCGAAACGTTTACGATTGATCAGAGCAAGCATTCATTGTTTGGATCTTCCAAAGTAGCTGCCGACATTTCGGTACAGGAGTATGGACGGTACTTTAATATGCCGACCTGCGTGCTGCGCGGCGGCTGTTTGACCGGCCCGAGCCACTCCGGCGTGGAGCTGCACGGTTTTCTGAGCTACCTGGTGAAGTGCAACCTTGAAGAGAGACAATACACCATCTTTGGCTATAAAGGGAAGCAGGTGCGCGACAATATCCACTCGTATGACGTGGCGCGCTTTATCGAGGAGTTTATAAAAGCTCCGCGAGTGGCTGAAGTGTACAACCTGGGCGGCGGAAAAAATAATACCTGCTCCATCCTGGAAGCGTTTGGGATTATTGCGGAGATTAGCGGCAAGCCAATGAAGTATAAGTATGACGAGCAGAACCGCAGCGGTGACCATATCTGCTACTACAGCGACCTGCGCAAGATGAAAAAACACTACCCAAACTGGGATATCACCAAATCACTGAAGCAGACGTTCCGGGAGATCCATGACGCATGGGTGGAGCGAAATGCAAAGGCTGCTGTTTAAACTTGAGAGTACTAATGGAGTTTATGATTTATGAAGATTTGGTTTGTTTCCATCTTTGAGAATACACCTGTCGATGACAATCAAAATACAAGGTATAACAGCCTTGTAAAGGAAGCGCTCCGGCGCGGTCATAGCGTCACTTACTGGGCCTCTACTTTTAAACACAATGTGAAGGAGCAGAGGTATAGTGAGAGCACGGTTCTGAATCCTGAAGAGAGGCTTGAGCTCCGATTTGTGAAATCAGCCGGGTACTCAAAAAATATATCCCTGGGCAGGCTGCTGTCGCACCGAAGTTTCGCAAAAAATCTTGTTGGAGAATTTGAACAGCAGGATAAACCGGACCTGGTCATGATGGCATTTCCACCGATTTCGGTTGCGGATAAGGTGTCTGACTGGGCGGAGCGCAATAACATTACATGCATTCTGGATGTTATTGATCCCTGGCCGGATGTATTTGCTGAGCACCTAAAATATTTGCCAGACCTTCTGATTTCGCCATTAAGGCGAAGTGTAGGCAGGTCATTGAACCGGGTGGATGCAGTAACCGCTATTTCGAATCAGTATATTAACTGGGCAAGAGAGTACAATTCAGACCTTGAGAATACCCGGTGTTTCTACCCTGCGGTGCAGTTTGATGAGATGCAGCAAGAGCTGTTGGAGGCGTCGGCGAATACCCAAAAAACCGACTCCGGCTTAACAGTGATCTATGCAGGCAGCCTGGGGTACTCATACGATATTAAAACAATCCTGTTAGCGGCCGGAAAGCTGGAAAAAACTTTTGGAGATGATCTCCGGTTTATAATTGCCGGAGACGGCCCGCAAAAAGATATCGTGACGGATTATGAGAAGAATCACGGTAATCTGACATACGTTGGTAGGGTTCCAAAAAATAAGCTGATGGAGTATTACTACTTGGCAGACGTGGGAATGACTCAACATATTGAGGGGGCAACCCAGTCTGTAACATATAAACTGTTTGACCTGCTCGCCTGCGGCTTACCGATTATGAACTCTCTTGAAAGTGAAATGAAAGATATAATTTTGGATAACAATGTTGGACTGCATAATCAGCCGGGTGATGTTGATTCATTATTCAGAAATCTCACACGGCTCTATAATGACCGCTCCCTTCTGAAGCAGATGAGCTCAAATGCGATTGATTTGACGAAAGAGAAAGGTGATTCCGGTAAAGTTTATGCTGAGTTTATTGATTTTGTTGAATCACTATCGCAGCAACGGGAATCGTTGGAGCTGGGGGATCAATGAAAACCTCAATTATTTTGAATGCTAAAAACCTGATCGGCTGGCGCACGAAACGCAAGATCGTGGTGATCTCAGTAGACGATTACGGAAACGTCCGTCTCGATTCGCAAAAAGCGCGTGATGAGCTGGATAAAGCAGGATACCCGGTAAGAACAAGATTTGACGCGCTGGATAGCCTGGAGACAAGCGAAGATCTTGAAATGCTGTATGAGACGCTTAGTACAGTGAAAGACAAAAACGGACGTCCCGCAATTTTTACACCATTTGCCCTGCCCTGCAATATAGATTTTGAAAAGATGGAGAAAAGTGGGTACAGTGAGTACCACTATGAATTGCTGCCGGAGACATATGAAAAGCTTGCAGTAAAATATCCGTCGTCTTATAGAGGCGCATGGCAGCTCTGGAAAGAGGGTATAGAAAAGGGTTTGATGGTGCCTCAGTTTCATGGCAGAGAGCATCTGAATCTGAAAATAGTTGAAGAGAAACTTGCCAGGAAAGATGGAGCACTGCTGACTTCTTTAAAAAACCGGTCGTTTACGAGTGTTGCAGCAGATGAGTATAGCACGATTTCTGAGACGGCTGCTTTTGATTTCTGGGAGTTTAAAGAGAATGACCGGTTTAACGATGTTATAAAGGAGGGTTTAAATGCGTTTGAAGAGGTGTTTGGATACAGGTCTGAACACTTTAACCCTCCGGGAGGTCGCGAACATCCGGTGATTCACGCTGCCCTGAAAGAGAGTGGGATAAAATATATCGATACACCCTTAATTAAAAATGAGCATCAGGGCAGAGGGAAGTTTAAAAAGTTATTCAACTACACCGGGAAGAAGAACAAGCTGGGGCAAATATATATTGTGAGAAATGTTGTTTTTGAACCGATACATGATCGGGGCGTAAACTGGGTAGATTACACCATGAGGCAGATTGAGGCAGCGTTTCGATGGAATCGTCCTGCCATTATCAGTTCACACAGAGTAAATTTTTGCGGCCATATTGATCCCAAAAACCGGGAAAAGGGGATTGAGGCTTTGTACACATTGCTTCAGGCAATTGTAAAAAAATGGCCAGAAACCGAATTTCTTTCTGCAAACGAACTTGGGGATACGATTGCCGGCCAGAGCGGTTAATAAAGGTTTGAGAAATGCTAAAGTAACAATGAAAAAGTGAGACGTAAGAAATAGAACACTTGATTGTATGAATAATAAAACAATTATATATATAGCCGGCGACTGTCACACAGGCTCAACACTGCTGGACATCATATTGGGTAGTGGAAAAAAATCCTTCAGTACAGGAGAGCTCCGCTTTTTGGCTGAAAAAGGAGTTGTAAACGGTGAATACTGCTCATGCGGGGTGCCTGTGCCGGAATGCACTCTCTGGAAAGAAATTATTGAGGAATGGGAAAAAGTAATGACGTTGGATTGGGAATCTTATATCCGGATTCAGAAAGTATTGAAGAGCAAAAAAAAAATATTCAAGGCGCAAAAACTACTGAATAG
>CAZHUP010000278.1:0-1711 GCA_964535495.1 uncultured Rhodohalobacter sp.
GAAGAGAATTTTGAGCTGAACATTGTTAACATCGGGCAGAAGAAAGATGCTTTTAAGCAAGTCTCTGAAACGCTGAAAAAACGCTGGGCTGAAGGATATCTTCTGGTTTCGCTTCACTTTTCAGATAAAGAACTCAAGACACTTAAACGGTACGAAATACCCCTCTGTCTTGTTGATGACTTTAGTAATCTTTTTGATTCGGTAAGTTTCAACAACGAGGAGGGCGCCTACATGGCCACAGACTACCTTATTTCCAAAGGTTTTGAGCGGATTGCAGTTCTCTCCGCTGACGCATCATCTATTCCAATACGTGATCGTATTAAAGGTTATAAAAGAGCTCTCTCAGAGCATGAAATTCCTTTTGATGAAACTCTTGTTGTAACCGGCGACAGCATGGAACGGGATGGATTTACCGAATTGAGCGGTTACCAGGCCATGAATAAAATCATAAAACTGGACCCCATTCCCGATGCAATTTTCTGTACATCAGATACCAAAGCTGTGGGTGCGAAAAAAGCGTTGAGAGATAGTGATATTGAGCTGCCTCTTATCAGCTTCGATAATTTAACTATTGCCGAGTATATTGACCTTTCCACGGTCAATCAGCCGATGTACGATATGGGATTCCGAGCTACGAACAAACTCATACAACGACTACACAATCCCGACTTACGAATCAGTAATGAGGTACACCATCCGGAGCTGATTATTCGTTCGTCTACCGAGAAATTAAACGAAGTAACACCATGAAATTTTCTTTTACAAAATCATTCATCATTCTCTTGCCGCTGATATTAATAACTCAGCTCGCTTTTTCTCAGATGATAACTACTGACCCGGCGTTTCCTAATGAAGATTCTCCGGTATCGATCATATATGACGCATCTGAAGATCCCAGGGGAGATCTGGCAGGATACACCGGTAATCTGTATGCTCACACAGGATTGATCGTCACAGAATCAGCTCAGGGATCAAGTTCCTGGCAGTATGTGATTGGCACCTGGGGAGATAACAGCGTACAGCCGCAATTGACAAGTTTGGGCAACAATCGCTGGCGTCTGGATATCGATGATATTCGCGATTTTTACGACGTGCCAAACTCTGTGGATCAGATTTACCAAATTGCGGTTGTGTTTCGAAGCGCAGATGGAAGTCGCCAAACCAACGATATTTTTATTGACCTCTACGAAGATGAACTCTTAGTACGATTTACAAATCCGAGTGTAACAGCACTTAATCCTTTTTTCGCAGAAATGGGACAAAATGTTGAACTTCGAGTGGAAGCTTCATCATCCAATCCAATCAGCTCATTTACGCTGTTTGAGGGTGAAACAGAGATAGCCACTACAACAGAAACTACTATTGAGTACACCTACAGCGTAACAGAAAGAGGAAGAACAGACTTCTATGCAGTTGTGGAAGATGATCAGGGCGAGATAGAATCTGATTCGCTCTATATCATTGTGAATCCCGACGTGACAACTCAGGCTCGTCCTCAGGGTGTGGAAGATGGGATTCACTACCATCAGGATCCCTCAACGGTTACGTTCTCTTTCTACGCACCCGACAAGGAGTTTGCCTATCTGATTGGGGATATGACCGATTGGGAGGTACGTGAAGAATATTTTATGTATCTGGATGATACAGATCCGACAGGAGATCGCTTCTGGATAACACTGGATGATTTAACTCCGGGCGATCAATATCGATT
>CAZHUP010000278.1:1811-3436 GCA_964535495.1 uncultured Rhodohalobacter sp.
CTTCGCGATTTTGTGGAAGAGAGCTCATTTGAGGTTTTAACAGACACGCTAGACTATCTTGAAAATCTGGGTGTGAATGCTATAGAGCTGATGCCGGTATCGGAATTTGACGGGAACATCAGCTGGGGGTATAACCCGGTTTTTCACGGTGCACTGGACAAATCATACGGCAGCCGAGAGGCATTTAAGCGTTTTGTTGATGAAGCTCACTCCAGAGGCATGGCGGTTATACTGGATGTGGTTTATAACCATGCTCATGACAAATCCCCGCTAATCAGGGCATATGGATCAAATAGAAACGTGAATCCGTTATTGGGTCCCGGACACGCTTATAACGTATTTTTTCACCTCAATCACGATCATCCCTATATCAAGTATTGGCTGGATAGAATGAACCGGTACTGGCTGGAAACGTATAATGTTGATGGCTACCGGTTTGACCTCACCAAAGGATTTGCAGACAATGTAAATACAGGCAATAATCTGGACGGGTACAATTCGCGGCGAATTACCAATCTGAAAAGAATGGCCGACAGAATGTGGGAAGTTGATGAAAGTGCGTATGTGATATTAGAGCATTTTGCGGCAAATTCAGAGGAGACAGAGCTTTCCAATTACGGTATGTTGTTGTGGGGGAACCAGAATCATAGCTACAGTCAGGCCTCCATGGGTTATACTGAGGATTCTAATTTCTCCGGAATTTATCATGGAAATCGCGGATGGAATAATCCATATCTGATCGGGTATATGGAGAGTCACGATGAGCAGTGGATTATGTTCAGAAACCGCAATTATGGTAATGATATCAATGAAAACCATAATATTACTGAATTAGATGTAGCCTTGAATCGACAGAAGCTCACGGGAGCTTTCTTTTTCACTATTCCGGGACCAAAAATGGTTTGGCAGTTTGGTGAACTAGGCTATGGTGGCGGACCTGATGAGTGTCTGAAACCCGGGGACGGGTCCGACGGTGCATGTATGGCCTCTGATCCCGGTAGAACAGATGTAAAACCGGTTCGCTGGGACTACTATGAAGAAGAGAACAGATACCGTTTATACAGAACGTGGTCTGAACTTCTTAGGCTGCGACACTCAAGTCCGGTATTCAGTAGTGGAGATACAGAATTTGAATCGTCCCTTGCCGATGGCATAAAGTGGATTCGACTTCAGCATGAAGATATGGACGCGGTGATTATCGGAAACTTCAGTGTACTTTTCCGTGATGCAACGGTTGATTTTACGCAACAGGGCGAGTGGCATGAATTTGTGTCAGGAAACAGGCTGAATGTGGGGAATGTGAGACAGAGCTTCAATATGGCACCGGGCGAGATTCGTATCTATACAAGTGAATTTGTAGAGCCGGCTGAAGAGAATGTGTTTTACCAGGTAGGAGAAAGTGACTTTGGTCAGCTTATTCGTGAACTGAGCATTGAATCAAACTATCCAAATCCGTTTAATCCAACTACACGACTTACATACGAGGTACCCGAAGCAGGTGCTGTTGTGTTGGATGTGTATGATGTGCTGGGCAGGAGAGTGGCTACTCTGGTAAATGACAATGAACATCCAAGAGGATCATTCACCGTCGATTTTGATGCCGCTGAATTGAGCAGCGGAGTCTA
>CAZHUP010000279.1:0-3426 GCA_964535495.1 uncultured Rhodohalobacter sp.
CGACTTATTCGAACATACACTATTCAATTAATTGTCACATTCTCGCTACTTACTACTCAAGGCCAAAATTGAAATAAAGAACTCGATAGACAAACAGGGCCCTTTTTACTACCTTTCGGATCTCATTTAAAATTCAGGAAAACATGATATCAAAGCGAGCTCAAAAGCTATCACCATCGGAAACTTTAAAAATTACTGCGCGAGCTAAAGAGCTGGCCAGAGAAGGCAAATCTGTTATCTCTCTCAGCGCCGGTGAACCCGACTTTAAAACCCCCGCGCATATCTGCAATGCTGCCATAGAGGCTATTACCGATGGGTTTCACGGATACACCATGAATACCGGAATGCCCGAACTGCGTGAGGCGATCAGTGCAAAACTAAAAAGGGATAACCGCTTTCAATTTGACCCCAATCAGATCGTCTGCTCCAACGGTGCAAAGCAATCGATCGGATTTACCCTCCTTGCTACAATCGACCCCGGTGATGAAGTCCTGATCCCCGCGCCCTACTGGGTTTCCTATCCCGAAATGGTAAAAATGGCAGATGGAAAGCCGGTTATTATCAACACCACGTTTGCCAATAACTACAAGCTTACAGCTGAGCAGCTTGAGGATTCAATCACAGAAAAAACTAAAGCGATTATTCTCTGCTCACCGTCTAACCCAACCGGAGCCTGTTACTCTAAAGATGAACTTAAAGAGCTGGCCGAAGTATTGAAAAAGCACCCTAAGCTTTTGATTATATCTGATGAGATTTACGAATACATCGTATTTGATCAGGATCATGTAAGTATTCTCAACGCAGCCCCTCAGCTGAAAGATCAAACGGTAATCATCAACGGATTTTCGAAAGGTTTTGCAATGACAGGTTGGAGATTGGGGTATATGGCCGGACCTAAAGCAATCTCAGATGCTGTTGCAAAAATCCAGAGTCAGGAAACCTCAGCTCCTTCATCTATTTCTCAAAAAGCAGGGCTGGCCGCTTACACCGGATCGATGAAACCGATCACAGATATGCGTCAGGCGTTTAAAGAGCGTCGCGATTTCATCGTTGCAGAATTGAATTCTATGAATGGTGTAGAGTGCTTTAAACCGGCCGGTGCCTTTTATGTATTTCCCGATGTTCATCAACTGCTTGGTAAAAAAACGCCTGGCGGAAAGAAAATTGAAACTACCACCGATCTGGCACTTTACCTGCTTGAAGATCACGGAGTGGCAACTGTTCCGGGTGATGCATTTGGAGAGCCAAACGGACTGCGATTAAGTTATGCGGCCTCCATGGAAAATCTAAAAGAGGCCGTTCTCAGATTAAAGAATGGGTTTGAACTCCTTAAATAATTTCAGACTGTCAATCTTTACCGTAAAACTAAATTGGCATATTTTCTGCTGTTATTACGGTAAACACTCAACTAATTAAAATATACAGTAATGCCTACATACGAATACAAAAGAGAAGACGGTTCTGTTTTTGAAGTTTTCCAGAGCATGAACGACGACGCGCTGACAAACTGCCCTGATAGCGGTCAACCGGTTAAAAGAATAATTTCCGGTGGCGGGGGAGTTGTCTACAAGGGAACCGGATTCTATAATACCGATTACAAAAACAGAGATACTGCCCCATCTTGTGAGCCCGCATCAGGAAAAGCGTGTGCCTGTTCTACAGAACCTGCTAATTAATTCTATCTATGGAAACTCCCAAGTCTGATAATCACCAAAAAGCGATTGAGCAATTTGTTCAGGTTTGGGGAGAAATGGCGTCCGCCTGGGGTATTAATCGTACCATGGCGCAAATACATGCGCTGCTATACGCGGAGGGTAAACCTCTCGATACGGATTCTATCATGGATCAACTGAGTATCAGCAGAGGGAATGCCAATATGAACCTGCGTAATCTGATGCAGTGGAAACTGGTCCAGAAAGTTCACTACAAAGGGCAGCGCAAAGACTACTTCTCAGCAGAACAGGAAGTGTGGACGATTGTAGCCCGAATAGTTGAGGAGCGTCAACTACGTGAAGTTGCTCCGATCAAGGAGAGTTTAGTAAGCACACTATCTATTTTAGAGGATAGTGAAAACCTCAACAGGGAAGAGGAAAGTTTTAAAGAGCGAATCGATAATTTCGTTGAGTTTCTCGAAATGTTCGATCGATTCACGAAAGCACTGCTTCCCTACATCAACAAAAAAAACCTCACATTTTTGAAGCATCTGGTTAAGCTTGCTGAAGCCCATCAATCGTTAAAGGGCAGCAGTCAAAAATCAAAGGAAGAACTGTAAACAACTATGGCTAAAACTACCAGGGAGATCGGTAATCACGGAGAGGACATAGCTGAAGCCTACCTTGAATCTAAAGATTGGCTGATTTTTGATCGGAACTATTTCTTTGAAAAAGCTGAAGTTGATCTGGTAGCAACTGACAGAAATTATATCGTTTTTGTTGAGGTGAAATATAGAACCAACACCCATTTTGGTGAACCTGAAGATTATATCACCCCGCAAAAAGAAAAAAATATTCGTAAGGCAGCAGAAGCATGGCTTTATGAACGGAAAATGGAAACCGCCGTTGCACGCTTTGATGTAATATCCATAACTCAGAAAGGTAATAATGCCCCACACATTAAGCATTTTAAAGATGTTTTCCGGTAGAGCACTCTTCATTTGATTGTCGCACAGCTATTTCATTAATTGACCCCGACAGATTCAGCAATCTTTTCCCAGATGACAGACAGCGGTAAGCAGCTCACTTTTATTGAATATATACGAAGTATCTTATCCATACTCCTCTTTTTTCTGATGTTGCTTATTGCAACTCCGGTCATACTCATTTTGCTGATTCTCTCACTGGGTAAAATGAGTAATTTCGTTGTTGAAAAGATTGCTCCATTCATAGTTAAGCCTTCCTTTTTCATAGCCGGTATAGATTTTAATATCAAAAAGCACTGCGATGAAATTCACTATCCCGCGGTCTACATCATTAATCACAGTTCAACCCTCGATATTTTAACTATCCTTGCACTTGGTCTGCCGAAAGTTCGTTTTGTAGCCAAGTGGCAGCTACAATATAATCCCATATTTTTCCTATTGGGAAGGTTAACCGGCCAGGTTTTCATACGCAGGGAGAAATCGGACAAAGCCGTACAAACTTTAAAAAAGAATGTAGATCGAATTAAACAAAATGGGTTGACGGTGATGCTTGCACCTGAAGGCTCCAGGAAACACCCCGGGATTATCGGACCATTTAAAAAAGGCCCCTTCAGAATGGCTATGGACCTAAATTACCCGATTGTGCCTATCTATTTTGAGGGTAACAGAGAATTAAGCGAAGGTGGGTTTCTTTTTACCCACAGCGGAGAGGCAACAGCTCATATCCATAAACCTATACCAACTGACGACTGGAATACGGAAAATCTTGATGAAAAAATTGAAGAGAT
>CAZHUP010000280.1:0-3414 GCA_964535495.1 uncultured Rhodohalobacter sp.
TGAAGCCCATGCTTGCGTTCTCTGAAGCATCAGCGATCACATAGGGAATAAACGTGAATATCGATATCACAATCAAAAACGGAATCGTCGCCAAAATCATATTGTTGATCTGAAGAATGGCCCTGAAATCGGAAGCTAATCCTAATCCGAAATCAAACGGGAGTTCGGTCACCAAAAACGGAAACGGATTGCCGTATTCATGCAAAACATAATAAGTGAGCGCAGCCGGCCCCAAAGCGACGACATACATTCCAAACATCAAGAATGCATTTCGTAAAAAAGAGCGCATGGAGCCGAAAACAGCGGCGATCGGCTCATGTGCCGTTCCTTGACTTTCCCGGGAAAGCCGCAACATTTTCGATGCGAGATAAAGAAAGCCAAGCGGCAAAAGGACCGCCCCATAGAAGCTCAATAAAAAAAGTATTCCGTTGGCCAAAGCGCTGAATAAAATGATTGAAAAATAGCGTCGTCTGATAAACGCAAAAATTCCACTAAAGCGTTCCATACTTTCCATCCCCTTATTCCCTGTTTGTCTTAAAGTTTTATTATAGCGTGTTTGAACCCATTAGGCAATATTACTCTACCCCACATAAAAAAACCGCCCCGTGGCCTGAACAGACACGGGACGGGTTGAAAAAACTTGGTTAGAAAGGGTTAAATGATGTTTTAATGGATCGTGCATAAAAACTATAAGGTTCTTTCATCTTAATTTGCACACACAAAAAATCGCTCTGATCAAAGACTGTGGCTTGGGTGCAATGATTTTACCCTTATTCTTTGATATGCCTAATCGTTTAGTAACCGTCCTTATCACAACCATAATTAAGATTTTTTGTTGCTTTATCCCCGACGACCGTTATAATGAAATTACAGGGATAAGGATGGGAATGAATGCTATGGGGAAGGGTTCGATGAAGAGTTACTGTGGTACAAACAGCGCGACAAAGTCGCTTTTGTTTGTGCTTTTTTCTATGATAAGTTAAGGATTCCTTAACCCTCGTTTTCAAAAATGACAATGGTATGAAAACTAAAAATCCACAAAATAATACTTGAAATTAAGGAACGCTTGCTTGTGAGCTTTTCAAGGTCCATCTATAATTAATGTATGTGAAAGGAAGTGAGGATATGCCCGATGTGATTGATAATGCAAAAGTAGGCTCCTTTATTAAGGAACGCTTAAAAGAACACGGAATGACACAAGAAACTCTGGCCGAACATTTGAACATTTCCAAATCCGCAGTCTCACAAAACCTGAACGGGAGAAGTTCTTTCGATCTTAACAATCTGGTTCGGATCGCCAAACTGTTCGATGTCTCGCTTGAACGTTTGCTTTTACAATCAAGCGAAAAAAGCAAGGAGACCATCAGCGAGTATGAACGCATCGTCAGAGCAGGATTGGATGAACTCGAGAAAGTGAGCAGTGAACGTCTTAAAGAAGTCGACATCTATGGCAAGGTCATTGTAGAATATGTGATCGAACTCAACAAAATCACGCAGTTCGAACATCTTATTGCTCGTGATGTGCCACTCTTTAAGCCGTATGCCCCCAATGCTCAGGAACTCTATTACAAAGTCATATTATTCATCGTACAACATGGTCTGAACGGATTATCAAGAATGGTCAAAGAATACGTACAATCCTATAATCAGCTTCGGTTTGAAGATGAACGCTATGAATCACTGATAGTGAAAACTATGAATCAACCGGCTTACACCGAAAAAATCAAATCCTTGATGCATGAACGCATCGGAATCGAACAGAAACTTTTCAATATCATCCCAGTCCGTAAGTCTGTGCCGGTAATGGGACCCAGGAACTGGATCGAAGTCATATGCAGAAATCAGGCACATATCCTCTTGAAAGCCTACCTGGATGTTCATATGAAGCCTGAAGACCTGAATCATTTTATGAAACAGGCACTTGCACATGATTTTGACAAAGGCATTGAACTGATGCGTGCACACCTCAAACAATCCGATCTTGATGATAGGTCGCTCGAGTCGTTGAATGCGCAAGAAGCTGTCGAGCGTTTGATCGACATGGAAAAATTCGATCATTTCAAAGCGTATGTCGGCTCTGGAATTCATCAAAGCGTCGATGCACTTTTGGATGTCGCAATCAACAAACAACGTAAAGCGTTTTATGAGCATTTATTGAACCATGCATCACAACCTATCGACTATCGACGTGCCGCTTTGAACGCCTTAAATGTACGTGACACAGCGTTACTGAGAGTGTGTCTTAAACAGGTAGATAAAGAAACGAAGGATGTGCTGCTCTCACGGTGCCAAGACGATGATTTTGCGAGCATGAAAGCTTTATTTGATTCAGGAGCGCGTTTCACCATCAAACACTACCGTTATGGTACTTATAAGAAAATCAATCACTGGATCGAAACACTACTTAACAAAGGGGATGATGCATAATGTGGGAAACCATGCAGGAATACTTTGAAGTAACATTGCTTATTATTGTAGCGTTGATACTCGTTGTATCCCTCAGCAATGTAGGGTATCATCGTGCACTGCGCAAGCATTTCAATAACAAGAAGTTGAAAATTGATTCACGCTACGAGATTGATCCGACCAGAAAAAGCGAGCACTTCATCTTGAATATTTTCAACCAGAACCTTAATGACGTACGCATCATTGGCTTCGGATTCGTGTACACGAACCAAAGCATCGATTATTTCACATCGTACACACAAAACACCAACCATACCAATGAAGGGTTTGTAGCCGTCCGTTCACGGGACGCCCTCAAAATAACCATTGATAAACGAGAACTGGTCGATATACTCAAACACTATAATCGTGGCAGGAAAAAGATTAAAACACTCGAAGCGTACGCCATTGACGCTCAAGGACTGAAAACCAACATAATAAGCCATGAAGTACGCTCCATCATCAATCGTACGTTAAAAGCCGAAAGGCTGGAGATGAAAAAGAAACAAGTTGCGATGAAAAAAGAGCAAAAAACGGAGCGAAAGGCGATGAAAAAAGCACGGAGAGTAAAAAGAAGAAATAACCTTAAAGCGTTCTTCTCCCGTGTTTTCATGAAAATCCGCAGCATTCGATTCAGAAAGCCGAAGAAAAAAGAGGACAATGAATGACAACCAAATCAAACATACTCAAAATCGCCAGAAAACATCAAGGACACTCTCTTAAAGACTTGGAAAAGGCAACGGGCATTCACTCAAATGCGCTCAGACATTTTGAGACCCAAGAGATAAGCGCCATTCCACACGATCGGCTCATGACCATCTCCAAAGTCCTAAATTATGAACAGTATGTCGATCACACAATCGATAAGCGACACACCGCAAAAAATCCCTTCGATTTTTTTACAACCAAGCCGCTTCATGTCGAAAAGGATTTATCATTCATCGCATGGCTCAAAATCGGACTCGTTCG
>CAZHUP010000281.1:0-3404 GCA_964535495.1 uncultured Rhodohalobacter sp.
CTGCCGCCATCAGGCATTGATCCACGCTCCCGCCAAGTGATTCCGTTAGACCGGCAGCTGCCATTGCGGATGACACACCAATCTCGGCCTGGCACCCACCCATTGCGGCAGAAATGGTTGCGCGCTTTTTGAAAATGCTCCCGATTTCAGAAGCGGTCATCAAGAAGTTCGTCACCATATCCTTGCAGTGATCCCGCTTAAACGTCACCAGGTACTGAAGCACAGCCGGAATCACGCCGGCAGCACCGTTGGTCGGAGCCGTTACCACACGGCTGAATGACGCATTCTCCTCATTCACGGCCAGTGCAAAACAGCTCACCCAGTCGAGGATGTAGGCAAAATCGTCACCGCCGTTTCGTATCGCTTCTCGCCACTCGTGATAGTCACTGTACTTCTGATGATTTAGTAATCGTTTATTTAAAATCGAAGCTCGGCGCATCACCTGGAGTCCGCCCGGCAAATACCCTTCGGTGTGACAACCTCGATAGATACAGCTGCACATCACCTCCCAGATTTTCAACACCGCCTGTCGTGTCTCCTCCTCCGTCCGCCACTCTTTCTCATTCAACGCTACAACACCCGATATCGGCAAGCCGGTCTCTTTACATGCGGCCTTCAGGTCCGCTGCCGAATCGATGGGATAAGGCAGCGGGATATCATCTGTTTCGGAACGGTCGTTCTCATCTGATTGAATAACAAATCCGCCTCCCACAGAATAATAGGTCTCTTTTTCGATTGTGGTGTCCTTGAAACGGGCCAGAAAGGTAAGAGCGTTGGGATGAAACGGTTTGATCTCATCCTTTAGAAAGTGGATATGATTTTCCGGATTGAAATCGATCCATCCTTTTTCGCCAAAGTTAAGCTTCTTTTCCTGTCTGATTTTCTCCACGGTTGGATCGATCTTGTCAATCTCAAAATTGACGGGATCTTTCCCGCTCAATCCCAACATTAAGGCAATGTCGGTTCCGTGGCCCTTTCCGGTTTTGGCCAGTGAGCCGAAAAGCTGTACCTCAAGATGCTCAATGTCATTTACTCGATCTCCGATCAAATCGATAAAACGCGACGCGGCTTTCCACGGACCTAAAGTGTGAGAACTGCTCGGTCCAATCCCGATTTTAAACATGTCCAAAACTGAGATGGATTCCATAGTGGTAGTTGATTAATTCTTAAATAACTTTCGGGCAGAAAATAAGCTCTTTTCAGCCTTTCTCCATATCGTTTACGCGCACAACGTTTTTACCAGCCTGATGTTCTGAAAATTCAGGTAATTCTGTTGTATATGTAGCTCTTTAACTTTACGTCAGATCGATAAATAATAGTCGTCAGTTAGAATTCAATGAATAAATCCTGACGACATTTTATCTGATTAACTGGCAAACCGTTCAGTTTTTTCCATAAATGATATGGTTCATCGGTTGGCCGGTATTACCTGATGTGTATGGAATGTTGATGAAGTTCGCTACAGTTGATGCAATATCAGATATCCCTACTAATTCAGTGGAGCTGCCGGAGGGTATATCCCATCCGTACCAGATCAACGGAGCTCGTGTATCGTAACTCCAGGGTGCTCCATGCGTTGTTCCTGTCGTTCGGCTTGAAGTAAACCACTGAGGTTCGAGCCAATAAATCACATCCCCTGATCGTGAAGGATTATATCCGCGTTGGATTTTCTGATGTATAGCATCGGTAAATGTCCCTCCCCGAAGCGCATCAGCCGTAAGTGCCCCTGCAACTCCATTTACCGAAACGAGGATTTCAGCCGCATCGCGCTGTACATGTTCAGGTCTGGCACCATTGGCATGAATTATATCATGATCCAAAAATAGCTGAGTACTTCTGAGCGTTCTTACCGGGTTAAATCCATATATATCTGTGAGCCTCTCTTCAAGCAACTCTTCGGTCTCACTTCGATTATAGTTACCTGTCGGCAACCCGAGATCGCGCATATATTGCGGATTGTGGGCAGCTCCATGATCAGATGTAAGGAAAACCAATACGTTTTCTTTCCCGATATGTTCATCCAGGTAATTGAGCAATCGAGCAATCTCCCTGTCTAACCGGATGTAAATATCTTGTACTTCCTTAGAAGCAGGTCCGTAGCGGTGACCGACATGGTCGGTTGAGGAGAGTGAAATAGATAGCAGATCTGTAAATTCATCTTGTCCCAGCTCTTCACCTTCAATTGCAGCATAGGCCATTTCAAATGTATACGTATCCCCAAACGGTGTGTTCGCAAAAATTCCATTGTCGGCTATCTCGGCATAGGCCGGCAGGTCGTGCGGGAATACCGGTCGGTCCTGTCCGCGAAAGGTACCTTCGTAAGGGTTGTCGTCCTCTATACTTTCGGTGTAGGTTTCAATCGGTCGCAGTGTTTCCCACGGTTCACTTACGTATTGGGCAGGCAGATTCCGCTCATTAAATTCATTCACCCAGCCCGGAAGTTCATCCATATAATAAGAGCTGCTAATCATCTTAATTTCGGAATAATCAAACCAGTATGCATCCCCGGTAAAGCCGGCCGGCAGAATTGCTCCCCTGTCTTTAAGTGCAATCCCTACTGCCTTCGACCTCATGTTATTATGTAATCTCAATTCATCAGCAATAGAGCTCGATAACATCCATTTTGGCGACATTTCACCTTCGTCTGATTCTGATCCCACGGTGGAAACATCTGAATCTCCGGTCACATAGGTGCGTCCACCTGTATCTTTTAAAAACCAGCTATTTCCAATGATTCCGTGTACAGCAGGTGTGGTTCCGGTGTAGACGGAGGCGTGGCCCGGACCGGTATAGGTTGGTGCATAATCGAAATGGGCATTATCAAATGAAAAACCTTCGCCAATCAACCGCCTGATCCCGTCGTCTCCGTAGTGATCCCAATAGCGGTAGATGTAATCGTATCGCATCTGATCTACCATTATTCCAACTACCAGTTTGGGAGTTTCGTAATGCTCATTCCTGTCGCTTTGATCTGCTTCACACCCAACAAAAACGAATAGTGATAGGAACAAGATCATTGCCGAGAATACTGTTTTAAAGATTTTCATAAATCTGTTTTATATAAGTTTTATTTAATCGTCTGTATCTTTTTTGCTTTCTAAAGTAAGGTCTTTTAGACCTTCAAAATCTTTCAATACTCCATCAATCGGGCTGAATACGCTATATCCGTTTGCCTGATCCCTGTTACTGCTTGCACGATGGATACCTACAACTGTTACGGGATGATCAATATCGACCTATTTATACACCAAGCCCTATAGATATCAACTCAGCTCATCATAAACATCCCTCGGTCCTGCGTGTATCCACAATTGAGAAAATCTTCCATTCACCGTGCTTTCGAATCAGATTCATGGAGTTCACGCCACAGTGACTGAACTCCACACCGCGATAAAAATGGTAAT
>CAZHUP010000282.1:0-3394 GCA_964535495.1 uncultured Rhodohalobacter sp.
GGTGTGTTAATGGGAGCACGATTTGCATGTTTGCTCAAGGTAATGAAGTGAGCACCTTGCACAGCGTCGAACACACCTCTTAACATTTCGCTGAACGCTCGTATCTCTGTCTCCTCTTTCCGATCATTTTCGGGAAAGGCTCCGAGGAGAGGGCTCGCATCACTCTTTCAAAAAAATCTTTCGTATGCCGATTAATATTACAATCCCGGCGGAGTACCAGATGAAAAATGGTAGAATCCACTCTATGAGTCCGAGTGACAGTAGCACGGCCATGATCAAAAGCTGGAAGCCTAGTCCGTAGAGGGACAGGATACTCATAAACCATTTGGGAAACGTGCCGGACTCCGGCGCGGTGCGGTCGAGCCCATAGATGATGCGATCAAAAAGCGTATAGAAAAGGAGATATGCTTTGAAAAGCAGGGTTACCGACCACTGTTTCTCGCCGGGCAGGGCAGAGGGAGTCTCAGTCTCAAAAATGCGGCTGGTTTTATCACCGCCTGACGATTTCTGTCTCAAAATGACATAGTAGTAGTTGTAGAGTGTTCCCTGAAGCTGAATGGCTGCGAAGGCCAGCAGCATAAGCCAAAAGGGCTGACCGGTGACCTGCTGAATGGTGAACAGGATGATGAAGTTGAGGATAATATCAAAAACCGAATCCAGATAGCGGCCGGTGTAGGATGGCGTCTGTTTTACGCGCGCCAGCTCTCCATCAGCAGCATCAAGGATAGATTTTAAAATCAGGAATAGTCCGGCAGTGACATAAAATCCCTGGAAGATCAGCCATGAAGCGAACAGACCACAGATGCCGAACATCAGTGTAACGTGAACGGGTGTGACAGAAGTTTTGGAGAATCCACCGGCGATTACGATTGCGGCAGGGCGCCCATAATCTGAAAGATCAATAAATTTCTCATTTGCAGAGAGTTTCGACATAACGGTTTTTTTAAAATCTTCTGTTTCAGGGTAAAATAACTACTCTGCAAAGATAATTATACGCAATTACGTTCGCTTGATTGGGAATCAAATAATTGATGTGAAATGTGTGTTGAGAGTTGAAGCGCTGCAGCATATGCTTTTTCTAAAAACCTGAGTTAAAATCAATACTGTTGGAAAAGATGATCGCCTTCAGAACTTCTTCAAGAAGGGGACTTTTAAAGTACTTAAATGACGATTTATAATCGATCTCAGGTTAAAAGGGGAGTGTAATAAAGTTTTTCAGGTATAAAAAAACCCTTATCCGATCCGCCTGAAATTTTTAAAAATCAGACCGCACGGATAAGGGTATTCGTCATGTAAGTGCAGAAGTTAACCTTCAACTTCTTTCACTTTTTTGTCCAGCTTTTTGAGCAGACGCTTCACATCTTTGTCGTGACCCAGCTCTTTTAATTTGAAAAGTACAATAGCCAACGCGAAAAATGTTTGTGGCCACAGGCCGATAAAAATTCCGCTTCGCTCAGCGTGTGCGTTCTCTTCCGGATCTTCTCCTTTCTCTGTGTACCAAGCTGCAATACTTGCTGCGATTGATGTAACTCCAAGTCCTGCTGATATATAAGCTAATTTGTCTAACATGATATGCCCTAAATTAAATGATTGTTTCTTATGATGTTCATTGAATAACTAAGATGGGGGTGAGAACGTTCAAATTGATAGGGATGATCATGAAAACAAAAAGGCGCCCTGAAATTATCAGGACGCCCCGGGTATTTTAAAATTGAAGTTGGTTCAGCCTATAGTACAATTACGTCTCCTTCCATTGCTGCGTGTGGAGCACAGTTATAAGTAGCTACCGCATCAGCCAGATTGCCGGTAAGAGTAAATGTAATTGAACCATCATCGCCAGTTACAACATCGGCAGGTTCATAATCCTGAAGGGACCCACCGCCCTGAGCGGCAATCAATACGTCTCCACCTGAATCTCTTAACTGAAAAGGATGCGCACCTGCACCAAGGTTTACGATGGTATAACGCCGACCCTCTTCCAGAGAGAGCGGGGTATTTTCCACATTCAGATCGGCTGAAGCACCTTCGCCGTCAATCTCTTCAAAAACCCATGCGCTGGAACCTACATTGTTGATGGTAATGGTAGCGTCGATTTGGTCAGCATCATCTTCGGGAATTCCCCCTCCAAGCTCTTCCGGTATCAACACGGTATCGATGATGTGAATAACACCATTTGTACCTACCACATCGGCTACCTCTACCGTTGATTCTCCATTAATGGTTACCGTTCCGTTGCTGGCTTCAATCAAAATTTCTTCTCCATCATTAAGTGTTACAGCTGTTTGAGAAGTTCCGAGATCTCCAGACTCAACGGCTGCATTTACCACATGGTAAAGAAGTGTGTTGTTGATCTGCTGATCATCAAGTGTACCAAGCACATCACTGATCTCTTCAAATGCACTGTTTGTGGGAGCAAACACGGTAAATTCATCATTTTCATCCGATAGAGTTCCGGCGAGATCCTGAGCGACCACAAGGTCAACGAGTGTGGTTAAGTCATAACGTTTGATTGCATTATCAACAATGTTACCGAATGCATCCGGCAGCAGTACCCGGTCTACAGCATGGATAATTCCATTTTCCGCACTAACGTCGGCGAGAAATACGGCTGCTGAGGCATTCACAGTTACCTCGCCATTTTCAGCGGTAATGAAAAGATCACCGCCGTTCAACGCAGTAGCCGATTGTGTGGGTTGAAGATCACCCGACGCAACTTCACCATTAAGCACATGGTAGGTGAGGATATCGGCAAGCTGTTCGTCTGTTAAACTTTGCACCAGCTCAATTCCGAGCTCATTGAAGGCATCATCAGATGGAGCAAATACGGTAAAGGGTCCCAAAAACTGTAACGTAGTAGTTAACCCGGCATCTTCGATCGCATCAAGCAGAATTGAAAATTCTCCGGCTGCTTCAGCTTCTTCAATAATACCCGGTTCACGGAATGCTGATGGGAGCAAAACTTCATCAATGGCGTGAATAACACCGTTTGTGGCAACAATATCAGCACTGATTACGGAGGCAGATCCGTTAATGGTCACACCACTGTCTGACTGAAGTAAAATTCTCTCTCCCTGCTCAGTTTCGGCATCTTGCTGAACATCAATCTGGTTTGAAAGTACCGTACCGGCCAGCACGTGATAGAGAATAATTTCAGTAAGCTGCTCATCTGTTAAGCTGTCAAGCAGACCGTCCGGGAGTGCTGCAAAAGCATCATCCGTAGGGGCAAAAACTGTGAGTTCGTCGTTGGCAAGAACGTCAACCAAGCCCAGGTCGGCAGCAGCAGAGAGAAGTACCGTGAAGTTACCTGACTCTTCAGCAGTTTCTACAATATTTAATTCCTCTTCCTCTTCCGGAGGTTCAATTCCGGTGGGCCCGTCGTCGCTGCAAGCTGTAA
>CAZHUP010000283.1:0-3388 GCA_964535495.1 uncultured Rhodohalobacter sp.
TAAGATTTTTAGTCTGACCGTGAATTCCTAATCTTATTTAGAAATTTCTCGACAGTTCAATATTATGAAATCTCATTCCGTTCCCCTTTTCCCCGAAGGGATCCCATTGGGAGAAAAGGGAGAGTTTTGAAACCTAATCGATTCGACAGTTCCACAGTTCATCAATTCCCAGGTGCTTTTCCTGGTCCCGCAGCCAGTGTTTTTCTGGTCCCGCAGAATTTCGGGGAATTGCGGGGAACAGTTCCACAACGCGCGAAGTGCGTTACTCCACAGTTCAACATCACGCGCAGCGTGAAACTCAACAGTTACACAGTTTTTACCGAACCTTCCCTTCGCCATTAATACTGTCCAGCAGTGATTGATGATCCGCTTTTACCATATCTTCAACCAGCGCATCAATATCATACTCAAACTTCCAGCCAAGTTTTTCCTGTGCTTTTGTCGGATCTCCGAGTAAAAGGTCTACTTCTGTTGGGCGGAAGTATTGAGGATCAACCTCGATGACCGTTTTTCCGGTTTCTTTATCGATTCCCCGTTCGTTTACACCTTCGCCTTCCCATTCAAGCTCGATTCCCGCGTGCCCAAACGCCATTTCACAAAATTTACGTACGGAGGTTGTCTTACCGGTTGCCAGGACAAAATCATCTGGTTCTTCCTGTTGCATCATCAGCCACATGCCGTGCACGTAATCCTTGGCGTGTCCCCAGTCCCGCTGTGCATTTAGATTCCCCAAAAACGTTTTTTCCTGGATCCCCTCCGCAATTCTGACCGCAGCACGGGTTATTTTACGTGTTACAAACGTCTCACCACGCCGGGGAGATTCGTGATTAAACAGAATTCCATTTGTGGCATATATGCCATATGCTTCCCTGTAATTCACTGAAATCCAGAACGCATACAGCTTTGCCACTCCATAGGGTGAACGCGGATAAAATGGTGTGGTTTCGCTTTGCGGTGTTTCCTGGATTTTACCATACAGTTCTGACGTTGATGCCTGGTAAAATTTAGTTTTCTTCTCCATTCCAAGAATCCGGATCGCTTCCAGCATGCGCATGGCACCCAGTGCATCTACATCTGCCGTGTATTCCGGCGAATCAAAGGATACCTGCACGTGACTCTGGGCAGCAAGATTATAAATCTCATCCGGTTGCGTTTCCTGGATAATGCGGATCAAGTTGGTAGAATCGGTCATATCACCGTAATGCAGATGAAAGGGCAGCCCTTTAAAATGAGGATCTGTATACAGGTGATCAATTCTTTCGGTGTTAAACTGACTCGATCGGCGTTTTATACCATGAACTTCATACCCTTTGTCCAGCAAAAACTCTGCAAGATAAGAACCATCCTGACCCGTTATTCCCGTGACTAGCGCTGTTTTTCTCTTCGTACTCAATCTGCTCGTTTTTAAATTGATGTGTTTATTCGTTTTTCGTTATCGGCACAAAATACTGAAAATCTAAGTCGAAATAACAGTGACAATAGGATTGCCGTAGATCATTATTTTTTTCTTCAACCACTCTCAACCAATCCAAATCCTCTTTTACAGACAGTGTTACTCGTATACCTTAGCAGAAGATATGACAGGATGTCCCAATTAAATTGGATGGTTCAGTTAAGTTAGGCGCGATGCCCCGAAGTATCAAGAAGGGTACTTGCTTGATATTATCAAACTTCGTGTACCTTCGCGTCTTAGTGTCTTCGTGTCTTCGTGACAAACCTACCGGGTGCTACATGTGATCTTTAGTTTTTTAATAATCTAAGTAAAGGAGATACCTATTAAATAGTAAAAAAAATCCGATGAACACCCCTCTGTATCTCCCCTGCCAGTGTTTTACTGGTCCCGGGTGTATTATCCCGCGGAGGGGAGATACAGAGGGGTGTTATTCAGCTTCTTAATACTTTCATAGATCAAGGATTTCACTCTACAGTTTTACTTCTTTAATGTCGTCTATATTCTCGAGAAACCACTCATAAGTCGACCGGATGCCCTCCTCAAGCTCAATACTGTACTCCCACCCCTCTTCCTTCATTCGGCTCACGTCCATTAGTTTTCTTGGCGTACCGTCCGGTTTACTACTATCCCATTCAATCTCTCCTTCGTGCCCCACAATATCCTGTATCAGTTCTGCAAGTTGTTTGATCGTTATATCCTTGCCGGTGCCTACATTGTAGAGGTCGTGCTCCATCTGATTTGTCAGGCTAAAAAGAACGGCTCTGGCAACGTCATCTACGTGAAGAAACTCTCTCATGGGTGAACCGGACCCCCATAATCCCACAGGAGTGTGCCCGGCTTCTTTTGCATCATGAAATTTCCGTATCATGGCAGGCAAAACATGTGAAGTTTCCAGGTCAAAATTATCGTTTGGCCCATATAGGTTGGTTGGCATCAGAGACACATAATCCCTGTCAAATTGCTCACGCAACGCTTCCACCATTTTGACGCCGGCAATCTTTGCGATTGCATACCACTGATTTGTGGGCTCAAGGGGGCCGGTGAGCAGACTCTCTTCCTTAAGCGGCTGATCTGCCTTTTTGGGATAGATGCAGGAGCTCCCTAAAAAGATCAGTTTCTTTACGCCTGCCTGGTAAGCTGCATTAATCAGGTTATTTTGAATCTGCAAGTTTTCATATAGAAACTGCCACGGATAATCGCGATTTGCCATAATCCCACCGACCCGGGCTGCTGCATTCACTACGTACTCGGGTTGTTCATCTGCAAAAAACTGATTAACTGCCGGCTGATCTTTGAGGTCGAGCTCTGAACTCTTCCGAGAAATTAAATTATAATACCCCTCACTTTTCAGCTTTCTAACTATCGCTGAACCTACCATTACACTATGCCCGGCAATGTAGATTCCAGATTCATTATGCATTTATTAACTTTTTTTGATTATTATATTTAGATATACATTTGGTGTTGTGTCATAAGTAAGCTATCGGAATTGAGTCATCAGATTTTCGTGGCAACTTTCAAGAATAGCCACGAGGGTACGAAGAATCATTCTTATAACAGAGATGATCCAAAAAAAGGGGGCCTCATCAAGATTTCATAAGTAGATTAATCCTGATTCGATTCTTCGAAAAACTCATCTGATGACTATACGACAAGTCGTCGATGACACAGCACTTATCTTAATTTATACTCAGGAATTGTATAGGTTGCAGTTTAGATAGCCCCTTGTTCAAAGAGTCATTAATCCCTTCTCAACCTTTCATACAGTAATAATGATGTTGCGATCGCGCCGAGTGTGGTCCCTATTACCTGGACATAATCTCTTAGAGAAGGCTTTCTTCTAAGTTGAACCGTGACGATATCATTATTCTCTAAAATAAAATCGAACATTTCAACAGGCTCGGGATCATAGTATCTATACCTGAAATAAGCAAC
>CAZHUP010000284.1:0-3381 GCA_964535495.1 uncultured Rhodohalobacter sp.
GATATTCTGGCGATGCAGGACTTTGGAAACTTGGTGCCGAGTGAGAGGCGGCAGCCAGCAATGGCTTCGGGTGGTAGTGGATCCATGACCGCCGACATTAATGTGTACCTGGACAGCACGCAGATATGGCGTGGGCAGCAACGACTTGAACGCCGGAGGAGTACATGAGCGAGAGAATCCGCGTTATACATAAGGAGATTATTGCCGGAAGTGAGGTAACGTTCCGCCTGGATATTCTTGATGATGAGTATTCGGGAATTATACGGGAGTTTGTGGCGGCCGGGAGCTTCTTCCGGTGGACGTATGAAGAGCTGGATGAAGAGAATCCATTTCAAAATCCATTGCAGGGTAGTGAGGTGGTTACAAATGTTCTATTCAGTGCAGGCGATGAAGGAACATTCAGCATCGTTGATGATATCCGTAACTCTGTAGAAGATCGTTTTGAAACCCGCCTGTTCGTGAACGATGTTCATAAGTGGACGGGTAAGGTGAACATGCGCCTGCTGGAGTACCAGGAGAAGAACATAAGCGCCGGTGTGGAAGTGGAGATCACGGCCAAGGATACGCCGGGCACAAAATCGAAGTTTCCACTTAGTACAGCAAATGAGAATCTGCCGTTAATTACTATTCTTTCCGAATGCTTGAAGGCGACAGGGTTGACTCTTCCGATCAGCAGCTACACAACGCTAACGCATAGGACGGTGGATGAAACCGTTGATTTCCTCCGGGAGTTCTACGTGCAGCGGTATCACTTCCGAGATTACAATGCCGGTGGTGATGCTCCCCGGCGGTTATCATATAAGGAAGTGGTTGATAATATATGCCGGCGCTTTAATCTAATTATCAGACAGGCGAACAATCGATGGCATATTATAGAGCTGCCGGGAGTGGCAAAAGGTTCGGCACTGCAGAGTAATTATAATTCCGATGGCGTGTTTCAGTCCTCAGAGACGTACAATAAGTCTGTGTCGGTTGATAACAGCACATCCTTTATCAGGGATAGTTCCCGAAACAGAGTGCGAAGCCCGTTGAAACGGATCATCAGCACGTACAAACATAAGACGCTGATCAGCTCTTTTGATTTTGCGGGGGAGTATGAACATACACTGATTCAGGATCGCAGCAGTGAAATAGTTGATATTGATAACACCGAGGGACTTAATATTGAATTAACCGGGCAGGCGAGAGTCCGGATCAGTGGTGCAGTAAGCGGGCCGGAGAGTGGCCGGTATGCTGTACTGAATCTTGTTGGCGTCCGTGAAGGGACTACCGATCTTTTCTATGACAGCGGATCGCAAAGCTGGGGATCTACCGGGGAGGTGCGTGTTCCGGTGAATGCCACAAGCGGAGATCTGCTGACGGGAAGTATCAATATGTCGGGGGTATCCATACCCAGCGATGTGGATTCAATCAAAGTTGAGTTTGCATGGGCGGTAATCCCTGATCAGACAGTAACCAACGTGAAGTGGCAGAACTTTGACGGCAGATTGGTGAGCGGAGACCTGATTGCAGACAGCGCAGCAATTACTTTTGAATATGAGCGTACGGGGCAATACACCATGGAGGAGGAGATGGCGCCTGTGCTTATTGGTCAGGGCCCGACATCTTTCAGCCGTGGAGCCATCCGATACTTGCTGCTGGGCCAGTGGCCGGTGCTGACTGATGGATTCCGTACCCGTGGTGAAACAGATAATGAAATGACGCTGGAGCAGGTTGTGCTGCGAGAACGGATGGGCCTGTTCAGGAATGGATCGCGGAACCTGCTGTCTGAAATGTGGCTGAACTTTGACGCGGATCACCTGATTGAATACCAGGGCGACACATGGTTTTTCCTTGGAGGTACGCTTACGGGGAATGGCGGTTGGTGGAACGGGCCGATATTGCAGTTGACGGATCAGTCGGATCCAAACGATATTTTTAGCCGGCGCCTTGTGGATGATGAAACAGGCGTGAGTGTGAACGGTACGGATATCTCTATTGTGGGAGATGTGGAGCGGAGCAAGCAGTTTAATAAGGATCAGATTATTACCGAGACCACGGCCAGCCTGTCTGGAACCGTTGACACGATACCGATTGAGGCGCTGAATCTGAATTTCATATCTGTAGGTGAGCCGTTTTACCTGTTCAATCTGCAGGGGGCCAGCCTTACGGAGTTTATACTGGCAGAGCCCCAACTTCCCGGCGCCACTTCATTGAAGGTGCAGCCGGTGACGCTGACGGAGACCATTGTTGTTGGTTCGTGGGTAGTATTTACCGGGGAAAGGATTGCGAACTATATTACCCGGTCGAGCGACGGCATCCGCCTGGGCGTTCGTAGTTATTCGCAGGCGATTACCGAGGATGGTGATTCGTATGTGGATCAGGACGGCAATGGCTATGTGTTTGTGGATGAAGGGGACCAGACGGCGATCAACCAGGGAACGACCGCAGAGATTGCTATCCTACAGGGTGAGATTGTACTGAAGGCCACGGCCGGCGGGAATCTTGCGCTTGTGCGATTGGATGCAAAGCCGGAGAGTGGATCGCTTGTGGAGATCCAGGCGGATAATATCAATCTGCAGGGATTGGTGACGGCGATCAACTCCGGAGGGAGTGAGACGCAGATTGATGGCGGTAAGATTAAGGCCGATACGTCTGTAATTGTGGGAACCGGAGATAATATTGCGGCACTGACCGGCGCCCATCCGACGGTTCGTATGTATGCGGGGAACGCTGATCCGGCCGCCGCGCCTTTCCGTGTGCTGCAGGATGGATCTGTAATCGGTACCAAGTTTGTGCAGCTATCCGGGGAGGATGTGGACGGGGTGATTGAACAGTTTTCAATTAGGGATCTGCTTGTGACCGGCGCTTTGACGATTGGAACTGACGGCATGTTACGAACATCCGATGATGAAACTGTTTTTGGTGAGGATGGAATCCAGTTTTCTACTCCGGAAATTTTTACTACCAAAAACTCTTTGGTGTGGGTGAGCGGTGCACATGAAAATGCACATATTACAGCCTTTGCAAGTGGTAATATTCCACTATTAGAGTACAAGTCAAGACAACACCGATTTAGAGATGATGAGAATAATACTTTCATGATAATGAACAGGTTCGATCCATCTTTATCAGATTTAGGTAAAAATATGCAATTGGTTCCTGACACTATTTCAATAGATGGAACAAAACTACCGAACAGCAGATCCGCGGCCGGAGCGGCAGGTGGTGTGTATGTAGTTCAACAAACTGAAGCCGCCGGCGATTACTGGGAATTAAGAATAAGAAGGACGAACTAATGCAAGGAAAGAAAATCGACGTAGACAAAGGCCTTTTTGAATTAGATAAGCTGGTGGACGATTGCCGTCTGAGCCAGAGTGAACGAATGAATCAAAAATTAAA
>CAZHUP010000285.1:0-3351 GCA_964535495.1 uncultured Rhodohalobacter sp.
GGCACCAAAACCATCGCCGGACTGGAGTGCCGGGGGTACAGATCAGAAAATGAAGACAGCGTAATGGAATACTGGGTGACCCAAGATGAAGATTTGGGAATCCAGAAGATGCTCCGAATCAACGAGCAGACCAAACACCTGAAAGGGAATGTTCCGGAAAACTACCCTACCGGAATGCTGATGGAGATGACTCAGGAAGATCTCAGCAGCGGTGAACGAATGACAATGCGGGTGACTGATATCAACAAAAATGCATCCGTAACATATACGATGAGCGACTACCCGGCGATGTCTTTTGACTTTAACAGCCGGGATTAGGAGTAGATATAAGTGGGTAGGTCCAAGCATTCGGCAGTTTCTATAGCCACGGAAGCACGGAATGAAATATATAATATTGAAAGTCTTTACGTACTGTTTCCAATATTTTGTACTGCGTACAGTTCAGCTCCCGACCTTACTGACCCACCCCCGTCCCCTCCCTATTGCGCCCTATCGGGACTTAATATGGAGGGGTGATTCTATACTCTATCTCTTTCCGTGTCTGCAAATGAGAGGGTGTTTTTAATCATAGATAATAGAAAAGATTAGACCTACAAATTATCCAGGTCGGGCTTCAGATCTCTGAAATCATCCGGAATAAGTGGATTATCTAACTCAAAGAGGATACGCTCATTCAGGTTCAGCTTCTCAACAATATCGCCGTAGTAGCGGTCAAAAATGGAATCCAGTTCTCCGTTATCAATAATGCGCTCCATTCCCTCCTCTACACGTTCTGCAAGATTGGGTAAATTCGGGTTCACATAGAAAACAAGCGGGAACTGGTAGAATAGAAGAATATTCTGATCGATCGTTAAACCCTCCCTTTGAGAAGCCCTGTTTTCATAGACACTCAGTACTTCATTTGCGCCGAAAGCGGTGTAGTCAAACAGTCCGTTTTCCAGACGTTCAAAGATGTCATCAAAATCACCTTCTTCTACCACTTGGTATCCGTTCTCCCGGAAAATGACCGCATCACTCCAAGTTTCAGGAATCCCGTGCTTCAGCTGCTGTACCTCTTCCCCGCTGCTGATATTCTCGAATGTTTCTGAATCGTTTTCGCGTATGATCGGAACTCTGTAGCCCAACAAATTCTTCGTCATAGGCTTGGGAATTACAATCATGTCTCCCTCCTCAAACTTCTGATTTCCCGCAATGGTAACAAACAAATCGTGACCTTTTTCGCTAAACACCAGTGCCTCATCATCGCCCGGATATTCATCCAGGGTCTCTTTTATTTCCCACGGTCCAAAATCTTCCTCCGTTGCTTCTAAAACGGCTGTTAAAACCTCTTTTTCATAAACCTGTCTAATCTGTGAGCGGTTGCCATTCCATAAATCTACCATAGTTGTGTCGCCTATTGAGACATTTTGATTTTCAGATTGTGTTTCGTTTCCATTACATGAAACTGTAATCAGTGTAAACGAAAAAAGTGTGAGTAAGACTAAACTTTTATTGAATATCATGATTTTGATACCAGTATTTCCTCGAGTTCTTCCAGTGACTTATTCTTTGTTTCCGGAACCACTCTCCATACAAAGATGAGGCCGACCGCGGCAAAAATACCGTAGATCAGAAAGGTCATACTGTTGCCGAGTGTGGCCAGCTCCCATGGGAAAACGAGCTGAACAAGGAAGCTCACCGCCGAGTTGATAAAGCCGGCAAAGGAGATCGCAAATCCTTTCACACGAAGCGGAAACAGCTCCGAGAACATCACCCACATCACCGGACCCAATGAAATTGCAAAGGATGCCACGAAGCCTAAAATGGCGAACAGGATTAATCTTGGGTTGATGTCGATGGCGGCCGTTATGATTTGTGACTCAAACTCAACGGCTGCTTCAGGTCCCAGGGTTTGGGTTAGAGCGGCTCTGAATTGAACATCATCATCGTAGGTAATGTTGGCCATATTCGCCGATAGCAGGTCCAGATTGATGGGAGCTTCAATGGTCTGAATACTTTCGTCATCCAATTGATATGTTGCAGAATCAAATCCATAGGCCAGAAGCATCATCATTAAAGTAATGCCTGTCAGACCACCAATAAGAAGCGGTTTTCGGCCAAGCTTGTCGATCAGCAGAATGGCGAAAACGGTAAAAACCAGGTTGGTTAATCCTACAAGGACGGCCTGCATAAAGGATGCATCTGTTCCGATGCCCGACTGCTCAAAAATGACCGGAGCGTAGAAGAACACGGCGTTGATCCCGGTAATTTGCTGCAAAACGGCAAGCGTCACACCAATCAGAAGAACATACCGCAGGTAGGGATGGAAAATCTCTTTAATCGAAACCTTCTCTTTCTCTTTATCCGCTTCGAGGTTTTCCAGGATATCGCTAACCTGTTTCTTTGCACTCTCCGGCCCAACAATTTGAGTGAGGGTATTTTCTCCATCCTCCCTGTTGCCAATCATAATCTGCCAGCGCGGACTCTTCGGTACAAAGTAGAGCCCAATGAAATAGATGATAGCCGGTAAGGTTTCCAAGCCGAGCATCCAGCGCCAGGTGTGTTCATTAACCAGTAATGTTTGAGCCAGTGCTGAGTCAGACTGAGCCCACTGCAGAATCAGATAGTTGGTAAAAAAGGCGGCAGAGATTCCAACAACGATATTCAGCTGATTGAAGCTCACCAGGCGTCCCCTGATTTTTGGCGGTGCAATTTCGCCGATATACATGGGCGGAATGATCAATGCAAACCCGACGCCAAACCCGCCCAGCATTCGCGCGATGACCAGGAACCAGAACGTTTGTGCCAAAGCTGATGCAATCGCTGAAACAGCAAACAGTACGGCGGCAATTTTAAGCGTGGTGCGTCTACCAATCCGGTCACTTAAAGGCCCGGCAAAGAGCATTCCCAGGGTTGCCGTGAGTGTGAGTGAACCGACAGCCCACCCCAATTGCAGTTTCGAGAGACCAAATTCCGGCTCAATAAACCGAACGACCCCGGAGATAACGGATGCGTCGAACCCCATTAAAAACCCGCCCAGTGCCACCGTCAAGGCCACCCGGGTTACATACTCTTTTCTGCTGTCCATACATGATCTTATGCGTGATGATTTCCTATCATCTTAAAGCTCTCACAACTTATTTACAATGAGAATTTATACATGAGCTCTTCTTTTTACTATCCCAGTGATTATCTAAATACTACATTTTTGAAATAAAAAATTTCAAATACACCTCTCCCTTTTAAAAAATAATATCTATTCATTTATCCTATTATTTTCCACTTTTATATAACCTGAGAGAGTTTTATTTGACCAAACAGTAAGTCTATTTGTCGTATTAAAAGCTTTAAGCTATTATGTAACTCATTTAA
>CAZHUP010000286.1:0-3324 GCA_964535495.1 uncultured Rhodohalobacter sp.
CTGTCAACCGGTTCACAAACCGTTGATGCCCTGATGAAGCTAGAGCTTCCTTCCGGCGTGGATGTAGAAATTAAAGTGTAAAAATTCCAAAAGTACCATGAGTGGTTTAATCGGAAAAAAAGTGGGAATGACAAGCATCTTTGATGAGCTTGGACGCAGTATTGCGGTAACAGTGATTGAAGTGCCTGCTTGTACAATTACCCAGATAAAAACAGAAGAAAGTGACGGATATAGAGCCGTTCAGCTATCAGCTTTTGATAAGAAGAAGAAAAATATTTCAAAAGCACTGAATGGTCATTTTGAAAAAGCCGGATCTGAGCCAAAGAGAATAGTTACTGAATTCAGAGATTATATTCCTGAAGGATTTGATATTGGCGACGAGCTCAACATTGAAGACGTATTTACAGTCGGAGATCACGTTGATGTAGCGGGTATTTCAAAAGGAACCGGATTTACTGGTGTTATTAAGCGCCATAATTTTCACGGTGTAGGTGATCAAACACACGGTCAGCATAACCGGGAAAGAGCACCTGGTTCTATTGGTCAGGCATCTGATCCTTCCCGAGTATTTAAAGGGATGAAAATGGCCGGACGATCCGGGAATCAAAGAACTAAAATTAAAAATCTTTCTGTAGCTAAGATTCTTCCGGAATCAAACCTATTGATGATTACCGGATCTATTCCGGGATCAAAAGGTGGTTACGTAGAGATTTATAATCAATCACAGGAATTAGCCTGATGGAATTAACGATTTTAAAAACTGACGGAACCAGCAGTAGCAAAAAGGCTCAGTTGAGTGATTCTATCTTTGCCATTGAGCCAAACGAAACTGTTCTATACGAAGATGTTAGACGTATACAGTCAAATAATCGTCAAGGTACTGCAAAGACCAAAGAAAGAGGCGAAGTTAGAGGCGGTGGTAAAAAAGCCTACAAGCAGAAAGGTACCGGTATGGCTAGGAGAGGATCAATTCGTTCTCCGCTGTTGAAAGGTGGTGGAACTGTATTTGGGCCTAAGCCAAGAACCTATACCATAAATCTTTCTAAAAAAGCGAAAAGGCTTGCACGTAAATCTGCTCTTTCCTTAAAAGTGAATGAAGATTCATTGATGATAGTGGAAGACTTTAGTTATGAAGCGCCAAAAACAAAGCAAGTTGTTGAGCTTTTAACTGCATTGAAACTGGATGGGAAAAAAGTTCTCTTGTTAACATCTGAGATGGATAAAAACGTCTTTATTTCTGCACGAAATATTCCTGGTGTTAATGTGCTCGAGGCAAGTAAACCATCTACTTTAGAAATTATGAAAGCTGATGTTGTAATATTTCAAGAAAGTGCAGTTTCAGTACTTGAAAACAGCATCGAACCAAAAGTTGATGAGGAAGCAGCATGAGTGTTTTAGTTCAACCATTAATTACAGAAAAACTTACCCGGCTTCAGGATGAGCATCAGCAATATGCATTTGAGGTAAGCAGAAATGCTACTAAACCTCAGATAAGAAAGGCGGTTGAGGAGAAGTACCCTGAAGTTAAAGTTGCCAAAGTGAACACAATTATTGTTCCATCTAAGCCGAAAGGTCGATTCACTAAGGGTGGATTTATAAGTGGAAGAAGTAAAGTGTGGAAAAAGGCAATTATTACGCTCAAGGAAGGAGAAATAGACTTTTTCAGCGAAATTTAAATATTTTTAGACAATGCCTACTAAGCAATTAAAACCAACAACTCCCGGACAGCGCCATCGTGTGGCTCCAGTTTTTGATGATGTAACCACAGACCGGCCTCAAAAGTCTTTGACAAAAGGAGCAGGAAAATCCGGCGGTAGAAATAACCGTGGTCGCATGACTTCCAGACGCAGAGGCGGTGGTCATAAGCGCAAGTATCGGGTAATTGATTTTCACAGGAATAAATTTGATATCCCTGCTAAGGTTCAAACCATTGAGTATGATCCAAACAGAACTGCAAGGATTGCTCTATTGGCTTATGCCGATGGTGAGAAGCGATATATTATTGCTCCAAGCAAATTAAGTGTAGGCGATACTGTAATTAGCAGTGAAAGTGCAGCTCCTGAAAATGGAAATGCTATGCCTTTGAAGAGTATGCCTCTCGGTACTGTTATTCATAATATTGAAATGATACCCGGTAAAGGCGGTCAGCTCTGCAGAAGTGCAGGTACAAATGCACAGTTAGTTGCAAAAACTGACAAATACGCTACTGTTAAATTACCATCCGGTGAAGTAAGAATGGTATTGGCTAATTGTTTCGCAACGGTTGGAACAACCAGCAATACAGATCACTTCAATACATCGAAAGGTAAAGCCGGACGAAACAGATGGCTTGGACGAAGACCTAAAGTGCGCGGTGTTGCGATGAACCCTGTTGATCACCCGATGGGTGGTGGTGAAGGTAAAGCTTCCGGAGGTCATCCAAGATCTCCATGGGGTCAATCTGCTAAAGGTAAAAAAACAAGAAAACCGAAAAAGTTATCGTCTAAATTTATTGTTAGACGTAGAAAAACTAAAAAAGCTAAATAAGTATGCCACGTTCGCTAAAAAAAGGGCCTTTTGTTCATTATAAGCTTCAGCGTAAAATTGATGCAGTGAATGAAAGCGGCAAGAAGAAAGTAATCAAAACCTGGTCCAGAAGTTCGATGGTAACACCGGATTTTGTTGGCTTGACGATCGCTGTGCACAATGGTAAGCAGTTTATTCCTGTGTACATCACTGAAAATATGGTTGGACATAAGCTCGGTGAGTTTGCACCGACCAGAACATTCCGTGGCCATCCACTGAAAAAGGCTAAATAATTAAAAGAGACTGATTGATGGAAACGCCAGTATTTGAAGCAAAAGCAGTACAAAAACATCTCAGAAAGTCTCCGCGTAAAGTGAGACTGGTAGCAAATTTTGTACGAGGTGAACGAGTAGACAAGGCACTTTCTAAGCTTGATTTTGAATCAAAATCTGCTGCTATATATGTGTCTAAAGTGATTAAGTCGGCTGCTGCAAATGTTAGAGATAAATTTCAGGAAGAGCGTCTCGACAATGACCTCTTATACATCAAAGAAATTTATGTTGATGAGGGTGTAACGTTGAAAAGAATTCAGCCGGCTCCGATGGGACGCGCCCATAGAATTAATAAAAGAAGCTGCCATATAACTGTGGTTGTAGCTAAGCTTCAGGAAGAAACTGTAACAGAAGAATAAACGAGTAGAACATTGGGACAAAAAACCAATCCAACCGGACTAAGACTTGGTATCATTCAAGGATGGGAATCCAACTGGTATTCTGAAGAGAATGAACCGGCAATGCTGCTGGAAGATCATAAGCTTCG
>CAZHUP010000287.1:0-3316 GCA_964535495.1 uncultured Rhodohalobacter sp.
GGTGACTGAAATTACAGGACGTTTTGGGTTTATCTCGTCCAAAAATAGGCTTACACATAAAAATACAACCTAAGGCACATAGCGGCTTAGCCCCCTATTAATAAACAATCGTATAGGTAGATTTTCAAAAATAAAAAAGCAAAAACAACTATCCATCGATAAGAAACAAAGGACAATGATTTTTATACCGAAGGTTGGGAACATGATATGGCTACTTCACTTTATTTAATTTTAATCAGATACAAAGGACTTAAAGGTCCATCTGGAATTACTTCGGGAGCATGTTGGCCAAATCCGCCATGAGCCGCTTCCCATTTTATTACATATCGGTAAGCATCATTTTCTGTACCGCCATTATCAAATGCAGTGCGAACACTCAAATCGGGGTTGGTGCTTATTTTTTTACGCAAATCTTCCGGGTACTTTGACTGAACTGCAGCTACTTTATCAGAGTGTTCAAGTGTTTTGGGGTCGATTGAGTAGCGGCCGCTTTCACCTTTTTCAGTTCTCCAGTCTATGGCTAACAGACCGTCATCAGAAATACCGGCAAAGCTAAATTGGGCACCAATAGTCATAAAAGCACCTGAGGTGATGAATTCCCAACGGAAATCCCAATCCGATATCTTTTTAATTTTCCAATCATTATTTATGAATTTGGCCAGGTATAACTGCGTTAAACCTTCCTCATCGTATTTTACAAATCCAATAATCGGCTCACCTTCATTGGTAAGTGTAATTCTATAACGGCCATTGTGCAATCCACCCCTCGAAGGTGTATCATCCACCAAAACCTTTGGGTTATCTGGCCTAAAAGGCAAATAAACAGTTTCTCCTGCTGCATTTTTCCAATTTTTTAAATCGGGTGTAGTGGCATAGCCAATAAAATGGCTTGTTTCTACCATGGGTGTCCAACGCCACATCCATACAAAATGAAAATCTCCGTTGTCGTCTTTTACCCAACGATGATAAGCAGCCCTGAAATCATCATCTTCAATCCCTTCAAAAAGGGGCTTATCAAGGTAGCGTTCCCATTTGCCCTGTTCGGTCAGGTAGCGGTTAACAAGAATATTTCCATTGCCACAACTTCCGGAGCGGTAAGAAAACAACAAGTCGCCCTCTTTATTATAGAAAAAGTTAGGATAAGTTACCCCCTCTTCATTTATACCCACCATGTAGTTTTTTTCTTCTATCGAGTTTACATCAAGAGGTTTGGTGCTTCGAAAATAGGCTAAGGGGTGCACATGCATGTTACCGCTTACATGGATGTAGCCTTTTTTATCAATACCCAATTGTACGCGATTATGTGAATCCCACATAAGTTGATTGGGCAATATATTTTTTGTCCAGGTATTGCTGTCAATTTTTCGCGAAGCAACCGACATCATTCTGTTTGCATCGTAATAAGCTACAAACTGCATGTCGCCAAATGTCTGGAGATTGAACCCAACGCCATTTGCCGCCCAGACAGAATCTATTAAGATTTGCTCTACAATTTTGGGTTGATGCAAGTCTGTACTTTTAGTCTTATCCCTGACGCAACGTACATTCATTCCGAATCCACGGTAGCCACTATCTATCAGCCCATTTATGCTATTAAAGTGCATGTAGTTGGCCCCACCACCACTAAACGATGAACTATGAACGTAGCCGTAGCTACCCACATCGTATAATGTGCCATCGAAGTTACGGAATCCGCCCACGGGCCAGTTCAGCTCACTGCCAAAAGCTCCTGCGGCATCATTTGAATCCCAGCTCTCTAGTTCGGCTTTGAGTTCAGATGCAGAGGGAATTCGCCATCCGGGAGGGCATGGATTATTGATGCAGGTTCCATCGTTTTTCCAAAGATAATTTGGGTTAGTACCAATATACCAGTTGGTATAGCCTCTTATGTAGTTTGAATGCGATGGATTGGGATTATTGCTTCGAGTGTTGGTTGTTATGCTCAGGGGTTCGCGCACCTGATGTCCATCGTCTATTCGCCCCCACTGAAACAGGTCTCCGTAAGCAAGAGAATCTGTGCTTGTAGTAGCCACTTGAGATGCACCCAGATTGCGATCCATCCAACATAGACCACCACGCTCTATTGTACCATAAGTAACATCAGCGCCGCGATAGGTAAATGTAACGGAAGTGCCGCACACATGCCGGTCGGCAACCCTTAAATAATCATCTTCTTCTATAAGAAGCCGCTCACGAGGTGGATATCTCAGCTTATCGAGATAAGAAAGGCCATCTCCCGCATTTTCACTCTGAGGAATGAGATCCTCTCCAAAGATTGTACTTGCTCTGCTGAAAAGGGGTTTCGTCAATGTTCTAAGGGCCTCTTCCCGCCCGCCATTAGTAATCTGCTCCCATGTCCATATTTTTTCACCTAATACATAGGGGAGTAAAAATTCATAAGCCCTTCTGATGCTACGCCCATCGGAACTCTCGTAGTCCCAAAGATCAACACCAAGCTGCCAGGCCATTTGGGCTATCTGACTATGTGCCCACAAATTCATAGTGGAGTAGTTCACACTCTTGGTTCGGCTCAGTTCTGATGGTTGTTTTCCATCCGGTTCAATCTGCTTTGCTATGCGTTTGGTTTTAAAATCGTTAACCAAGTTTATAGCTTCTGCTTTTTTACCTTCATATATTAATAAACCTAATACCTGAAAATCATATTTGGTGCCATGATTATTGCCCATAGCACTCTCTTCTATTCCGAATTCACTTGTTCTCAACCAGATAGACCACTCACTCAACCACTTATTGACAGCAGTTTTTGTATTATCCGGAATTTCTCCTTCCATCATCTGCATGGCTACAATCACCTTGTACACGCTGGACCATTCAATTATTCCAATTTTTCTTCCGGTGTTTTTTCCCGGAATACCCTGCGCAAAATTCGCATGTGGATTGACTCTGGTTTCGCTGTTCACGATCCAGATATTGAGCAGATCAACAACCTTATGGACATATTTTATATCGTCGGAGAAATACCAGGCGAATGATAGCAATTCTAACGCATTAAAGAAATTACGTGTCCGCACCTGGTCTGTATTATCTCCGCGAGTGGAAGGATTCACTTTTCCATCCCTCCAAACATAGGGCAATCCATCCTCTGTATCGGGATTTGGCCACCAGTATGGCGCCAAACTTAGGTAATCATTTTTACTTCCGCTGGGAGGAACCTGAGTCTTATTGGTAACAGGATTAGCCTCTTTGGTTAATTCTTTATTAGCATCGCTGATTAATGAATTATAGGCAGAAACAAAGAAGTTGTTGCCACTGGAAATTTCAGCTTTAACGGCATTTAATAAGGCTACATCATAAT
>CAZHUP010000288.1:0-3315 GCA_964535495.1 uncultured Rhodohalobacter sp.
TTAAAATTTTCGTATAAATCGGGTCGTCTCTGTTTGGTTCGTTTAATCGCCATTTTAGAACGCCATTCAGCAATTCTTTTATGATCTCCGGATCGTAATATATCAGGTACTTTAAGTCCTTCAAACTCAGCCGGCCTTGTATAGACCGGAGGCTCCAGGATGTCATCCTGAAAAGAGTCTGTAAGAGCACTTTCGGCATCTCCAAGTACACCCGGCAACAGACGCACAATTGCGTCGGATATTACCAGGGCGGGAAGTTCACCGCCTGAAAGTACAAAATCCCCGATAGAAAATTCACCGGTAATCAGCTCGTCGCGTACTCGTTGATCTACTCCTTTATAGTGTCCGCAAAGGATGATGATATTTTTTTTCAGCGAGAGGCTGTTTGCATCTTTCTGGTCAAATTTTTTCCCATCTGCTGCGGTGAAGAGTACATCATCGTATGTTCTTTCACTCTGCAGCTTACGTATGCAGGAAAAAATTGGCTGTGCCGTCATCACCATTCCAGCTCCACCTCCATATGGAGTATCATCAATCTTATGATGTTTATCCTCAGAATATTCCCGTAGGTCGTGTGTGTGGATTTCAACCAGATTGTTATCTCTGGCTCTTCCTACAATACTATGATCGAGCGGACTTCGAAGCAGCTCAGGTACACCTGATATAATGTCAATTCTAAGCATTAACCCTCTTCGGTTAACTGTTGAAGGTTTTTGCAGTAAATTGAAGCGTGCTCGTGATCGACGCGATCAATGTATTCATCTACCATTGGAATAAGGAGTGAACCGGTTTGATACTTTATTTCAAGAATTGGTTGAGCCGGATTTTCAAAAAGATCCAGCACTTCTCCCACTTCCCTATTATCTGAATAAACATGGTAACCTATCATATCTACTGAGTCAGTTTCCTGTTCATCCATTAGGCTTTCAAGCTCGTCGTTTACAACAAAAAGAGCTTTATTCATGGCCTTTTCGGCATCATCCCGATTAGCGATTAAATCAAATTTTACAAAGAACGTATGCTGATTTCTTTTCTCTTCAACCCGATAAGATTCTATTCTTGCGGGGATTAGATCAGACCGTTCATTTCTCATGTAGTAGAGATTGATCTGATCAAAAAGTCCATCAACAAAATTTTCATTTGGCTGAAAACGGATGTTGCCATCCAATCCTCTGGGCCTGCCAAAACGGCCAATTTCTATAAACCGGTTATTAACCATGTTACTGTTACTCATAACCGGTTTAAATAATTACTCTTCCTGCTTGCTGTCCCATGCACGTTGAACCGTAACACGATCTTCGTCTTTAGGAACAAATCCTTTCAGATCATCAAGCGGGGTATTTTTAATATGGTCAATAGCATCTGCTGCTGTCATATCTGTGGAAACCTGAGAAGAAGCGTCTTCTTTTGCTTCAGCTTTTTTCTCCTCTTTAGGAGCAGCTTCTTTTTTCTCCTCAGCTTTAGCTGGCTCTTCTTTAGATTCTTCCTTAACAGCTTCCTCTTTAGCTTCTGCTTTTTCCTCTTCTTCAGAGTCGTCAGCTTTCGCTTCCTCTTTAGCAGGAGCTTCTTCGGTTTCCTCTGCTTTAGCTTCTTTCTTCTCTTCTTTAGGAGCCTCTTCAGATTCTTCTGCTTTAACTTCTTCCTTTTCTTCTGATTCAGTTTTTGCAGTTTCTTCAGCGGCAGCTTCCTGCTCTTCTTCTTTTACTTCTTTAGCAGGTGTTTCCGTAGCTTCGGCTTTTTCTTCTTCAGCACCTTCTTTTGCATCGGCCTCAGCTTCAGCTTTTGCAGCTTCTTCCTGTGCTTTCTTTCTTTCGAGTTCTTTAGCAGCTGCGGCAGCTTTTTCTTCAAGCTGTTTTTTGTACTCTTTCTCTTCAGCTTTTAGAATTTCTTGCTGTTTAGCTTTACGGCTACTGTCTTCATCTGAAGCTTTCTCTTCGCGAGCAGTTCTCCACTCTTCTATTGCAGCTTCAATCTCTTCCTCACTTTTACCCCATCGCATCAGGTGCATTTTGTAGAGGATTCCCTCTTTCTTGAAAATGCTGCGAACAGTATCGCTCGGCTGTGCGCCGATTTTTAGCCAGTGAATTACGCGTTCTTCATCGTAAGTGAGCTGTTTGCTTTCACTCACGTTGTCGAAACGGCCAAGTCTTTCAATAATTCGGCCATCACGAGGAGAACGGCTATCAGCTACCACAATGTGGTAAAAAGGTCGTTTCTTTCTTCCCTTTCGTTGTAAGCGTATTTTAATCAATGATGTACTCCTTTAAGGTTTTGTTTAGTATATATTCTTGTTGATGTTACCGGCGTCCAAAGGGGAGATTTTTCAACCCCTCCATAGCGCGGCCAACTTTATTCATTTTGCTCATCGTCTTCATCATCTTCTTCATCTGTTCAAACTGCTTCATCAACTCATTGATTTCGCGAACAGATGTGCCGGATCCTTTTGCAATTCTGCGACGACGGGCTCCGTTTAAAATAGAAGGATCATGACGTTCTTCCGGTGTCATGGAATTGATAATGGCTTCGATCGGCTTAAACGAATCTTCGTCCAGTTCCTGATCCTTCATAGCTTTATCGGCACCGGGAATCATTCCAACCAGATCGGTCAGGTTTCCCATTTTTTTGATCTTCTGAATCTGATCATAAAAGTCAACCAGGTCGAATTTATCAGACTTGATCTTACTTTGCAGCTTCTGGGCTTGCTCTTCATCAAACTCCTTCTGAGCTTTTTCTACCAGGGAAACTACATCACCCATACCCAAAATGCGTTGTGCCAAACGGTCGGGGTAGAACGGGGATAGAGCATCCAGTTTTTCACCGGTACTCATAAATTTGATAGGTTTTTCAACAACAGAACGGATCGAAAGTGCAGCACCCCCGCGGGTATCACCATCCATTTTTGTTAATACAACGCCATCAAAATTGATTGTATCGTTAAATGCCTTGGCAGTATTCACTGCATCCTGGCCGGTCATGGCATCAACAACAAACAAAATTTCATCAGGATTGACCGCCTTCTTTATCTCGGCAACTTCGTCCATCATCTTCTCATCAACGTGCAGGCGGCCGGCGGTATCGATAATTACGGTATCAAGTGCGAGGCTTTTCGCCATGGATACAGTTTCTTTTGCTACACGAACCGGATCTTTCTGGTTGATGGAGTAGACCGGTACATCAATCTCTGATGCCAGGGTCTTGAGCTGATCGATCGCAGCGGGACGGTAAACGTCGGCAGCTGCTAAAATTGGATTTCTATTATTCTCTTTTTTGAGGTATCGGGCAAGTTTTCCGGTAAATGTGGTTTTTCCTGATCCC
>CAZHUP010000289.1:0-3308 GCA_964535495.1 uncultured Rhodohalobacter sp.
GTTTTTCTTTTCGTCTCATACCTGTTCACTTTTCTCCGCTGATTTCTCAAGGCCGGGTTTGGTCAGATTTCAGTAATACAGTTTGTCAGAAGAGAGAAAAAAAATCTAAAATCAAATATCGCATATCGTATATCGATTTACGAATCACCGATAGACCGAACTGCGAATTGAGATTTGAATCTTGATTTATGAAATGCGCGGATACTCCAACCTCGTAGAGGTGGAATACATCTAGCCCCACACGGCAGTGTGGGGTGTATAAAGATTAATAATATCCACCGCCGAATAGAGAGATAAATTTGATGTGGAAAATAGTATTGAGGCGGATTCGGATTCAGTCTCCTCTCAGGGTAGAGTATTTTGTTTCACTTTTCATTACGGAGATTAAAACGGACTAAATATATGGGAGAGAGTAAATTAATTTAAATATCGTAACCTGAATTTTTACAGAAAGATGCAGGGTGATTTTACTGTCTTATCATGTAGGATTGCCGGGAGAAGTGAAACTGAAGAGTGTTTGACTCGTACTGTGTGATAAATAACGAGTCACAACCAGATAGAAAAATAATGAAGTTCATTGCTACAAAAAGTTTCGCAATTCTGCTCAGCCTGTTCTGCATATCGGCCGCTGCACAACCTGCATTCAGCTTTAATGGAGAAAGGGAATTGAATATTGCTCAGAGATCAGAACAACTATCAGACAGTATCAAAATAGTTAAACCGGCGGAATACCAATTGGAGGCTCAACGGGTAGAGTCCGGCGCTGTTTCGATTGATGGTTATATGGACGAAGCCGTTTGGGGATCTGCCCAGGTTGCCACAAACTTTACGCAACACACACCCAATACCGGTGAACCTGCCAGCCAGAAAACCGAAGTTCGTTTTCTCTACGATGATGACTACCTCTATGTCGGAGCTCGTATGTATGACACACATCCCGATCGAATTGCGGCGCCTCTGTTTCGTCGCGACGGGAACGAATATACCGACTGGTTTTTAGTAGGCATAGACAGCTACAACGATAACCGCACGGCATTTGTGTTTGGTGTGAACCCGCGTGGAGTTCGCAAGGATTACCTCATTTATAATGACGACCAAAACGATATGAGCTGGGATCCGGTCTGGGAAGCATCGGCTTCGGTTGATGAAGAGGGGTGGACTGCCGAACTCAGAATTCCACTCTCCCAGCTGCGCTATAACGGTGAAGGTGGTGAGATGAAAAGTTGGGGAATCAATTTCTCACGTGAAATCGCCCGCAACGGTGAATCCTCATTCTGGGCGCCGACACTGCCGGATGACTCCGGAATTGTTTCACACTTTGGAAGGGTTAACAACTTGCAGGAACTACCGAATAAGAACAGGCTGGAGATACTTCCTTATCTCTCCGGGCAGCTCGATCGTACTCCCGGCGATGACCGCAATCCATTTCACAGTCAGCATAATGCTTCATTCAATTTTGGTGGAGATGTTAAATATGGTCTGAGCTCCAATATGACACTGACGGCCACTGTGAACCCAGATTTTGGCCAGGTGGAGGTAGATCCAGCCGTGGTGAATCTCTCAGCTTTTGAGACCTTTTATCCGGAACGGCGACCGTTTTTCCTCGAGGGATCGGAGATCTTCAGTTTTGGTTTTAACAGCAATATAGACCTTGGTGATACACCCCGGCTTTTTTACTCCAGGCGAATCGGGCGAGCGCCGCAGGGTCCCGTGCCGGGCAATCCTCAGTTTACTGATCGCCCATCTCAAACACCTATAGCCGGAGCCGTAAAGCTAAGTGGGAAAACATCAGACGGATGGTCGATCGGTTTGCTCAACGCACTTACTCTCGAACAGAATGCACGCTACAGCACAGATGGTGATGAAATTCAAAGTATCAGTGTTGAGCCACTCAGCAACTATACCGTAGGGAGGGTACAGCGTGATTTTCGTGGGGGACACACCGTTGTGGGACTGATGGCAAACAGTCTATTTCGTGACCTATCGGTACCCACTCTTGAATCAACACTTACTGATCAGGCTTTTAATGGCGGTCTTGATTTTGAACACTCCTGGCAGGATCGAAAATACCGGTTCAACGGACGATTTGCGGGGAGTCATGTAAGCGGAGAGCCTGAAGTTATTCACAGGCTACAGCGATCGAGTGCGCGGTACTACCAACGACCGGATGCCAGTCATCTGCAGGTAGATCCAGACTTGACAAACCTTCAGGGGTACTATGGGGATGTGATGTTTACATCTCAAACACGGCACTGGATGAGTCAATTTCGAGCGTATCAGATCAGTCCGGGTTTCGAAGTTAATGACATGGGTTTTCAGTCGGCAGCCGACCGCCGGGCAGTGACCGGAATGCTGATTCACATGCAACCGAGTCCGATCGGGATTTTGCGCAACTTTAACGTTTGGGTAGCTACCGCAAATAATTGGAATACAGACGGGGATTATGTGATGAACATGCACGGCACAGGCGGGTATGTCCGATTTCAGAATTTTTGGAGTATTAATTATGAAGTACTTGGAAGTCTGCGTTCACTTGATGATCGCCTGACCCGAGGAGGGCCGCTTGCTCAGAAACCTTCAACCATTCAGTATAACTTCAATGTAAACACCGACTCAAGGAAAGATTTCAGAGTGAGTGTCCGGTCCAATCAAGTACGGACGGAGCTGGGTGATTGGAATCAGTATTACGGGTTGTCCCTGAGGTATCGTCCGCATCCGGCTGCCAGTATTTCATTTGAACCCTCATTTTCCAGAAACTTTAATAAAACTCAGTATATAGCTGCAGTTTCAGATCCTTCAGTTGCATCCACTTACGGTAACCGGTATGTGTTTGCTGAACTGGAGCAGACTACCCTGGCAACAGCCATTCGTCTGGAGTGGACTTTTACGCCCGATATCAGCTTTCAGATGTTTGCACAGCCGTTTGTGTCGGTTGGATCGTTCGATCGGTTTAAGCAGCTCGATCGCCCCGAAAGTCTAGACTACTCCGTTTACGGAGAGGATACCGGAACAGTCAGCTATGATGAGGCGTCGGGCCGTTATGAGATCGATCCCGATGGTAGCGGCAACGCTACGTTTGATTTCAGAAATCCGGATTTTAATTTTCGGTCACTGCGTGGAAATGCCGTGCTGCGGTGGGAGTTCCGCCCCGGATCCACACTCTTTTTCGTGTGGCAGCAAAACCGAATCAGCCGTGAATCGATCGGCAGCCTGAACGTTGGTCACGATTACGGTGAGCTCTTCCGAACGCCGGCAGATCATACCTTCTTGGTGAAGTTTTCGTACTGGCTGGGGTACTAGGGGAGGAG
>CAZHUP010000290.1:0-3304 GCA_964535495.1 uncultured Rhodohalobacter sp.
ACGGTGGTTCACACGCCGACAATAATGTAGATCCACAGGAATTTATGATTATGCCCTCTGGAGCAGACTCGTACAGTAAAGCAGTTCAAATGGGAGCTGAGATATTTCATAATCTAAAGAAGGTATTATCTTCTAAGGGATACAATACATCAGTGGGAGATGAAGGCGGTTTTGCTCCTAATCTCAAATCGAACGAAGAGGCTGTTGAGGTGATACTTACAGCTATTGAAAAAGCCGGATATACTCCGGGTGATGACGTTCTGATTGCACTTGATCCTGCGGCGGCAGAATTTTACAATGCGGATTCCGGACTTTATGAATTTAAATGGAGTGATGGTTCCAAAAAAGACTCTGACGCGATGGTTGAATATTGGGCAGACTGGTGCGAAAAATATCCGATTATTTCCATCGAAGATGGCCTGGATGAAAACGACTGGGACGGCTGGAAAACACTCACTGATGAACTGGGTAGTAAAGTTCAGCTTGTAGGTGATGACCTTTTTGTAACCAACACCAACCGCCTGGCAGACGGAATCAAAAAAGGTGTAGCAAATTCAATACTTATTAAAGTGAACCAAATCGGTACATTAACCGAGACACTTGACGCTATTGAAATGGCTCATAAAAATGGTTATACGGCAGTAATCTCTCACAGATCTGGTGAGACAGAGGATACGACTATTGCTGATATCGCAGTGGCAACCAATGCGGGACAGATCAAGACAGGCTCTATGAGTCGAACGGATCGTATTGCTAAGTACAATCAACTTTTCCGTATCGAAGAGGAATTGGGTGAGAGTGCACTCTTTCTAGGAAGAGATGTTTTTGGACTGTAATCAATAATCATCTTTCGAATCTAAAAGGGGACAGCAAACACTGTCCCCTTTTTTGTTTTTTGTAACCTTTACTGGCAACAATTTTACAGTAAAAAGCTAATCGGTGATTAAAATCTGCTAATTTCACATTCAGCTTTTTAAAAACCGATTCTGAACAGTACTTTTTTCAGTGATTGATAAAAGCTCAAATTTGGAGCGGTTAACTGGAACCTGGTAAACCCATGGTATCACAAACAAAACACATACAACTTGCTGGAGAGCTTTTTGAGGCTGTTCAAAAAAAGAAGATCTTTCCCGACTGCAAGCAGTTTGTAGATATGGTGCCGAAAGATGATCCAGATAGAATTCTTCGGTTGTGGGAAAAACTGAAAGATGAACCCATTTTTGATCTTAAAACATTTGTTCTCACCTATTTTGAGAAACCGGAAGAGTATTCTCATGTTGTAAACATCGACAGGAAAAAAGTCTGCAGAGAGCACATCAGTTCGCTTTGGAGCAATCTGTTCAGAAAACCGGATAAAGCTGTATCAGAGTTTGATTCATTGATTCCACTCCCGCATCCTTACATTGTGTCGGGTGGAAACTTCAGAGAAATATACTACTGGGAGAGCTACTTCATGGCTCAGGGCCTTCGGGCTGATGGTCACGAAACGATGATCCTGAATATGGTTCACAATTTCAGCCACCTGATTAAAGAGAACGGATACATTCCCGGTGGCAACAGAGTTTATCTTTCTGATAGGTCTCAACCCCCCTTTTATACACCGCTCGCAGATATGGGTGTAAAGCTATTTGGAGATGATTTACTAAGTGAGGTACTCCCGCCCGCTGAAAAAGAGTACAATTTCTGGATGGATAAAGATGTAAATCGGGAGAAACATGCCGTATCGTTTACCACAAGAAAGGTAGTTGGGCCCGATAATGAAGTTCAAATCAGCAATCACAGGCTTAATCGATATTGGTCAGATCGGGTAACACCGCGTCAGGAGTTTTGGAACAAGGATTTAGTCGAAGCCAAAACCCAAAATGGCAACAGCTCGAATGGATTTTACAGAAATATCCGGGCTGCAAGTGAATCAGGCTGGGATTATAGCAGCAGATGGGTGGGGCAAAACAGTGGCATTGAAGCCATTTCCACAACCGATATTTTGCCGGTGGACCTAAATACACTGATATGGTATATGGAGAGAAAGATATCGGAGTGGAATTTTAAGGTCGGTAAGGAAGAGAAAGCTCGTGATTTTGAACGCAAAGCCTATTTGCGAAAAAAATCAATCATTGATTTGATGTGGAGCGAACCGGAAGGCTTCTTTTTTGATTACAATATCCGGACTAAAAATCGAACAGATCATTGGACTCTTGCCGCTGTATACCCGCTCTATTTTGGCCTGGCTACAAAAGATCAGGCAACTAAAATAGCATCACACCTGGAGAGGAGTTTTTTAAAAAAAGGAGGTTTGGTAACAAGCCTGCGGGAGTCCGGAATGCATTGGGATGCTCCTTACGGTTGGGCTCCACTGCACTGGATGGCAGTAGTGGGCTTAAAAAGCTACGGCTTTGATCACTTATCGGATGAAATAAGCCAACGCTGGCGTAAGCTGGTAGATCAGGTATTCCAGCAATCTGGTAAACTGGTTGAAAAATATAATGTAATCGATCTTGATCGCGAAGATGGTGGCGGAGATTATTCCCATCAGGACGGATATGGGTGGACGAACGGTGTATACAGTGCACTCGACGAAATGTCTAAAGAGTAATACATATCCCTGAGAGTGAACATTATTTCATGTATTTTGTTCTGCTGATGAATTTGATCATGAACAGAATATGCGTATAAATCGCCTCAAGCTTAGAAATTTTAGAAATCACATCGATACGGAAGTTCGTTTTGCTCCCCGCATCAACCTGATTACGGGGCAGAACGGGTCAGGGAAAACCAATCTGATTGATGCCATTCACTATCTCTGTATGAGCCGCAGTTTTGTTGCTTCAAGCGATATGTATGTTCCTCATCACGATGAGAAATACTTTATGATTGACGGCGATTTTGAAGGGGAAATACGATCTTCGTTTAAAGTGAGCTGCAGCTACTCGAAAGGCGATGGGAAAAAGATTTTTGTGAATGACAGTCCGCTGGATCGGCTTTCGGACTTGATCGGGATGGTTCCTGTTGTTGTTTTGAGTCCTGAGGATAAAAAACTGACAAGTGACGGCCCGGCAGAACGACGCTCTTTTTTGGATTCACTCATCAGTCAGATATCACCAAAGTATCTTCGAGATCTGCTCAAATTCAGGAAAATCAGAAAGCAGCGAAATAAACTGCTTCAGGAGTATCGGGGCTCACTGTCCATGTTAAAAACATACCTTGAACCCTGGGACGAACAGCTGGCAGATATAGGCTCATCCATCATTTTTAAACGCTCTGTGGTTCTGAAGCAGTTTAAACGATATCTTGCTCTTCAGTACCG
>CAZHUP010000291.1:0-3304 GCA_964535495.1 uncultured Rhodohalobacter sp.
TTCCCGATTCACCAGAGAAACCAATTAGCTGGCCACGTTCAACTTTAGCACCCGGTCTGATACCGTCCGCAAACCCTGACATGTGAGCGTATCGGCTTACATAGCCAAAACCGTGATCGATTTCAACGAGCAGGCCATAGTTGCCACGTCGCCCTGCATACTTAACTGTACCTTCACCGGTTGAATAGATATCTGTACCTATACTTGCACGGAAGTCAATTCCTTCGTGCATTCTTCTGTATTTTAAAACAGGATGAATTCTAGGTCCAAAACCGCTCAGTAAAATACCGTTTACCGGGCGAATTGCAGGAACATGCTTTAGTCTCTCCTGATTCTCATTATAGTAAGATTTGATCTCTTCGAATGATAATTTTTGAATACCAAGTCTTCGTTCAAGATTGTCTAGTCGTGATGCGGTCCATCGCAAAATTTCGGAGGCATCCTCACTATAAAGATCGAAATCTGCGTAAGGATCTGTACCACCGGTACCGGCCATTCGTTCATCCTCAGTGATAGGGTTTAAACCTAAAACAGATCGATACATTTCATTATCCAGCTCAGAGATTGTATTCAGCTCAGTCTCTAATTCTGTGATGGATACTCGTGTAGTTTCCAGCTGGCTCATCAACGCTTCATTTTCTGCTTTTAGAGCAATTTCTGCAGGAGACCCTACAAAAGCAGATAGAACAATTATGGCAACACTAGCCATAACAATACTGTTAATAGCCCAAAAGGAGAGAGAATTAAATATCTTTTTCTTTTTTTCGTAGACAACGGGAACAAATTCGCAATTCTCGCTGTCGTAATAAAAATGTTTGATATCAGACATATTTTGAGCGTTTAAAAAAATCAGCGCTAGAAGTTAGCATATTCTAATAGTATATAAAAGAGTAATTCAGACAGGATTTGTTACGAATTACTGTACTGTTCTACTATTCAATATCACCTTCGAAGTATTCGATTGCCCTTTTAGGCATATCATCTCGCTGTTTTTTTTCTGATATGTGCTTTTTAACTTTTTTTTGAAATGCCTTTGCAGCGTCGTAGCCGTAGTGTTTTAACAAATAATTCATTGCAATGACTTCAGCAATTACAGTTATATTTTTACCTGGTGTGATTGGTAGATGAATCAACGGAATATCGGTGCCTAAAATTCCAATATTATCGTTGTTCAAACCGGTGCGATCAACTTTATCAGTATTTTCCCAAAGTGAAAGTTCCAAAACTACTTCAAGTCTTTTTTGATAGCGTACTGAACGGATTCCAAACATTGACATAACGTCAACAACGCCAAGCCCTCTAATCTCCATAAAATGTTTATTCATTTCTGTGGCAGATGCCATTAAGACATTGTTTTTCTTGGTTAAAATTACAACGTCATCTGATACCAGACGGTGCCCCCGTTCAACAAGGTCAAGCGCCACTTCACTTTTTCCAATTCCGGATTTACCGGCAATTAAAATACCTATTCCATATACATCCACCATGGTTCCATGTAACATGGTTTGTACGGCGAAGAGATCTTCAAGAAAGTCTCTGAGTTGATACATGAATTTAGTGGTCTCAACACCTGTACGATAAACGGGTACATTTTGTTGATCGGCTAGTTTAAGTACCTTTTTGGGAAGATTATTATTGTCTGTTAAAAAAATCACAGGAATATCGAAGGAAACCAACTGCTCGAAAGAGCTCATCATTTCCGATTCCGTCAAATTTCTTAAATATCTGCACTCTGTATTGCCAATAATCTGGATTCTTTGGTAAGTAAATAGATCCACATAACCGGAGAGTGCAAGGCCGGGCCGGTGTAGATCAGCTTCCACCACATATTTTTTCTCTGCATGGTTGAGGGCAGTCAAAGGTTCAAGCTTTAACTTAAGTGTATTTTCTAAACGCTCTACAAGCGTTGAAACCTGAACTTTTTCTCTTCTGGGAATTATTTCCTGATTATCGAAAAGCATAAATATTTATGATGATAAAAAAAGACCTGCCCTAAATACTTTAAGGCAGGTGTATATCTTTGATTACTGGTGCTCAAAGTGTTTTGTTTTGTATTTTCGCAGCTGTCTGACTGCTGTATCTACGGCAGCTCCTATGGCTTGTTCGTAAGATGGGGCTTCTTCTTTCACATTGATCAGTGTTTTTGGAACTTTAACATTGAGTTCTGCAATAGATGGATTGTCATCGTCCTGACCGGGTTGAAGTACAATATCGCACACGATAATTTTATCAAAGAATTGTTCCAGTTTCTCAACAGAGCTTAAACTGAACTCTTTTAAGTCCTGGCTACAATCAAAATGTCTTGCTGTGAAAGTCGTTTTCATTATTTCCTCCAATTAAGGTTTATTTTTCTGCCCTGGGGTGGGCTTTACTATATACTTTTTTTAGTCGATCAACACTTGTGTGGGTGTAGATCTGTGTTGCAGAAAGATCTACGTGGCCTAAAAACTCTTTTATAATTCGTATATCAGCTCCAGCATCCAGCATGTGTGTAGCGAAACTATGTCTTAAAACATGTGGACTTTTTTGTGTTACTTCACTTACCATTGTCAAATACTCTTTTACAATGCTTTGAATACGTCTTGGATACATTCGCTGGCCGCCGGGCGCTATGAAGAGAGCTTTTTGTGCATCACTATCTGTTCTTTTTCCAAAAAGCTCAGAGCGCGTTTTTAGATGATCTTTACAAGAGCGTATCGCTTTTTCTCCTAACGGTATGATACGCTGTTTGTTACCTTTACCAATGACAGTAACCTGTTTTTCGTTCAGATTGAGCTGATTTACATTTAAATTTGTCAATTCAGATAATCGCATACCGGTTGCATAAAATAACTCAAGAATTGCTTTGTCCTGATTTCCCAATGGAGTTCCTGTTTCTACCAAATTCATCATACGTTCAACTTCTTCTACCTGAACGGTATTTGGCAGCTTTTTATCCTTTTTCGGGACAATAAGAAGGTGGGCAGGATTTTTTTCTATCGCACCGCGTACAAAACAGTATTTAAAAAATGATCGGATTGAGGCTACTTTTCTGGCAATTGTACTCCTGGCCAAACCGTCTTCACTGAGTGCACCTAACCATAATCGAATAGTTAATCGATCTATTTCGGTGATTTTAACTTCGGCCACTTCAACTTCGCAGTGAGTCGAACAGAACGCAAGAAATTGTTCGAGATCTGTACGGTATGATGTCAATGTGTGAACTGAGGAGTTCCTCTCAATTCTCAAATACTTGATATATTTGTTGATCCAATCCTTCATCTTCTTTTAATATAGTATACTTGATGACTAAAAATAAATAGGG
>CAZHUP010000292.1:0-3299 GCA_964535495.1 uncultured Rhodohalobacter sp.
AGTCAGGCGCGCAAGCAAACCCATGGAAAAACCAAAGGCAACTATCCGGCTCCGCCCAAGATTATTGACAGCGTGGAGTATGGATTTAAGAACGGACTTAAGAAAGGTTTGAAAAATGAGTCGCGACTTTTTGGTGAACTTGCCGTAACGGCCGAATCGAGGGCACTGGTTCAGCTCTTTTTTGCGATGAACGATGCCAAAAAGAATCCGCTGAAAGATCAGGCAAAAGAGGTGGAGCGCATCGGTGTGCTGGGCGCCGGCTTGATGGGCTCCGGAATCACAGAGGTGAGTGTGGATAACGGTTATCACGTCTGGCTAAAGGATCAGACGATAGAGAATGCAGCGAAGGGAGAATCCGATATTTTAGAAAACCTTGATAAAAAGGTGAGTAAACGAATTCTCTCCAAATTTGAGCGGGATGAGATTGCCAGCCTTATCCACCCAACTGAAACGTATGACGGTTTTAATCAAATTGACCTGGTGATTGAAGCTGTATTTGAAGATCTCGATCTGAAGCAGAACATTGTTGAGGAGGTTGAAAAAAACGGATCTGAAAATACAATTTTCGCCTCCAATACATCCTCACTTCCTATCACAGATATTGCCGCTAAAGCAGATCGACCGGAGAATATCATCGGGATGCACTACTTCTCCCCGGTTCAGAAGATGCCGCTGCTGGAGATCATCAAAACCGAAAAAACAGCTGACTGGGTCACGGCTACCGCTTATGAAGTAGGGCTCAAGCAGGGTAAGACAGTGATTGTAGTGAATGACGGTCCCGGATTTTATACCACCCGGATTCTGGCTCCTTTCATGAATGAGGCACTCTTACTGCTTGAAGAGGGCGCCAAAATTGAGGATCTGGACAAGGCGATGAAGCAGTTCGGATTTCCGGTCGGGCCCGTAGCGCTATTCGACGAAGTGGGCATCGATGTGGGAGCTCACGTTGCGGAAGTGCTTAGCGATAAATTTGAATCCCGCGGAGCCAAAACCAGCAAGAAGGCGAAAGAGCTTGTAGATGCCGGCTACAAGGGTCGGAAGAATAAGAAAGGGTTCTACAAGTATGAAGACGGCTCGAAGAAAGAGGTGAATAGGGAGATCTACAAATTCTTTGGCGGACAGGATCGAAAATCAATTGATCAAAATGAAATCCAACAGCGCCTCTCACTGGTGATGGTGAATGAGGCTGTACTCTGCCTGCAGGAAGGAATATTGGAGAGCCCTTCAGATGGTGACCTGGGTGCCATCATGGGATTGGGTTTTCCGCCATTTCTGGGCGGACCGTTCCGATATATTGATCGGGAAACTCCTGAGAAAATCGTTAAACACATGCAGAAACTTCAAGACAAACATGGTGATCGATTCAAGCCGGCAGAGTTGCTGACGGAGCATTCAAGTAAGGAGAAGCAATTTTACGATTAAAGCCCTGAGATAGTGAAAAAGCGAAACAGATTTAACTGTTCTGATTTACATCATTTTCTTTTAGGAGGTCTAATGCTTGAGTTTTGTACGATCTGCTGATCGGTAAACTCGTTCCATTTGCCAGAAGTTCACTGCTTTTGAAAGAGGTCACAAAGTTTTGATTCACTATAAAAGAACGATGGATTCTGATAAAGTACTCAGGTAAAATCGATTCGAAGTGTGATATATTCTCTTTCGTCGTGATTACATCATCCTTAGTATGAATTTTCACATAGTCACTCAGGCTTTCAAGGTAAATGATATCTTCCAGCGCAATCTGCCTGTTTTTCCGATTCGATCTAACCGTTATAAACTCCATCTTGAGTGCCTCTTTCTCCTCAATAAGACGATTTTTCACGCCCTCCTGTTCATTCAACCTTCTGTACGTGAGCACAAATGCTTTCGCAAAAACGATCAGATAGATCGTGACAGCAAGTACAAAAATATTCGTCATAAACGGGTCGAGATCCCCGTAATTATAGTTGGCCAGGATCACAAATGAGAGTGTGATCACCACCATTTTTAAAAAAAGAGATACAATAATGGTGTAGAGCGTGTAAATAGAGAAACGAAAAAATCTGCCGGTTAAAAGATATCGGGGAACCAGGAAATAGTTGAAAAAATAGGAAGTGGCTATGGCTACCGGGAGCAGAAATGAAACAAAATAGAATGTCTTTCCATAGTCTTTATAGCCGCTGCCAAATCCCGCCACAAGAACTATTGCTACAATAAACCAAAAAAGAACATGCTTAACTGTGCGCATCTTTTTATTTAAAAAATGATGATTATTTTACGATAAACCCGTTTTTATCGACGAACAACAGGTTTAGAACCGGTTTCTACATTGCCACCGCCCTGTTCGTAAAGGTACATTACTTGTGAACATTAATCTTTAAATTCACATTAGCTATGACAGATCTATTTTATACAGGCGGACCGGTTTTTATGGGCATACTATCCATTGTGCTTACAGCAATTGTTGCAACTGCAATCCTGGCCGGACTGAATCTAAAAAACGATCAACCTTATCAGAAAAAAATTACTCTGATAAAAGAGTTGAGCATTCTGGGGCTTGTAATCGGAATCCTGGGTCAGTTTCTGGGATTGTATAGCGCATTTACGGTAATAGAACAGGCAGCAGTGATCTCACCGGAACTTCTTGCAAGAGGACTCAAAGTCTCATCAATTCCCACAATTTATGGTTTGATTATCTGCGGGGTTGGATTCCTTATTCTGATTGGATTTCGATTGATTCATCAAAACAGAAGTTAAGTGGATACATTTAAATGCTAAATGTGTTTTTTATAGTAACTCAAGACCTGAAAGACACTTAAAACCTTTCAGGTCTGATAACTTTCTCAACATTCAAATAAGCAGTTTACCCATCATGAAAGATTTCTGGAACGAACGATACTCAGACAGTGAGTACGCATACGGAAAAGAACCAAATCAATTTTTCAAACGTGCTTTTGATCGGATGAAGCCCGGCAAACTGCTTCTGCCGGCCGAAGGTGAGGGAAGAAATGCAGTTTATGCCGCCAAGCAAGGGTGGGATGTTTTAGCTTTCGACTATAGTGAAGAAGCCAAACAGAAAGCGTTGGTGCTTGCCAGGGAGAGCGGAGTGAACATTCGGTATGAGGTCTCCTTTGCTGAAGATATTTTACTCCCTGAAAATGAATATGACGCAGCCGCACTGATCTTTGTTCATCTGCCAAAAGATGTTTTTGAGCCGTTTCTTCAAAAAGTGATCCAAAGCCTGAAACCCGGTGGCATTCTGATTTTGGAACTCTACTCTGAAAAACAGCTTGGCCGCGAGTCTGGCGGACCCAAATCGAAGG
>CAZHUP010000293.1:0-3293 GCA_964535495.1 uncultured Rhodohalobacter sp.
ATGAATTCACCGGTTGGAGTGGAGATTTGAGCGGAACTGATAATCCGGTCAGCATCACTATGGATGGCGATAAGGAAATAACTGCCTTGTTTACGCTTATCCCCAGCTACACCCTTACTATCACTGCAGAAAATGGCACTGTTGTCATCGATCCTGTCGGAGATACTTACCAGGAGGGTACAGTGGTAACACTTACTGCTACCCCTGATGAAGGCTATGAATTCAGTGGATGGAGCGGTGATCTTAGCGGAATTGATAATCCGGACAGTATTATCATGGATGGTAATAAAGAAGTTATTGCAGAATTTACAATAATAACGCAAGTAGATGATTTATGGAATACGGCTGCAGGTCAGATCAGATTGGGACAAAACTATCCCAATCCTTTCAGCACAAATACCACCATTCCTTACTCCCTTGGTGAGCCTTGTCACGTAAGGTTGACTGTTTACAATTTCACCGGCCAGCAAATAGCTGTTTTGGTGAATGAGCATCAGGAAAAGGGTCGTTATACTTATGATTGGAAAGCAAAGGATAATAGTGGTAACCCACTTGGTAGTGGTTTGTATTTATATCGTTTGGAAACATCAAATGGTATTTTTATGGTAGAAAAGCTAATTGTGAAATAGTTCTTTATTGAACCTGTGAGCATTGTGGGGTAAACAATATGCCAACGCTGGATTTTGTGGTTCCAAATGCCATGTAAGAAGAAAATATAATTATTTTAATAAATTAATTAATAATTTGAGAAATTATGAGAACACCAGTAATCTTAATTAATTCCGTATTAGCCATGACTTATGGCTGTAGCCCGGCAGATAAAACTGCTGAAGTACAAAAACCAAACATCCTGATTATTTATGCAGATGATGTAGGAGTTGGCGATTTAAGCTGCTATGGTGCTGAACTGATACAAACACCTCACCTGGATGCCATTGCCGAAAATGGGATTTTGTTTACCAACGCTTATGCCACCTCTGGCATGTGCACCCCAAGCCGGTTTTCTTTGTTAACCGGGCAATACGCTTTTCGTTTGCCGGGGTCAGGAATACTTTCAGCCGAAGAACCATTGGTTATTGAACCCGGCAGTTTTACCCTGCCTGAAATGCTGCGTCAAAATGGTTACCGTACCGGAATTGTAGGAAAATGGCACCTTGGATTGGGCGACACTTATGCAGGGGTTGATTGGAATGCAGACATAAAGCCCGGACCGCTTGAAGTAGGTTTCGACGAATCATTTTTATTGCCCGTTACCAACGATCGGGTGCCTACGGTTTATGTTGACGGGCACAGGGTTTATAATCTCGATCCAGCTGTTCCCCTGTATGTAAAATATCCCGATGAGGCCCATCATGAATTTCAGGAAAGGGAATTTGGCAGGTACGGTGAAGGTCAGAGTGATGCTCTGGTAGGGGACCTTCCAACCGGATTGAGTCATCCTGAATTGCTACGCTATGGTGCTGATGTTCAGCATTCCGGAACTATTGTAAATGGGATCAGTCGAATTGGACATATGGCCGGTGGCAGAGCTGCATGGTGGGACGACGAAACCATGACCGATGTATTTGCTGAAAAAGCTATAGATTTTATGAATAAGGATGACGATAAACCCTTCTTTCTCTTTTTAGCTATGCATCAAAACCATGTTCCACGTTTGCCCAATCCGCGTTTTCTGGGTACGAGCGGACACGGATTAAGAGGTGATGCAATTCATGAACTCGACTGGATTGTTGGAGAAACCGTACGTTATTTGGAAGAAACCGGACAGCTTGAAAATACCCTTATTATATTTTCAAATGACAACGGCCCGGTATTTTTCGATGGTTATTATGACGGGGTTCTGGAAGAGCATAACGGACACGATCCTAACGCCGGATTTAAGGGTGGAAAGTATATTGCTTACGAAGGGGGAACACTTATGCCAACTCTTATACAGTGGCCTGCACGAATCGAAGCAGGCAAAGTGTCGGATGCACTGATCAGTCAGGTCGATTTTCTGGCTTCATTTACTGCTTTGGTTGGAGGTGAAATGCCTGAAGACAGGTTTTTTGATAGCCGCAACGTTTTACCTGCACTTTTAGGCGAATCAGAAACAGGAAATGAATACATTGTACAACAATCGAGCGATGGACTTGGTTTGCGTACAGGCAATTGGAAATACATTGAAGCAAGTGAACGTTCTGCATGGGCGTATAACCGGCATAACCAAGGCACTGAAAATAAAATGCACCTAACGGCACTGGAAAATATTGAATATCTTTTCGATCTGGAATCCGATCCGTATGAGGATTACAACCTTGCCAGCGAAAATCCTGAAAAACTTAAGGAGTTGAGAGATTTGCTCAATGAAATTAAAGCACGATATACCATTGAACTATGGCATGACTAGCATGAAATTAAATCGAAGTCCGATATAAAATGCAAATGTCTGGATATTGTTCAGAAAATCCTTTGCAAATTACCATGAATGCAAATAAAAACAATGGTAAAATAATTAGAAGTTTAACCTAAATAAATATAGAATTATGCGGAAATTGAGCCTTTCATTAAGTTTTGTCTTCATATCGTTTGTTTTTGCCTTTGCCGGCAATGAACCGTTAAAAGTTCAAAAGTGGAATGTAATAGACCTGGAATTCGAGACCGATGTTACCTGGCGTTTCAGCCCAACGGATCCTTTTGAAATTGATTTTTATGCCAAAATTACAGGCCCGGATAACATGAGTCTTACACTCCCCGGGTTTTATAATGGCGATGATACCTGGATCATCCGGTTCTCTCCCACGCGGTTAGGGGAATGGAACATCACCACACATTCAGAAGTATTATCACTGGATCAGCAGCAAGTTAGGATTGAGTGCATTAAAAATGAAGATGAAACAGTCCGTGGCGGGCTGATGGTAGATCCTGAGAACCCTCGTCATTTTATTTACGAAGATGGCACCAGATGGTTCCCAATGGGTTATGAGGCAAACTGGCTTTTTGCCATGGATATGGATGCCCCTGGTAATACCCTTCCAACGCTTAACCCATTTCTTGATAAAATAGCTAATTATGGGTTTAATTATTTTTTGATAAATGCCTGGGCTTACGATACAAACTGGCGCACGGGAAACACTGAAGACACTGACTATGGGCCACCCGTGTTATATCCATGGGGAGGTAGTCGTGAAAACCCTGATTTCAATCGCTTTAATCTGGATTATTGGAACCATTTTGATAAAATGGTTGAAGCGATGAATCAACGTGGATTGGTTGCTTACATCTATTTTAAGGTACACAACAAATTGGTGCAC
>CAZHUP010000294.1:0-3250 GCA_964535495.1 uncultured Rhodohalobacter sp.
CGTGGGAATCGCTTTGCTCGGAGCCCCTCCTTGAAAAAGGAGGGGACTTTTTCAATGCCTTTACATTCATTTTTATATCGAATTCACGTTAATTATGATATTTCAGACAAAGATTATTTTAAATTGAATAAGCTTCAGTACGGCGGAACTAGTCGAAAAAGAGAAAACCATTTAAAGTGGGGCAAATTCGAAGGCATAAAAAAAGCACGATCCGGCATTCCGAATCGTGCTTTAAAAAAAACAGATTTAAATTATCTGAAACTAATACCTACGCCAATATTTGCAACAGGATAGTTGGATAGGGTGTAGGATCCGGAAATGGTAAAAACGGCTAACCGTAATCTGAAACCGGCCATTGCGTGAACACTGTTTGAACCGTCGAAACTGAGATTGATTGGCTCATCTAGGCGCTCAATGATTTTTTCGCGAGTTTCTTCAGATCCATCAAGTGGATCATAATTTTCGTTAAACACCGTAATTGGGTAAGAGCCCGGCGACTTTAAGGTCATACTTGAGGTTTGAAATCCAACTCCGCCATATACAGAAATAATAGGCAGATTTTTACCCACCAACAGATTTCCGGTAAAACCGGATGCTTCCATCTCGAGAGCCTGACCATCCCATAGACTTGGGTTTTCTGCATAAGGATTGTAAATATCCCCTCCTTCGTCAGGAGTTACATCAAATCCAAAATCGGAGGTCAATTTTGTGTACCCGAGTTGAACGGACAAATCGACCGGCAGTACTGAACCACCCGGCAGCCACTGGTTCAAACCATGTTTTACACCAAAACCGTATAGACTCGTATTAATATCTTGTACGGTTACGGTTGGCATATATCTGAGAGAGATATCTGTATCCATAACAATGCCTACCGTTCCCTGAATCATAGGAGCAGGTACATATGGATAGCCGGTTCCTTCAGGCATGGTGAAACGTGCTATTTCCTGACGTATTCCTGTAATCGGATGTGTACCGAATATGCCCATTTCAGGTCCGGGTACATCTTGACCGAATGCGGTTTGAGCCTCAGAAGGGCCATCAACACGTTCTATATTTTCAAAATTAAGTTCGTCAACATTAAAGCTGCGGTCACCTGTCGGTACAATAGCAACACCGGCACTGATTCGAAGGTCGAACCCGAGTGTGCGGTAGGGGCGAGCACTGTTAACCCAGCCGGAGTTCAGATCAGCACCAAAGCCGTTGGCAAATGGTTTAAGGTACTCTTGCAGGAGTAAGTTTGCATCGTTCGTACCCGACCGGAGTATTTCACCGGCATCATCAAACTGAGCAGTAGCTGTATTAACACTCGCCAGGGATATAAGCAGACAAGTTGTAAAGAGAAGTAGAGATTTTTTTACCTGTAGCAATGATTTCATAAATAATATGTATTGGTTTATGCAATTTGATCCTTTGCAAATAATTGCGAAAGATCAAACTTATGATCGAGAATGTAAATGAATGATTTAGGTAATTTTAGTTGCCTGTAAACTTTTTAATTCATTGACTATAAAAATGAGTGAAAATACTCTCATTTGTTACAAAATTTAAACGAAATTTCTGTGGATTCATCGCACTACTGATCAAGTGATTCCAGAATGTTTATATAGGAGCTGTATCGGCTGGCAGCAATATTTCCCTCTTCAAAAGCTTCCACAACTCCACATTTTGGCTCATGGTAGTGCGTACAGTTATAAAACTTGCAGTGCTGACGAGGTTCAATCATTTCAGGGAAGAAGAGAGAGAGTTCTGGTTTGTCAATTTGTACCAGACCGAATTCTCGGATTCCGGGAGTATCAACCACAAAACCTCCAACACTGAGTGGAATGAGCTGGGCAAATGTAGTGGTATGTTTTCCTTTTTGTGAATATGAGGATATCTCTCCAACTCTTAGTTGCAGGTCCGGCTCAATCTGATTGAGAAGTGACGTTTTTCCAACTCCGGAAGGCCCTATAAAAACGGATGTTTTACCGGCAATCTTCGATTTCAAGTCACCGGTGTCACCGCTTTCTGCAGAAGTGATTGCAGTTTCGTAACCAAGGGATTGATACAGATCTGAAAGCTCCTGAACATGTTCTCTGCCACCTGATTTGGCAAGATCCATCTTGTTGAAGATAACACCGGCAGGCACTTCATACGCCTCGCAGGTTACCAGGAAACGGTCGATAAATCCCGTATTCATGTTGGGCTGTTTTACCGACTGTACTACCCAGGCTCGATCCACATTGGAAACCAGAACCTGCTCACCTCTGCGTCCATGAGTTGCCTGACGCGGGATGTAGTTCTCTCTCTCGTGAATCTTTTGAATCGACCCGGTGCCGTCATTACCGACTACTATATCTACATAATCACCAACAGCTACAGGATTGGTAACTTCTTTTTTCTCAAGACGGAATTTGCCCGGAAGACGGCTGTCAATGATTTCTCCATCACAGCTGACTTTGTACCATTTCCCTGTTGATTGTATGACGCGACCTTTTTTCATATAGTAATTACTAAGAAGAAGACTTTAATTTGATAATTAAAAATTATAGATGGAAAGACCGAACCTGCGATCACCAATAAAATATATTTTATTCGTTGTTCTGCCTATTCTAATTTATTTGCTATGGATTTTAAATGCAGATTTGAACAAATGGATGGTTTACTACGTGATCATCTACTTATTACTGTATCGTACTTATATAGATAGCCTGAGGTTATTTCAATTAGAAGTGATAAGCAGGGAAGAGTTTTACAAGTGGTACATTCCTTTTGGAAAGTCATGGTATTACGGGTTGATTTACTACAAGGAGCTGTACAGTAAAAAAAATTGAGTCTGATTGATTTTAGATAGTTTTTTTTGAAAATGAGCAGCCACAATTGTTCATCAATGCACTACATACAAAAACAACTATATTCACAGCGCCTCTGCGGTGAACTTTCTATAAGTAAAAACAAAAGCCGAACAGATACACTCTGTCCGGCTTTGTAAATGTGTTTGCTGATGGGGGTTAATAAGTTAATCCATCACGGTTACTTCTTTGGTTGAATCGCTGTTGGCGTTGTTGCCGGAAACCTGATTTTTATGAGATTCCGGAACTTTAAAGAACTCTTTTGGATCCTCAACTGCATCTTTTTCAAGAATAAGATCCAGAATAGGCTCCATCCGTTCTAGATATTCCACCTCTAGGTTTCCAATTACATCTTCCTCAATTTCGGCAACATCTTTCTCATTCTTCTTCGGCAGAAATACCTTTTCAATACCGGC
>CAZHUP010000295.1:0-3214 GCA_964535495.1 uncultured Rhodohalobacter sp.
ACGGCAACCCCGGCAATTGCCATGATTTTAATAAAGGAGAGAAAACGAGATTCGCGCTTATTTCCCTTAAAGTAGCGTCCGGCAATGTACCAGGTGAATTTCATGAAAAATTTTGCTGTGAGGAATTAGGGTACCGAATTGTAACAGATGAACTTTCAAATTTGTTGCTCAAGTATACAAAAATGTTTTCAAGGGATGGTATTTCTATTGGCTAAAAAAGTAACAATGTTGTGATAACCGAAAAGAAGTGAGGACGTGATATTGGGTCAAATAGAAATACGATATTTCCTCGTCTCAGACGATCCAATACATAAAGTACAACGGGTCACCTGGCTTGTTTATTACGTTATTTCGAGCGCAATGGAGGTGAACGGAGTAGACCGAAATAAAGTCGGGAATCATGAGAACACCACCAACATAGTGTTCTCAATTTCCCCTTCGACAGGCTCTGAATACACCTGAATTGACGGGATTGTTGTTTCGTTTTAATTTTATTTGGTCACGACCTTAGATCGTTTCTCCAAAATACTCGTGCCACGAGTGATTAAATCACATCACCGAAGTCAATTCAACCAATTCACTTAAATCTTGGTTAAGAGCTTTAAATGCCTCGGTATGTATATCAACCCAGCGGGAGATTTCATTTTCATCGAACCCTTCCTCAATAGCGTATTGAAAAGCCGGCAGCATCCAGGAAGCGTATCCGCTATATGGATCAGGTGAAGCGTAGAGAGATTTTAGCCATGAACTGTAGGGCATACCTTCCTCCACAATAAAATTACGTTCCAGCTTGATCAGTTTACGGTTGATCTCTTCGCGGTTTGTATATGAATAGCCTGAAGCGGATAAGTTTACCATATTATCATTCAGCTGAGTTACAAGACTCTTCATTGCATTCAGCTCATCCATCATCGGCTCAGCCGGAATCGAAAGGTCAAATGCTTCAGTCTTGGCTTGAATGTCGTTCAGATGATTTTCCAGATCTTCGTGATATCGCTCAAAATCGTATGGTAGAATGTCCGCTTCTGAAAATCGGAGTGCAATCGTACCGTAAACACCTCCGAGCGCCGGTCCGTATGAAAATGAACCGTCCAGGTGAGATTTGTAATATTCAAATGTGTCGTAGTTGGAGTGGTAAACCGGTGCCCACTGCGACATGCTGATTCCTGCAGACGGTACACCAATGTGCATATACAATCCCACATGATCAGATCCGCCGCCCAGGTTACCCAATGAAGGAGAATCTGAGTCTCCTTTCCATGTTTCATATAGAGATAGAGTAGTGTCTGGGTGCTGAACCACCTTAGAAGCTTCAATAATCGGCTTTTTTAATGAGGGAGAGGATGAAGCACCAAATGTTGGACCGGTGACGGCTGAATCAGCATTCAGGTAGAGAACAGAATTTGCATTCACTTCTTCAGTGATGTGTTCCACCCACTCAGAGGAGCCGATTAATAGGTATTCTTCAGCATCCCAGTGGGCGATCATGATGCTTCGCTTCGGCCTGAATCCGTTTTGAACCATCTCTCCCAAAACATCAGCTACTGATAAGAGCATAGCCGTTCCGCTATTTGGGTCGATGGCGCCAAACCCCCATGCATCGAAGTGGCTGCCCAAAATAATCCACTCATCGGGATATTCAGAGCCTTCAATAACACCAATCACATTGGTAATTCGCTTTAAGTCTGCCGGCTGATCGACGTATACATTTACTTCTAAAAGTGATTTACTGGTCATTCGGTAGGTGAATGGCAGGCCGCCTTGCCAGTCTTGATTTGGAACCGGTGTTCCGTCCATCTGCTCCAGAATTTTCTGTGCCGAGGCGTAGGGCAGTGGTGCTATCGGAATTGTATGAAAATCGACATCTTCAGGATCAAGGCGCTCAATTTCTATATCACCGTCGATGGGAAGCGCAGGTTCAAATGGAGTGAGAGGGTCTCCGTAATATTCGGTCGTTAAAGCAGAACCTCGCTGAATCGTACTTTCGTTGATAAATTTACCTTCAGGATAAGCCAGCCCGTTTACATATCCGCCGTTAGCCGGATCTGAGTAGATAATCAAACCTATGGCACCATACTCTTCAGCATATTTGGCTTTATAACCACGGAAGTTACCACCATAACGGGCTATTACAATTTTGCCTTCTACTGAAATTCCAAGTTCATCAAGCAGTTCAAAATCCTGTTTGGTTCCATAATTAGCGTAGACCACTTCTGCCGTTACATCGCCTGAACCACTATATGCATTCCATCCATGATGTAACCGCTCATCAGCCGTATAGAGATCCTCTTCAAGAATGTATTCTTTGTTGTTGAGGGGTACTCGCTTTGGGCGTACAATTTCAACGCGCACTTCACCGGGATCAGGCAGCCATACGTCATAATCGTAATGATCTACCCGAAGACCGGCTTTTTCCATCGATTCGGTCATGTACTCAATTACACGCCGATTTTCGGGAGTACCGGCAATATTGGGTTCACGTGTTAGGCGATAGAGATGATTTCTGTACATCTCAGGATGGAGTGCCTGGATTAAGGTCTGCTCCAGTTCAACCTGGTTTGCAACCCTTTCTTGAAAGAAACCATCCAAAGAGTGTGGTGTTGCCGGTTGAGCGACTAAAGGGTTTGAAATCAATAAAAGAAAGGTGAGCAAAAGAATCGAAAAGAAAGAACGCATCATGAATTTGAAAATATTTGTTTCAATTTAGTTCATGAAAGTGGCGACTTACCATGAGTTATGCAAGTTGCATGAAGATCGGATTTGATTACTTAAAAATTAAGGGGACAGTTTGCAAACAACCTGAGTTTGATTAATAATCTGTTTTATGTAATTCATAAAAGTCCCCTCATTTCCAAGGAGGGGATTTAGGGGTGGTTAAAAACAGGCTTAGAGTTAACTTTCAATCTCACAAACTTAAATAAAGAGCAATAAACCACCCCCGGCCCCTCCTTACGAAGGAGGGGAAGTATTTTCGTCACATTTTTAACTCGAATTCAGGTAAACAGGTTTTCGAGAGTTATAGAATTACCATGACTGAGTACATATCCAATGATGATTAGAAATAAAAAAGACCTGTCAGAATTTGAAATATGACAGGTCTGGAGTCAATTACATTATAAATACCCGTCTGACCGCTTGGAACGGTCTGACGGTTCATATTCTGACGGTTCATATATAGTTATTCTGGCCTCATCTGCGGGAAGAAGAGGACGTC
>CAZHUP010000296.1:0-3182 GCA_964535495.1 uncultured Rhodohalobacter sp.
AATCCATGTTTGCTACTGTAAATACCCGTTCATTAACAGATACATTATTCCCAATCTCAATTAATCGAGCTGTAACCACTCCATCAACAGGTGCCCGTATTTCGCCAAATTCAACCTGCAGTTCAAGCCTTTCCACCTCTGCTTCAGCCTGCTCAAAATTGCGCCTTGCAGTTAAAAGTTCCGCCCTGGCTACGGCATTTGTCTCATACAGTTTTTCCGTTCTCTCTTTTACATCCCGGGCTTCGTCGAGTGCTATTCTTGCATTCTGTAGAGCAATCCGCTGCTGCCGAACATCCAGGCGAGCCATAACATCTCCTTCACGTACGCGATCTCCTTCTTCAAAGTTCACATCTTCAATCAGACCGGAAATTCTTGAGGCAACGTATGATCTTCTAAATGCAACTACTTCTGATGAGACTTTAAAACCATCTGAAAGATTTCTGACTTCCGCTTCTGCAACTGTTACAGACGTAGCTGATGAAGATGGTGAGGAACTCTCTTCAGTTTCACAAGAACTGAGGAATAAAAAGGTGAGAAAGCTTAAAAAAATGAATTGGGTAAAATATTTTTTTGCCATTCTGCAAGTAAAAGAATTAAACCAATATGATTTGTAATAAATTGAAATTAACTCCTTTCAAAGATTGATCAAATATAGATAGGCGACTTTTACACCAGCACCTTGTGAATTTCATCCAACCTGGTAGTATATTTCGAACTAAACAACATCTTTTATCACCTTCAGCAGTTTGCCGAATTTAACAAATCGGGCGTAATACACCGTTTCAAAGTTTAATTGATGTTCGTACTCTAACGTAGTCTCAAATTCAATTTTTCAACTATCTAATATGTCAGAAAATCATGTTTTTACTTTCGGTGATTTAAAATCAATGGTCGTGGGGGCAGTTAAGATCATCGAGACCTACAAAAAATTTCCTGAAGAAACTATGAACCTGAAACTGAATCCGGAAACATGGAGTGTCGCTGAAGTGTGCCGGCACCTGATTCAGTTTAACTCTATTTACCTGGATTTGATAGAGAGCTCGGTCAATAACGGCAACCCTGAAAAATCGAACAATGAGCAGTTTATACCCGGATGGATGGCGAGGAAAATGATCCGCTTTATGGAACCACCCTATAACATTGGCATCAAAACCATCACACCGCTAAAACCAAAAAACAACGATAGTTCGGCTTCAGATACATTTAGCAGGTTAATTGATACAGAAGAAAGATTGATTGAATTCCTGGATACTGCAGAAACTCACTCTATTGATCTCGACAAACTGAAGGCTTTTCACCCGGTTTTCAAAGTATTCAGAATGAGTGTGACGGAATATATACTTTTGCTGGATGCCCACCAGCGTCGACACTTTTGGCAAATTGAACAAATACTGAAGCGCCACCCCACGGACTGACTGATTCATTAAATCCTTACCTCCATTAACTCATCCCAGCGTGTTGTATATCTATTGCTTAGGTATTGCTGTTTCATCTGCCACGCCTGATCAATTCCGGATGAAGCCGAGTGAAGCGTTCTCTTTCCAAACTTTGAGTTGAGATAATCAAAACTATCCATCAGCGATTTTTTACGATTTGAATAGTCAACTTCGGAAAAAAGCCCGGTCTGGATTTCAGAATCAGATACCAGGCCGGTAAGCATGACCCATGCTTTTTTATATTTCCGCCCTTCTTCATAAAGTTGAATAACACACTTTCTTGCCACGGTTATCAAAGTGATTAAGTCCGCCGTCGGAGTTTCAAGATCCACGTTCAAACCAAATTTATAGGGCAGACCGGGATTTGAGTATTTATCCGAAACAAGTGTCACGGTTATCATTCCGGCTAGGCTTTTCTGTTTTCTTAATTTTTCGGATGCCCTTTCTGTGAAAGATGAGACGGCCTCGATTAGGTCATTCAAATCGTACACCGGTCGACCAAATGATCTTGAACTCAGAATGCCTTTTCGTTGATCAATCGCATGTTCGATCGCAAGACAAGAGTGCCCGCGCAATTCCCAGACGGTTCGAAGGCCGGTTACTTTCATCTTGTTGCGAATCCATGAATCGGGCTGCTGGGTCAGGTCCCAGGCTGTAAATAATCCGTATTTTTGTAATGTTTTCGAGTAGTTCCTGCCTACTCCCCAAATTTCATCAACCGGAGTACTTTTGAGTAACTTTTGATGCTCGTACTTGGTGCGAAGTACCATCACACCGTCTGATTCCCTATTCGATTTCGCCGTCTCGTTAGCCAGCTTCGCCAGCGTTTTGGTCCGGGCCAATCCCACCGATACCGGAATACCGGTCCACTTCATTACTTTTTTCCTGATCTCCCTGCCTTTCTCTATGATCTCCTCATGATCACGTCCCGAAATTTCAGCAAACGCTTCATCAATACTGTAGACTTCCATATTGGGCGTTACGGTTTGAATGGTTTCCATCACACGCCGACTCATGTCTCCATAGAGCGCATAGTTGGACGAGCGAACCGCAATATTATAACGCTTAACCTCCGATCGAACTTTAAACTCAGGAACTCCCATCGCAACCCCACACTCTTTCGCCTCGTTGGAGCGGGCAATCACGCATCCGTCGTTGTTCGATAAAATAACAACCGGGCGATTTCGAAGGGTCGGGTCAAAAACTCGCTCACAGGAGGCATAAAAATTGTTACAATCTATCAGAGCAAAAGCCGAGGGCATAAATCAAATTCTCTTGGTTAACTACACTGCATGAACTACGTGCGTAACCTTACCCCAGATCACGGTTTCATCACCAAAACTGACCGGGTGGCGACTACCATCGCCAAGAATCAGATACCACTCATTGAACCGCTGTTCTACTCGACACACTTTGATCTCACCATCCAACACAGCTAACACCAGTGATTCATTCTTAGGCGCCAAAGAGCGATCAACAACCAGAATATCCCCGTCATGAACTCCCAGTAGTGAACTCGATTCGCCCTCAACCCGACTAAAAAAAGTTGATGAAGGATGTTTTACTATATGCTTATGCAAATTTAGTCTGCTCTCCAGATGATCAGTTGCCGGAGATGGAAATCCGGTTTGTTTCAATCCTGAGGATTCCGGTTCCGGCTTAACATATTTGGGATAGGCGATTGCTGCTTTCATAGAATGATCTATTTTTGTTAACACACATATCTAATATATGTGTGAATAATGT
>CAZHUP010000297.1:0-3179 GCA_964535495.1 uncultured Rhodohalobacter sp.
GATCCGACTCATCAATCGGCTCAAAATATCCATTGATCAGCAGCACTTGGTTTGAAAGTCCCATTTCATCGAGCTCCATACCGGAACGATCGGCTTCTCGCAGCGCAGATCCATCCGGCCGGCTGACCAGATATATCGTTGTAGAACCTTCATCCTGTAACCGCTCCACAACTTTTTGATAGCGCTCCTGGCTTGTCTTCAGCGCTGAGGAGGGTCCGATGCAGGACGCCCCGTCCGGATTTGATTCTATAAAATCACTCCACGCTGCCGGCAGTTCAAGCAGTCGAAGCGTGTGACCTGTTGGGGCCGTATCAAAAATAATGACATCATACGGCTGATCATCCTCATCTCCTGCCACATACCGCGCAAACTCATCAAAGGCCGCAATTTCAGTCGTGCAGGCACCCGACAGCTCTTCGCGAATTTTCTCGAGTTCATGTTCCGGTAGAATATCCTCCATTGGAGATATCACGCGGTTTCGATACTCCTCAGCAGAAAGCTCCGGATCGATATTCACAGCATGTAAATTTTCAAGACCGTTGATTTGTGTGATTTTCTCAGTGACCTCGGTCTCAAGAACCTCTTTAAGGTTAGAGGCGGGATCGGTGCTAATGAGCAGTACGCGTTTGCCTTCATCAGCAAGCTTTACAGCTGTCGCACTCGCAAGCGAGGTTTTTCCAACGCCGCCTTTACCGGTGAAAAAGATGTAGGGAGTAATTTGCGGTAGATGTTTCATGATGATGATTATTATTTCAAAGATCTTGTAATTCAGGAGTGTCCCTTTTTCCCTGCAGGGATTCCTTTGGAAGAAGGGGGCAATGTGGGATGACTTTTGTGCCCAAAAACAAGCAGTGAACACGCTTCCAAACTCAGCGAGTCATCCCCCTGCTCTCCCGACAGCTGTCGGGATCGCTTTCCCCCTTCTAAGGGGGACTTTTATCATTTCCGACCTAATAGCCGGGTAATCAAATCCATTGATTAGCAACATCCGCTTCCCGGGGCACATCCACCGGGCTCTACGCCGAGTAGTTCATTTGCGGTTTGAAGCGTGGCCTGTGTCAAGCGCTGCCGGTTGTTGATTCCTTTCTGCATGGCATCAACTAGTTTCTGTATTGATAAACCGTTCTCTTTTCCTTTCTCAAACAGGGCCCTCATATTATCCTGATCTCCGGTGGTTACCGCCATTTCTAAAGAGTCCAGCAGATCTGTTGCCTGGGCTGCTCCATTTGTTTTAGTTTCAGGAGTAATTGCAAGCCATTCAGTAAGCTGCCGCCGGTCGGGATAGCCGCCTTCGGATACTATTTCGCCGTTGACTAAAAGTAGCGGCAGGCATTCGCTTCCTTCCTTCTGCAGGCGGGATAGCACGGAAGGATTCATTTTAAACGCTTCTGGTTCCTGACCCAAATTGAAGCGCTGTACATCAACTCCCTGAGATTTGAGCCATTTTACGTCGTTGGCAAAATCGGCCAGTGAATCATCTACATCAGGCCCGCACACACCGGTACTGCAGCACATTGCGGGATCATAAACTTCAAGAAGAGTCTTTGTTTCTGTCGTTGTATTCATTTGGTTTCTGATAATTGGATTGTTGAATTTATTCAATCGTAAATTTACGATTAATGTAGCGGTATTCCAACCGCTGCACATAAATGAATTCATTATTCCTTTTAACGTTGAGATTTACTCTTAAAAGAAAGCAGATCTCCAACAGATATCTCCGTTCCCGACAGTAAAAGCATATTTTGGCCAAACATCACTTTTCCGCCATCATTCCGATAGGCTGAAAGTGTAGTCAGCGGCTCTTTACTTTTCTGGGCAGTCTGCTGATCTACGGTAGTAACCACGCAACGGGCGCACGGTTTTGTAATTTTAAATCGGGCGTCCCCAATGGTTACAGTGTCCCACTCATCTTCCTGGAAAGGTGAGCCACCGGCAAACACAAGGTTCGGCCGGAATCGGTTCATCGGTACGGAATTGTTGAGGCGGGAGTTCAGGTCATCCAGTGATGACTGACCGATCAACAGGTAAGGCATCCCATCTGCAAAACTGACCGATTCATCGTTAACCGCGTACTCCGGGGGTAGTTTTCGCTTGGTTGATGAGGGCATGAACACGAGTTCGCAGTCTGTTTTCAGGAACTCCGATAGCCACAGGCTGATTTCGGAATCTACAAGCTGTGCTTCAACGCGGTCATCCCATATCGTCACCTCCCGGTAGCGGTCAGATTCTGATTCGAACGGAACGAGAATAGCCTGCTCTGAATTATCTTTATACGTAACTAAAATTCCGCAATCAGTGATCTGCGTCTGTAAAAGAGCCATGTTCGGATGTTTTCGCTGGGATAAAAACACCCCATTTTTGTCCACCAGCATCCATCGCCTGTCGTACTGCAGGCCTTTCTCCTTAAGTTTAGCTTTATCCAGCCGTATTCCACCAAGTGATTTTATCGGGTAGGTGTAGATGTCTTGCAGTTGTAATCTGTTCATAAGAGCCTATTGAGTTCAGACTAAGATATTTAATAATAAATCAATCTGTCCAGAGATGATGTGATTTCAGAGCTATCTACATAAATAATGATTGGTTATTTATATCGGTCTTTTATTGTATACAATTATCTTGTTCTTCAGTAGATTCGTTAGTATTTAAAGCTGTCCTATTTCGGCTTAACAATAAGAAAGTAGCAACTAAATTTTGATTCAAACATCATTTTTAAACAGAAATACAATATCACGAAGACAAAAATAGAAATTTTACAGAGATGAAATGATGACAACAAACCATATAAGAAAGGTTGATTTAAAAAAGTTGAGACTTCTTTCATTCTTATCCATTCTACTTTTTTTTAGTTGTTCTGAATCTGAGACTTTCAATAAAACGAGTCCTGAAAATAATCAGGAAAATCCATATTCAATTGGCCGTGTTGGGAATCCGGAAAATGTAGAGGTATCACCGAAAACAGGCGTATTGCTGATGGGCGGTAGCAGTGACGTCGATGAAGCGATGGAGTGGCTGATTGAGCAATCAGATAACGGAGATATAGTAATTATACGAGTAAGCGGAGGGGCGGCTTATAACCAATATCTGTACGATCTTGGTTCGGCCAACTCAATTGAGACTCTGCTGATAAATTCAGATCAGGCGGCAAATGATGAACGGGTCGCAGAAACAATCCGGGAGGC
>CAZHUP010000298.1:0-3178 GCA_964535495.1 uncultured Rhodohalobacter sp.
ACCAGTTGTTCGGCAACATTGCGAAGTTCACGAATATTTCCCGGCCACCGGTAGGAGATCAGTAACTCCTTGGCTTCATCAGAAAAGCCCTGAAATACAGAATCGTATTTTGAAGAAAATTCGGTAACAAATTTTCTGAATATTGGAATGATATCATCCTGTCGATCGCGCAGTGGCGGTAGTTTGATCTTTACTGTATCCAGCCTATAGTAGAGATCTTCGCGGAATTTGCCCTCTTTTACAAGCTCCCATAAGTCCTGATTTGTAGCTGCGATTACCCGAACATCTGCTGTAAACATTTTACTGGATCCGACTCTAAAAAACTCACCGCTTTCCAGTACTCGAAGCAGTTTTACCTGAATATTCTTTGGAGTATCTCCAATCTCATCTAAAAAGATGGTTCCGCCATCCGCTTTTTCAAAATATCCTTTACGAGCTTCATGGGCACCGGTAAACGATCCCTTTTCATGACCAAACAGCTCACTCTCAATAATTCCCTCAGGTATGGCACCGCAGTTTACAATTACCAAATCGTTTCGACTTCGTTTACTGAGCGAATGGATTGCACGGGCCGAGACATCTTTACCAACGCCACTTTCACCCTGTAGAAGAACAGTAATATCTGTGCCGGAAACCTGTCTGATTTTGTCAATCACCTGCTTAATAGCCGATGATTCACCAATAATTCCATAACGCTCTTGTAATGCTTCTCTGTCCATAGTATGTCTTTATTATTTAGAACCTAAAGGTAATAAAGTTCTGATTCTTGGCATAGAGTGGATTTATGCTTTAATTGCTCTTATTTCTATATAATAGGTTTCTACTATAAATTTGTTCTCAAATAAATTAGGGTGCATCGCCATATTTGAAAAATATTAGTAACCTTTTGTAGAATGGATCGTCACACCATTATGAATGTATGCTGCCCGTAATAAATGCTTAAAGATTTTTGATGAGTGAACCAGCTGAACATGATGAATTTCAATTAATAGAGAAAATCCTGGCGGGTGAAAGGAATTCCTTTTCAGTTTTAGTTGAAAGATACTCGTCGATGGTTTTTCATGTTGTCCGCCGTTTTGAAAAAGATATGGATGAAGCTGAAGAGCTGGCGCAACAGATCTTTGTGAAAGCGTATGAAAAGCTTGACCGGTTTAATAAAAAGTCAAAATTTTCAACGTGGCTTTATTCAATTGCAATGAATCACTGTCGTGACTATGCTAAGAATATTAGACGGGAGAATAGAAGGTTCAGTGAAATGGAATCAGGGTTTTTGGATTCGAATTTAATTGAACAACAAACCCCTCATTTAAAATTGGAGTTGAGTGAGTGGGATCATCTATTGCAGCAATCTTTATTAAAGTTGTCGGATGACTACTCTGAGCCGTTTTTAATGAAGTATCGAGATGGAATGAGTTATAAAGCAATGTCTGAAGAGACCGGTGTATCGGAAAGTGCTTTAAAAGTAAGGGTACACAGAGCACGAAAAGAACTTAAATCACGATTAGAAAATGAGGTGCAACTATGAGCAACGAAAAATCGAATAATGATGAGCTGTTTCAGCTCTACCTTGACGGGGAGTTGAGTGAGGAGCAAGAAATACGCGCACTGCACATGATTGCCGATGATCCCGAAATGCGATCAATGCTTCGGTTTGAGCGAACACTTTCTCAAACCTTTAATGGTGAACCTGATGCTGATTCGTTTTCCGTACCCGATAATTTTAGCAGTAAGGTTATGAATCGAATTCAAAACATAGACTCTGAAAAAGAGAATGGCACCGAAAAAGGGTTGTCTCTGTTTAGGCCCAGAAAAGTAACAATTCAACCGCTCTATGCAGCTGCAGCAGTTATTTTGATGATGTTTAGTTTTGGATATCTTTTGCTGAATGAACAGGAGCAGTCTGATATGGCGTCAATAGTTGATGATAATCAATCTGTGCAACTAGTTTCAGAACGTGAGTCTGAAGTGTGGATTCGGTTTGTCTATTTTGATGAGGAGGCTGAAGCTATGGCTGTTGCCGGTGACTTCAGTGATTGGGATCCCGTAAATTTAACGAAGGAGACAGTTGATGGGAAAACAGTTTGGACAGGAATGATTCCGGTCGTAAGGGGTGAGCATCACTACATGTTTGTGAAAAATGGAGATGAGTGGGTCACGGACCCATTGGCGGATGTTAAGCGTGACGATGGATTTGGTAATAAAAATGCTGTGCTCTATTTATGAAAAAATGGGTAGTTATGCTGGTCGGCCTGTCATTCATACCGTGTGCTGTTTTCAGTCAGGAGTGGGATACGTTACTACTATTAGATGGTAAAACCGGATATACATCCAATACTTACTTAAACCCGGTGCTGTCTGAATGGAGCCGGGAAAGTGATACAGGCTACGGCACGATTACACCGATGGGCAATATATTTATGTCTAAAGGTAAATTTTCAGCTGATCTTACTGGCGGTGGAGCATATAGTCGGTTTACAGACGACAGGGACGCATGGTCGTCACTTTTTTTACTTCTCAATGCAAATTATCGAATTGCAGACCGCTGGGGATTAGGGGTTGAAACCGGGGGGAGCAATTATTCAACGCAATTCGATCGATCCATTTATTGGATCCAGCCGGTTTTAAGCTTTTCTCCTTCACTTTTTACGAGAATAAATATAAAAGCAGGGTCATCTTTTAGGAAGTTGAACCTTGAGAATGAAACAGAACTATCCGGATATGAACAGTTTAATAACTACGCTGTTGAATTTGAAACCTGGCCGACATTAAGATGGCAACTGAGATTAGGTGTTTTTGGAGATTTGGATAATCCTGCGGAAAGTTTAGGTGCACGCGCTTCATCAAACATTAACCTATCGAGTAATTGGAATATGAATTTGCGCACCGGTATTGAAAGATATCGGTTTCAGATAATGACAGATGGGGGTGGAGGCGGTGGTTTTCCTCCCGGCGGTAGTCCAGGCGATGGTACGATGATTACGGATGAAGCAGATATTCTTTACAGAGCCTCGGCAGGGATCAAATATCAGATCAATTCTATATTGGAGGCATCCGTCAGCGCAGACTATTTGAACTACTACTCTACGGTAACAGAAGAGTCTGTATCCGATATTCACGCTTCCCTAGGTTTTCGTGTAACCTTATTCAATAGTAGTCGTCATACCGGTGGAGCAAAAGT
>CAZHUP010000299.1:0-3176 GCA_964535495.1 uncultured Rhodohalobacter sp.
GTCTGGATTTTTCTCGATTGTGTTGGGAATTTTTGTTAACTGGGCAGAGCATGAATATAGCAAGCTTCCCGTATCCTTAGGTTATTCACTACTTATTTTAGCTGTGGTTATTGTAATTGTGTTGCCTGCAAGCGGAGGATGGCTGTTATTCCCACCTGGTATTGCTTTGGTAATCAGAAACAGAAAAGACAACTAACAACGAACATAATATGTAATCCATAAAAAAATAAGGAGGGTTTATGGAAAAGATGACAAGGAAAAAATTCATCTCGAAAACAGGTGTTGCCGTAGTGGCGTCAGCCGCAGGATGTATGTTCTGCATAAACAGTTGCGCAGCATTTTCCAGGGTAGGCGATACTCATCAAATAAATACTGAAGCCTATCAGATTTCACCAGGTGTTCTAAAAATTGACCTGAGTAAAGAGCCGAAACTGAATGAAATGATGGGTGCAGTGAAAATCATTGATGAACAACTAAATGACGGGCTGATCATTGTCCGGGTTGATGATCACACTTTTGTGGTTTCATCAATTTATTGCACTCACAGGCAGGCAGAGGTAGAGTTTGATCATCAAAATAACATATTTGAATGTACAAGCTTTGGTAAAAGCCGTTTTGAACTGGATGGGCAGAATATCAGCGGAAGAGCTGCAAAACCACTACAGGCATACGAAACAACGCTGGAAGATAATATCCTGACCGTTTTGATTTGATCATAAAAATTAAATGTAAATTAAAATCCGCCAGATTTTTCCCTGATAAGCACCAAAGGCATGTACACCGGTAAATAATAAATTCTACCTCGGAGATAAATAAAACGTTTTATTCACAATCTTCCACTCACCCTCAATTTTCAGCATCGACATATAATCGGTGTAGACGGCATTTGGATAATCAAGAGTAATTGTAGCAATTGCAGCATTTCCTGAAAAATCTATCTCATCAATGGTCCGTACCCGGCGATCTTCATCATCAGGAGGGGTACCGTCAAACATCGCGATATAATCTTCGAGAGTAATTTTTGCGAGTTCATCATCCCTTACAAAATAGAGGTTTGCCACCGGGTGGAATGCTTCCCGGAGATACTCCCCGTTTCCCGTAGCATGAGTCTGAAAATAGTATTCAACTGCTTCGCGAATTAGTTCCTCTTCAGCATCCTGGGCTATGCCATACGATGAAAACAAAATGAGAAAAGTGAAAACTGCTGGTATTATCAATGTAAATTTGCGCATTTGTTGTTATTCTGATTAGAAATTGTTTAAAAATACTTGTTTTGTGTTCCTATTTTCAATTTTATCAAATAAAATTTTTGAAGCAATAATAGTTTAAATGATTTTCTGATTCATGGAACACTTTTGGCTTTCCGGGGCGAACAGTGTTTAATTTTTTACCGGGTATTGGTAGTCAGATAAATTAGTGAGCTATCTGAACCGACTATCTGAGCGATGAACCGCCACATTGCTGTCTTTCTCTCCGAGCCACCCGGTGCGAACCTCGTCTTGCGAATTAAAGTGTGGCACGTACGGCTTAATGTCCATGAGTGGCGTGCCGTTGAGTACGTCGATATCGAGGACATCAATCACGGCTCCATCGATTCGCTCGAGGCGTACAACCGACATTCCGATCGGGTTGGGGCGTCGTGGAGCTCGGGTGGCAAACACTCCACGCGGGCTCGAATCCAGAAATGGAACGACCTTTAGATCGAAGCCGCTGCCGCGATGAAACTTGTAGAGCAAGATGATGTGAGAGAAGCCGTCGAGATCCTGGAGGCCGTCTACGTAATCTGGCAATACTTCGACCCGACCGCGAACACCGACCGCCCCCGCAGGCTGTATGGGCATGCCCTCAAGATCATTATAAGGGCTGTGAATGGTACCTATCTGTTCGAATTCGATCATGATTTACAAAATGTTTAGCTGAAGTTACATGATCTCATTATCACTAATTTTTCCAAATAAAACCATTCCAATGTCGATACGTTTCGAGAACCAAAGAAAATATGTTTGGATCGTTCTGTAGGTCTATTGATATTGGTGGTTAAGTATATGTTATGCAATTGTTTAAGATATTATTCATACTCTCCCACCGAAATCGAACACTGCGATTCTGCTAAACTTTTATAAATACATTGATAAAAATTGGAATTGGTAAACTTGGTGTATTTCCGGATACGGCTGCATCAGGCTGGAGAATTAATTTTTTCGGCAAATGTTATTGACAGTTTATTTTGGCGTCCTTTCGTTAGATCAACAAATTCTTTATACTTGTTTACAATAGTAAACAATATGGCTGCATTTACAACGTAACTAACCATAGTCAGTTTGACGAAAAAACATCCAAACAAAGAAATTCGAAAAGCTGTTGAATATGCTGTATCCAAAAAATGGCGTATTACGGATGCCGGTAGTTCGTCACATACATGGGCGAGGTTGAAATGTCCCGAATCCAGCCGTGATGGTTGTATCATATCGATCTGGAGTACACCGCGTGTTCCACAAAACCATGCCCGGCAAATTATGCGGGCGGTAGATAAATGTCCACATTGTTAAAATTACATTCAACTATTATGAACGTTTATGAATTTACATTATTAATAGAAACACAGGCCGGGCTTGATGATGGCCTTGAAGACGCACTGTTTGAAGCAGGATGTGATGATGCCACTCTCTCCTTCAGAAAGGGAATTGCCTACCTGGATTTCAATCGTGAAGCAGAAGATTTTGAATCAGCGATTATTTCTGCAATACAACAAGTAGAACAGTCCGGGTTGAATCTTTGGGTGAAAAGAGTAGAGCCATCCGATTTGGTAACCAGTGCAGAAATAGCCCGCAGGTTAGGCCGCAGCCGTCAATCCGTTCAGCAGCTTATATCAGGTACCCGGGGCGAAGGAGATTTTCCGCTGCCGGCAGCCGGTATAACGGCAAAAACAATGCTTTGGAGCTGGCAGGAAGTAACAGTCTGGTTTCTGAAACATGGAAAACTCAAAGACAATACCGTACACGAAAAAGCTGTCATCATTAAACAGGTTAATGAATCTTTAGAGAGCCGAAAAAACGAGATGCACTTAGAGAATATAAACCGAATTACGAAGCTTTTGAAGAAGAGAACGGGGGAATTTGCTTAACGGTTCAGGTTTAATCTGCAGCGGTTACGCTGTCCTCAGAATGTGGCAAGCA
>CAZHUP010000300.1:0-3165 GCA_964535495.1 uncultured Rhodohalobacter sp.
TGATAGTTTAAAACCTATACGATATCATAGAATTGGTTTTATTCAATTTCCTGAACTTTTTTCGCACCAGCCAGGATACATACAGTTTATCAGCCAGCATAGAAAGAGAATTAAATAGTGGCCAATTCCCGGTTTTTCTGAATACTTTATTCAAAAAATGGTTTGTAAATACCCTGTGAACGTTTATTCCTTCAAATGTTATCGTATCGTTATTTTTATTACTGGTGACCAGTATCTCTGCGAAATGCCCACGGTCTATCAACGCTTTTGACATCTTAAAGATGTAGTTCCCTAAACCACGTGAGCTGTTTTTTCTGTGAGAACTTGAGTGGTTATGAAGAGGACTTTTTTTAAATTGAATTTCAGTTTATTAAAAAAACGAATGAAACTCAGTTAACCATTAACTGGATTGAATTTAATACACTACTAAATTAAGACTGGCTTCCTTTATTCAAATTTGAAAAAGCAACACGGCAATCTTAGACCATATACTTATTTGAGAATAGAATTTAGATCCCAAATCGGCCCAATATGAGGCTCCGAAAACCACATACCGGGACGAATCGCATTCCATTCGATCATTCTGGGTTCAGAGTCTTTACCAATATATACATCCCAAGCAATGTATCTAACATAGGGAAATTTGCGGTGATGGTCTTTACATTTTTCAACAGCCTTTCTAACTGATGGTATTTTTAAATCACTTATAATTAAAGACAACTCAGAGTTTTCATGATCAACACTAACACCTATAGAATTTATAATACCTGAAATAGATTCACCTTTTTCGTTTAAAAAAAAGAGTAACCCTCCTGAGTATGCATTATCGAGCCTATTACCGCCAGTTCCAAAACGAAGGAAAATAAATTTTTGTTTTACAAAACCTTCTGAATCAAGATATGTAGATATTCTAAGTGTATTCAGAGAGTGATTATGCAATTTTGCAAGTTCTTTATGCTGTTGGACAACTGGCTGAATAACCAGATTCCCATTGAATTCCTCTAAAGTTTGTAACTTTAAGTTCTCTGTATTTAAAAAACGAATATCTCTGCCAGCAAAGCCACTATCTTTCTTTATGATAACCTCCGGAGATTGCAATCGGAGCAAGTCAATTAATTTATTATCAGGTATAACATTCCATTGTTCATCAAAATATATTCCAGAGACTCTTACCGCTATAGGTGAAATGGCAAACTTATCATAATAAGAATGATAAAATGTTTTCATGTCACTTAATTCTGAAAACATTCTGGGATTCCATTCATCTAATATATTTATCTGAAAATAGTCGTTGGGGAGCCACCCGGGTATAAACTTACCTTTTATTTCGGTATATACTGCAAGCCAAGGCCAAAATGAAGGTGTTCCAAACATTTCTTTTGAGTACTCTTTAATCTCTTCTTTTACTTTTTTGGTAACGACCTCTCTGCCTGTTCTCTCAATTACATTTTGCCGAATACCATGCGCCTTCTTTGTATACCGTTTTAGCCGATACTTTTTTAGTATACTATTTTTTAGCGGCGATAACTTTTTTGCTATATACATGCCCAAAATCCTCTGGTTTTTCTATTCAAATTAAGCCTTTAAAGTGCGGGCCAAACAATGGTTCCATGGTCCTGATTGTTGGTCTCCTCGCATTCCATTCCAGTAATCGGGCTTCCCCTGTGGTTTCTACACATATATCCCAGCCTATGATTCTTGTGAATGGGAACCTTCTATGGGCGGTCAGACAATTCTCCACTGTTTTAGCAAAACCGGGAATTTTTATTCCTTTATAAGCAAAACCATGTTCGGGATGTTTCTCTTCTGTAATAAGTCCCATTCCCTGGTAGGCGTTAGAACAGATAAAACCAGAAGAATCAATATTAGCATATAGACCTCCCGAATTAATATTATCTACTCTCGATTCACCCCGGCCAAACCTTATATAAGTCAAAACAGGTTTCAAAGAACCCTTATCCGTCCTGAAAGTAACAACCCTGATGGTATTCACAGAGTTACCCGAAAAAAGTGCCATCTCATCATGCTGTTTAATGGCTGGCTGTATTACATAATTGAAGTTCGAATCAAGCACATCAGCGTTAAATTTATCAATAGCCACAAACTTCGTATCATGGCCCCCTCGGCCGCCATCAGATTTTATTACAAACTCATCTCCATGCTCTCTTAATTTTTCAGATAGATGAATTTCAGATATTGGTTCATAATCAGCATCGTACCATCTCCCTGATATTTTTACCGCAATAGGCTTTACTGCAAACTCACCAAATAGTTGATAGTCGTATGTTTTGTATAAACTTACTTCACTTAATTGATTCCAATTTGGGAGTAAACTAAACCGATAGTAGTCTATTGGAAGCCACCCCTCCAAAAACTCACCTCTCATTTCTGTATAATACGCCAGCCACGGCCAATAGTCAGGTGTTCCAAACCGATCTGATGAATATTCCTTTATTCTTTTCTTTAATTTTTTATCTACAATTTGTTTTCCATTCCGAAACCTTACAACCTCACTTCGCAGATGATTTGCATTAGCCCTAGAGATCTTATGGTTTAATGAATTCTGTACCCCTGAATAAAGTGAGCCGATAGAACTCTTTACCCTGCTAATCGATCTCGCTAAAAAATCGTATCTATCCATATCTATGTTCTCGTCCAATGTCGTTCAATACAATATTGCTTTACTTCATCCATATATATCCCGAAAAAGGGGCGGCCCGGATACTGCGCAAACCGTATGCTGTGCCTTTTTGTATTGATCTCAATAATTCTCCAGGTTCCGCTTCTGTCGTAGCAGAGATCGAGCCCGACCACCCTAAGAAGAAACAGTTTAGACGCCGTCTCCGTTGCCAGGCTTTTCATTGCTTCAAACTCAGGAAGCTCCAGGTCAAACGAAAGGCCTGTAATCGGATGATTTTCATATTTCTGGCCGTACCGATCAAGTGCGTAGCCATGCATCTTTCCGTTATCAAGCACAAGTGAAATAAGTCCGCCTGCCGCCACATTATCCAGTGCCCCCCCGTTTCCCATTCGCTGTGCGATATTTACAATATGTGTAGTGTTATCCTTAACTGACTTATACAGATAAACCCGAACTGTGTTGAGACTCGGCGGATGTAATCTGTTTTGGATCTCATGCTGATGAATCTTCTCCTGCACTACATA
>CAZHUP010000301.1:0-3160 GCA_964535495.1 uncultured Rhodohalobacter sp.
AGTAGTGGAACAATGATCATTAGTGCCGGATCATCCGGTGATGATGAGTTGTCAAGGATTATTTCCCAAACTACTGGTGTAGGCACAAGTTCTACAATAGCGAATGAGATCCAGGTGCTAAGGTCGCGAGAATTTGCCCGAAAAATTGCAGCATCTCTGATTGAAGAGGAGCCGGGTGATCATGTGGAATTTCCGGTACTTTGGAATGTTGATGAAGAGGGAAATATTAGCAGAGCATCTGAGGCGGCAGTAACTGGGCGAGTAAGAAGAGGTTTGTCTGTTCTTCGGCCTGAAAGGGATTCGGAAATAATTGAGATAAGTTTTGAGAGCCCCTCACCTTTGGAAACCTCGCATATTTCAAACATGGCGATGGAAATGTATGTTGAGAGTTCTACTCAGCAAAACAGAAGGGCAGCAGAATCTACGGCAGAATTTTTAGAGAGAGAAAAAAGGGATATTGAACAACGGCTTCAACAATCTGAGCAAAGATTGGAAGAGTTTATGAACAGAACCGGCATTGTTCGGATGGATGAGCAGGCTTCCGGTATTGTAACACGGCAAACAACTGTTGAAATTGAACTCCAGCAGGTAAATATGGAGCTGGAGTCAGTGAATCAGGCCATTCAAAATCATGAGCAGAGAATGGAAAGCTTGAAGCCGGGATTGTCGGAACAGTTCTCAGAAGCGATTGGCCCCCGAATTAGAAACTCTCAGGAGCAGCTTGCCAGATACGAAGCTGAACGAACCATGATTTTGTCGAGAAACCCAAATGTGCGAGAGAGGGAAGTAACTCCGCCACAATTGAAACGTCTGGATGAAGAGATTGAGAGAGTTAAAAATGAAATAAGAGAACTTTCGGCACAGCTCTTCACCGAGGACGAAGAGTACACCGGAATGGATAGTGAAGAGAGAGCTCAGATGGTTGCTACTATTCAGACACGTCTAACAGAGCTTCGGATAGAACAGAATCAACTTCAGTCGAGAAGTGAAGCATTAGCGCAGCGAAAGCAGGAGATCGAGCGGGATTTGGATTCACTACCGGATGGAATGATGCAGTTAGCTCGCTTGCAAAGAGATGTTACTCTAAATGAAGAGCTATTTGTAAATGTATCACAGCAGTACGCAGAGATGTCTGTTTTAAGGCAGTCTCAATTCGGTTTTGGGCGAATTGTAGATACAGCGTTAACGCCGGGCAGTCCTATTAGTCCAAACAGAAAAATTCTTCTGATTCTGGGAATAATGCTGGGTGGTATGTTCTCTGCTGGAATTATTTTTATTCGAGAGTTTATGGATAACAGCGTGAACAATCTTGATATGCTGAGAACATCATATCTTCCGCTACTGGCCGCTGTACCGGTTATGGATAAAGTTCCAAAGAGAAAGAGAAAGTCGTTTACCACAGGCAAGGGTAATGTGCCGAAAGAACTGGTGCTGCTTCAAGACAGATCAAATCTGGCATCCGAAGCCATCAGAAGGGTGAAAAATAATTTAATCTATCAAAATGGTGACGCACCGCCTAAAACCATTGCGGTAACAAGTGCTGAAAAAGGTGATGGTAAATCTACTATTGTCTCAAACCTGGCTGTTTCATTTGCAGACGATGGCTATAAAACATTGGTCATTGATACCGATTTCAGACGCCCTAAACTGCACACCTATTTTGGGTATGAAAACGACAATGGGTTAACCGATTATTTGAACGGTAAAAGCAAGTTAAAGAGTGTGTTGAAGGATACAGAAAAAAATATGCTGAAACTGATCACCTCCGGTGGCCGGTATGAAGCACCGGATACGATTGTGAACAGTAAAAAGTTCAATGAATTTTTGAATCAAATGGAAGAGGTCTTTGATGTTATTATTCTGGATACTCCACCATTTGGAATCGTAAGTGATTCAACCGCTCTCCTAAAAAGAGCGCAGTCTACAATTTTGGTTACCAAATACAGAAAGACCAATCGGGGAGTGTTTCAAAAAACGGTCGAAGATCTGGAGCGGATCGATGCAAAAATCAGTGGCATTGTAGTAAATGGATTTGATCACAAGAAGGAGACTTCAGGCTATTACGGTTCCGGTTATTATAAGTCTATGTATGAAAGCTATGAGTCTTATGTTTAAAAATATTTTGCAATGACAGACAGCCTAATTTTCGACCCTAAATCAAAAAATATGCACCACATTATAACCTATGCTGCTATCGTCATTGTATTAATAATGGCAATTCCGGCTCAGGCCCAGATAGAAGAAAGATTGAGTGATAGATATATTCGTGTAGCAGAAATGGGCGAGCTGGTCGACTCTGTAAACGTGTGGGGAGATGTGAATAGTCAGGGACGATATCTTGTACCGGAGGGGACAAATCTGCCGGATCTCATCTCATTTAGTTTTGGCTATACTCCGCTTGGAAGAGAGGCAAGCATAGACTGGGCAAAAACACAGGTAGAAATTAAGGTTTCCAGGTTTAATGAGGACAGACGGCTGGTGGAGGTCGCATACTTTAGATATCGATATCACGATCCTGAACCTCCTGAGATGTGGGAGTTTGAATTGCAGAATAATGATATAGTGACTCTCCAGGTGAGAAGAAGGGCCTCGATTGCTGACTATATAGGAGTTATAGCCCCGGTTTTGAGTGTGATTACAACTACGTTGATTTTATGGGACCGGGTTAGGGACTAGACATAGATTGATAATGTAGTCAAAAGACACAGTATTAGTTTTCAAGACAGTAGTGTAAGAAATCAAGTAGTGTAATGGACGTCAATAAAAAAATATATGTCGCAGGCCACAACGGAATGGTTGGCTCTGCAATTAAAAGAAGACTTGAGTCAGAAGGGTATACTCACCTAATCACAAAATCAAGCAGGGAGCTGGATCTCAGAAATCAGCAGTCTGTTGTGGACTTTTTTAACGATTACAGTCCCGATGTTGTGATTAATGCTGCTGCCCGGGTTGGCGGGATCTTAGCAAATCGTGATTATCCCTGGCAGTTTCTCTACGAAAACCTGGAAATTCAGAATAACCTGATTTCAGCAGCTCACGAAAATGATGTCGAAAAGCTGATTTTTCTCGGCAGCTCCTGTATCTATCCCAAACTGGCCGAACAGCCGCTAAAAGAAGATTCACTATTGACCGGCCCCTTGGAACCCACCAATCAGTGGTA
>CAZHUP010000302.1:0-3140 GCA_964535495.1 uncultured Rhodohalobacter sp.
AACGTGGCAAAAAGTTCAGGAATTTCTACCCGCGAATCTGAATCTTTAGATCGATACTTACACGAAATAGGAAAAGAGAAGCTCATCACCCCCGACGACGAAGTTCGTCTTGCAAAAGAGATTCAAAAAGGATCGCAGAGGGCACTTGAAGAACTCACCAAAGCCAATCTCCGTTTTGTTGTATCTGTTGCAAAGCAGTATCAAAACCAAGGATTATCTCTTGGAGATTTGATTAACGAAGGTAATCTTGGTTTGATTAAAGCAGCCAAGCGGTTTGATGAAACCCGTGGATTTAAATTTATCTCTTACGCTGTTTGGTGGATTCGACAATCAATTTTACAGGCATTGGCCGAGCAGAGTCGTATTGTTCGACTACCGCTCAACCGGGTTGGTGCATTGAACAAAATCGGTAAAGAGCTTTCAAAGTTAGAGCAGGAGTACGAGCGCGTACCTTCTGCTGCTGAATTAGCTGAAAGTTTGGAAATGACCGTATCTGAAGTAGCTGATACCCTAAAAATATCCGGCCGCCACCTTTCCATGGACGCACCATTTGCTCAAGGTGAAGATAACCGGCTGTTGGATGTACTTGAAAATGAGGAGATCCCCAATCCTGATAATGAATTGATGGGCGAGTCTCTGAAAGTGGAGATTGAAAGAGCACTTTCAAAGCTTACCAAAAGAGAAGCGGAAGTGATTCGCTTATACTTTGGAATTGGCCGTGAGCACTCACTTACTCTGGAAGAGATTGGTGAGCGTTTTGATCTGACTCGCGAACGAGTTCGTCAGATTAAAGAAAAAGCTCTTCGTAAACTTCGTCATCACAACAGAAGTGCAGCGTTGAGAGCATATCTCGGTTAACAAATATTTTCTTAATAGAATTGAAAAAAGCTCCAGTTTTGGGGCTTTTTCTGTTTTTAGCAGTAATTATTGTACGATTCAGAAGTTTGACTATATAGTAACTCTGTGCCTTCCTACACTCAATTCAGGTGATTTATAAGTCTAAAACCACATGAATATGTGATTTGCTCCTTTCTTGGAAGTTGTTAGCTTATTTTGATGACTATATGCAGAAAAATAACGGCGATATTCCTTGTGTTATTTGGGGTACAGGAATTGGTATCAGCCCAGATTCTTCCATTTCGCAATTACTCTATCGAAATAGGGTTAAGTGAATCGGTTGCCCACGACCTGATCCAGGATTCGAAAGGATATATCTGGGTAGCCACCGGCTATGGGCTGAACCGTTTTGATGGGAAGAGCTTTCGACAGTATTACGAAGAGAATGGTCTTGCAAACAACAGAGTTCACACTCTTTTTGAAGACTCAGCAGAAAATATTTGGGTAGGGACCGAAAACGGAATTACGGTCATTAAAGATGATTCGCTGCACATTCCCGATTATTTGTCAGAGCTGTCGGATACACCAGTATTAGCATTTTTTGAAGATTTTCTGGGCACCATCTGGATTGGTACTTCAGGAAAAGGTTTATGGAGACTGGACAGCGAGGACAGGCTCATTAACTACAGTGAAGAGAATGAACTTGGCATCAATACGGCAAACGGCTTGGCTCAAACTGAAGATGGTGTGATTTGGGTAGCTTCAGACGAGGGGCTTTTTCGTCTTGAAGATGGGAGATGCGATTATTTTGGAGATGAAGAAGGACTCCCGGAAGTAAGGGTTCAGAATGTTGTTGTTGATCGGTATAACCGTCTTTGGATTGCATCACGTGAAGGGCTGGTCCTTTTTAGAGACGGAGAATTTCAACTCTACAACCAACAGCACGGGCTGAATAACAATCGAGTACTCACCATAACCGTTCAGGCTTACGATCGTATATGGGTTGGAACTGAAAACGGGCTTTCACTTTTCAACGGGCAAACCTTTACTAATTACAGTCGGGAAAACGGCCTGCCGGCAACTATTATCTATTCAAGTATTATTGACCGAGAGGGAAATCTGTGGTTGGGTACCCTTGGCGGTGGAATTACTCACTATTCTGGCGAGCTGTTTCAAAGCTATAATATTGATTCCGGATTACCTAACAACGTGGTAACCGGTTTTGCTGAAGATCATAACGGGAATATCTGGATTGCTACCTATGGAGGCGGTGCCGTTCGATATGATGGTGAGAATTTCCGGGTGTTTGATGAAACAGACGGTCTGATAGATAACAAAGTTTACACATTTTTGTCAGATAGCCGGAATCGATTCTGGATTGGAACTCGAGAAGGGATCTCAATTTACGAGGAGGGAAGGTTTACAGACTTTGAAGCTTTTGATATCAATTTTCAGTCGGTAAGGAGCATTTATGAAGATCGTGGTAAAAATGAGTTCTGGATTGCGACTTATAACGATGGATTGTTTCGCCTTCACAGTGACGGATATGATCAGTACGATACATCCAATGTACTTCCCAACAATACAGTGATGGATATCAAACAGGATGAAAATGGGACGATCTGGTTAGCTACCTACGGAGGTGTAGTGAAATATCTCGACGGTGAGTTTGAAACCATTACCATTGCTGACGGGCTCCCGAGTAACGGGGTTATTCAAATATTTATTGACCATCTGGGTGAGAAGTGGTTTTCAACATTCAACGGACCGGTGCGCTATCGTAATGATAGCGTCGAAAGACTTATTCGATCGGATCAGGTTGAAACGATTTTCTATTTTACTATTCAGGATCGAGAAGACCGATATTGGATTGGTACCAACCGGGGACTCTACCTGTTTCGAAAAGATGAATTTTATGCTTCTGAAACTGAGCTGGAACGGATGCTCTCATATAGAACTTTTACCAACAGCCAGGGTCTAATTGCCAATGAGCTAAATGCGGGTGGTTCATTTTTGGCATCCGACGGCACTATTTGGCTGGGAACTGTAGAGGGATTAAGCCGATTCTTTCCCGATCGGGTTGAAAGAAATGAGGCCGCTCCTGGGCTCGAGTTTGAATCACTTTCCATAAGTGGGCGCGATGTAGTGCCCGGAAGAGAATATCGTCTAACACACGACTATAATTTTTTACAGGCTACAGTAACCGGGCTCACTTTTGAGGCTCCTGATCAGATAATTTACAGACATCGGCTTCAGGGGCTGGATGATGAATGGACGATAACCCGAGAAAATGAGATACGCTA
>CAZHUP010000303.1:0-3139 GCA_964535495.1 uncultured Rhodohalobacter sp.
CAGGGCTGAAGAAGCCGTCAGGATGGCCAAGCAAGAGGCATATGAGTTGCGTGGCTCTGCGGAACGCCAGATAGCTGAAGATCGCCTAATGTGGGAAGATCAACGGAGTAAGCGGCTTGCTGAGTTACAAGAGACGTACCTCGAAAAGCTGAAAGAAGAACGCGCTGATCTGGAAGAAGAGAAGCAGAAGTTAAAGGAGGAACAACTGCGGGTAAAGGACGAACAGGCTGAGTTTCAGGAGGACAAAAAGTTCTTAAAGCGGTCCATAGAGCGAAGGGTCGAAAGCGAGGTGGCTTCTGAGCGGCGAGAGCTTGAAATGCTGCAGCAGAGGTACGCGCTGTTGAAAAACGAACGCGAGGAGAATCTTAGTAAAATTGCTGAGCTACAACACCTTCAGGAGAAATACGAAGGACGTGACCTGTCAGCTTTAGACGAGGAACTTCGCATTGTTGGACAGCGCGCAGAGGAACTGCGTGCGGAGCTATCCAGTCGACCTACAGCGTCAGAAGCGAAAGAACTGCGGGAGTTACGCAAGAAAAATAATTCCCTGTCTCGTGAACTAGATAAGGCGAGGCAGCGCGTACAACGACTCGAGCTCGACGACTTGGCCGAGTCGCTTTCTAAGGCGCAGGTTCAAGAGTTAAAGCGAGCAGCCGAGCACTGGGAAACGATGTATCAGGAGGCTGACGAGAAGCTCGCAGCGCTACTTGAACAGGTTAACCGTGGTAGAGCGCGTGCCTCCGCTTTCCCCCGTTTGGAAGCTCTGGATGAAGATGATAACCTCAAACTTGAGCCGAGCAACGTCATCCAATCGACACCAAGCACTGCAAATTTGATCGATCTCATAAAAACAAGCCTTTCAGGTTTCAATCTAAGCTATGATGGCGAAACGCTTGCTTCTTACCTCGCAGGCATGGCAATGAGCAGGCTGATTATTTTAGAAGGGCCTCCCGGTACAGGTAAAACTACATTAGGGGAGTATTTCGCAAAGGCATTAGGAGCCGGCAGTACGACCATAAAGGTTCAAGCTGGCTGGCGTGATAGGCAAGACCTGGTTGGTCATTACAATACGTTTGAGCGTCAGTATCACGAAACCGAATTTTTGGAGGCACTCTATCGTGCCCATACACCGAGGTATCGTCACTCACCATATTTCATAGTCTTAGATGAAGCAAATCTATCGCGACCTGAATATTACTTCGCCGACTTCTTAGTTGCGATCGAACGCCAGGCACGGCAGATTGAAGACGGGGTTGCCGATGACAATATACAACTTCCATCTATTGCACTTCTCAACAAGCCCCTTTCGGCATACGAGAGTGCAGGTAATGGTGAGGAGAATAGGGTATACTCACGTATACCTGAATACCTACGGCCATCGAAAGGTACTAAGATATTACTCCCAAGTAATGTCTGGTTTGTAGCGACTGCTAATAATGACGAGTCGACTTATACTCCTGCCCCCAAAACATATGGAAGAGCCCACGTGCAGCGCCTGAATACGGTTAAATGGAATGCTAACGATAATAAATATGGGGGAGCGTATAAGGTCGTAACAAATGAAGTATTGAAGAATGTATTTAATAAAGCCTATGAGAAATATAGACATGAGACTGAGTACGCAGAGGATATACTTAAGGGCATACAAAATGACACTGAAAAATTGGACTTAGGAATCACACACCGACTGATTAGACAAGCCCGGCGATATATATCGGTATACGTAGCGGCTATGGACGGTAGGAGCAATAGTATAGATGAAGCATTGGACCACTTGCTTGTTACTAAAGTATTAAAAGGTATGTCTGGGGGTATGTATGACAATAGGTCAGAATATTTGGATGAAATATTGTCTGAGTTGGAGGATAGTGAGAATATGAAGTTGAGTAGGGCGCGTGAGAGGATTAGCGAGTTAAGCGAAAGCTTTTAGAGTTATCTTGATCACTTCGATTTAGCACGTGGATAAGAGACCTATACGTTACTTTGATCGATTCATAGGGCGATTGGAAGATACCCCGCCTCACGTTGTGTTACCTGGAAGATGGGTAGTGATTCCTAACTCCAAGACAGCTGAACACTCGTTTGTTCGACTGGATGGGGTTTCCGTGGACATGCCAGCACCCGTCACTGCTCACCGGGGAGTCGGAGAGGTCATTGTTTCATTTTCGGATGGAAACGACAGTCTCCGTTTCCACCACAAGGACGACGATCTACCCAGTGACAGTGAGCAACAAGCAGTACTGAATGCCTTAGAAAGTCTGGGCAGCAATAAGTGGCAGAATGCCCTTGATAAGGCCCCTTTTGACCCGTCATTTGAGCAATCCAATACGGAATTTACAGACGTGGAGAAGTTACTTCTCGACAAGTCTAAAGGGTATAGATCTGCTTTGTACAGTGTTTGCCGCTATCCGCGTGATCAGGTTGGATTTGACGAAATACGTGTTGCCGCTGCGCGAGCACGGCGTCTTTCAAACCGCGCTCTGCAGGATCTCGCGATGCGAACGCAGGACTGGGTTGACGTATCCTACCACGGCGTTCGTCCTCGTCGTCTTCTTGCGCTTCAGACCAAGGAGTTACTGGACATATACGAAAACAGGGTCGTCGTTCAGACGGTAAGAGTACTGCGGCGTCACTTAGAGGAGAGGATTCGGGAACTGCGACGTTTGAAGCTAGACTTTAACCGCTTAGTTAACTTGCAAAAAACAACAAGAGCACATCACCACCTACTTCACCGCATAAGTCGTCTCTATGATAAATTTGGTAATGGGGGTGGTACAAGCAGTTATGGTGATGTAAAATTCTTTATTCAGGAGATTGAAGATGACCTTGTGGTGCTTCTTAGGTTTTTACGTCGGCTGAGTGCACTGCCGCTCTTTAGTCCCAGCGGCGACCAAATTGGAGTTAACGAAAGTGAAGCTGTATCGCCAAAGATGTCGCCTACAAATCTTTTTACGCATGATCCCAACTACAGAAGAGTCGGAATGCTTTGGGAAAAGGTGGCTGGCAAAACAAATCAGAATCTGACACTTGAAGAAGAGGTTAAAAAGAGTAACAACTTCTTCAAATCGTTCTTTGAGTTTAGCTTCTGGGTCACGGCCCATGCGGTATACAACACAGGATTCCAGCACCTGTCAAATAA
>CAZHUP010000304.1:0-3126 GCA_964535495.1 uncultured Rhodohalobacter sp.
TGCACTTGTAATTTCGGCTGCGTTCAATTCTGCACTTTCGGTATCGTGCAGATTTGTTTCCGTACAGCCAAACATGGATGCTGAAAATGTAAACAGCATGCATATTGCGGTTACATTTAGACTGATTTTAAATTTCATAATACTTCTCCTCTTTTTGGATTTGTATTTACTAAATCATTGGATACTATCTATTGGTTCTTTCACGTATTTATGATCTTTTTGGATATATTGTTGTACCCAAGGATTGATTTATTGAGTGGATTATTTTTTATCCACCTCTATATTGTTAAGCCAAAAAAGAAGGTCAACTCCCACAAAAAAATATTCCTTATTAGAAAACGGCGCCAGAGTAGTGTAAATCCCGTAAAATAACAGATGAAGGGAGCAGAACAGTATGATATCGTTTCTATACAATATCCTCCATAATAATACTCAACATTCATCTCGATTTTGCCGTTAAGAGATCATTGATGTGGCAATTGCAAACGTATTACACTGAGAGAAACTTCCCGGTGTATTTAAACGATTCGAAAATCCACACCGCTATAAGATTAGACTGACACAATTCAGTGTCTTTTTTTTTCAAAAAAATTCCCTTGTATTGCTGAACTGTGAATATCTTTTGTTAAAGTTTGTACACCTGAGAATAAGATATTCAGCTTTTTATCTAAATTTATATTTACCGACCTAAACTGATCCTATTGGTTTCTATGAGACAACGTGTCACAAATACTCTTCTCCTGATCACATTGCCTTTATTTATGGCAGCCGGGTTACTCCAAGCTCAGCCGGTTCAAACCGACAACGCCAGAGTTGAACTGGTTTCTGAGAACCAATCCATTCAGCCGGGCGAATCTTTCTGGATCGGAGTTCACATGGAGCTTCGTGAAGGCTGGTACGTCTACTATCGAAATCCCGGCGACTCGGGCATGCCGCTGATGGTGGAATGGACTCATGACAAAAATTTTAATATCGGTGAAATTCAGTGGCCCTACCCCGTCTGGATTGATGCAGGTGGCGGTTTGAGCAGCTACGGCTACTACGGAGATGTTCTCTTTATGATGGAGGCTACTGCACCGGAAGATCTCACTCCCGGAGAAACCTACACCCTAAAGGCAGAAGCCGATTGGCTGATCTGCGAAAAGGTCTGTATCCCCGAGTATGCCGACATTGAACTTACACTGGATGTAACCGACAGCGATGTTGACTACAGTGACGAATGGCTTGCTGAATTTGCGGAGACACGAAATAAGCTCCCCGTAAAACTTGATTACTGGAGTGCCTCTGCTTCATTTGACGGAGACCGCGCAACACTTACCCTCTCTACAGACGCTTTTGATATCCCCGACTACTCCGAAATTATCTACTTCGCTAACGAAGAGTCCGAAATAGAGAACAGTGCCGATCAGCCCTTCTCTATTGATGGAAATACCATTACCATGGAGCTGCAAAAATCGGGATATAAAACCGATGAGTTTGATTACCTGTGGGGACTTCTCTACAATCCTGACGGCTGGGATGAAGAAGGTACTTATAAAGCCATGACGATCGATACCCGCGATTCATCTATAGCGGCCGAAGTGTCAGAAGAGTTGCCGCTATCCGCTCTCTCCGGACGATTCATGGTCATTCTCGGCTTTGCATTTATCGGCGGATTGATCCTCAATCTGATGCCGTGCGTTTTCCCGATTCTTTCAATCAAAGTGATGAACTTTTTGCAGATGTCCGGCCACAATCCCGGCGAGGTGAAAAAGCATGGATTTCTGTTCGGATTGGGCGTACTGCTATCCTTTTTGGTTTTAGCCGGACTGCTTCTGCTTCTTCGCGCAGGCGGACAGGAGCTTGGCTGGGGATTCCAGCTTCAAACTCCCGCTTTCATCGCTTTTATGACATTTCTGATGTTTGGCCTCGGCCTCAGCCTGATGGGCGTTTTCGAAATTGGTAACTCCCTGATCAGCGTTGCCGGAAAAGCCGGAAGCAGCGAAGGTTTACGAGGCTCCTTTTTCAGCGGAATTCTGGCCACTGTTTTAGCCACTCCATGTACGGCACCGTTTATGGGCACGGCTCTCGGCGTTGCCATCACCCTGCCGGCCTCCACAGCTTTGATGATTTTTGCCATGCTTGGCATAGGAATGGCCACACCCTACGTTCTGCTCTCTTCATTTCCGGCTCTGATGAAATACCTGCCCAAACCGGGCGCATGGATGGAGACATTTAAACAGGCGATGGCTTTCCCTCTCTTTGCCACGGCAATCTGGCTGATCTGGGTTTTTGGTCAGCAGGCCGGTGTAGACGGGCTGACACGCCTTCTCTTTGGACTCCTTCTCCTCTCTATGGGAATCTGGATTATCCATCGCTGGAAAGCGGTTCAAATCAGTAACCGGTCTCGAATTATTAGCCGATCCATAGCCGCCGTATTAATTGTTGGTGGCTTTTTCTTCTCTGCCTCTTCACCGGCTCTTCTAACCAACAGCGGAGACAGCACAACTACTGTTGATGGATATGGAATTGAATGGGAACCGTTCTCAGACCAACTGGTTAACGATTATCGAGCAGAAGGTGAAAACGTTTTTATCGATTTTACTGCCGCCTGGTGTATTACCTGTAAAGCAAATGAACGGATAGTCTTCAGTTCAGAGCGTGTCAAAAACAGATTTGAGGAGCTCGGTTTTGTAATGGTCAAAGCAGACTGGACAAACCGGAATCCTGAAATCACCCGGGCACTGGAGTCATTCGGCAGAAACGGTGTTCCGCTCTATGTGATTTACAGTGAAAATCTATCAGAGCCGATGATTCTGCCCGAACTGCTAACCCCCGGCATTGTGCTGGACGCGTTGGATCAACTATCCAATACAGAATCACTGACTTCCCTGGAGTAAAAGGTCAACACTTATATGAATACAAACTTCATACTTTTTCCACCTAACCAATCCCAAATACTATGAAACACACAATCAAGATTACTCTACTTTTTTTGATCTCCTTTACAATCTGTGCGGCTGTAGCAACGGCTCAGTCAGGTGCCGTTGTAGGAGAGAAAGCGCCAAATTTTGAACTCACCGATGCCTATGGCGAAACTCACAACCTGTCTGACTTCGAGGGTAAATATGTCATCCTGGAGTGGCT